>DXGF01000072.1 GCA_019114065.1 Candidatus Dorea gallistercoris
TAACGATCTGCAATAGAAGCAGGAAAAATCCCCATTTTAAGCAGCAGTTTGATTTAGAACTATTGGAGCTGTAACGCTTGGCACGGTCTCCGCCTAATTGATAAAGAATTCCGACCGCAAGAACAAACAACTGATAAAGGAAAAGAACTATCTTATCTCCAGACATTATTTTTAAAATCCAGATTTCTCCGCCTACCAAAAAGCCCAGGATTTGTCCGATGATATTTGAGAGGCCGATTATAGCAAAGAAAGTCCCAATAAAACGATAATACAAGCTTGAAATTCGTAAAAGACTCCGACCTGCGGGAGGCGAGATTTGACCGGAAGCCAGAAGCAGATCGTCGCAGAAAGAAAGAGGAGCTTTCCCCAATGTTCCAGGAAAAGACTCTTGACGCAGTTCTGCTTCTTTAGCCATTCCAATCAGATCTTGATGAATTAATTCTACATGATACTCATCCAGCGGAAAGGTGCGGATATAGCGGAACATTTTTTCAAGAATCCGTCGATTTTTAGCCGTGAGCCTAGATTGAAGAGTGAAATTTTCTGATTTCAATGTCTCTAGAGAAAGATTGGAATTTGTCATAATTCATTCCTCCATTTCAAAAATCTGATTGATCGAACTTACAACCTGATGCCAACAGTGCTTAAATTCATCCAAATACAAACGGCCGTCTTTTGTGATTGAGTAATATTTTCTGCGTGGTCCCAAAGGCGAGAGGCGAAATTCCGAAGAAATAATTCCTTTGTTTTCTAATCTTAGAAGGAGAGGATAAATTGTGCCTTCGCGAACATCTTCAAAACCATAGGACTGCAATTTAGATACAATCTCATATCCATATGTAGTATCAAGAGAAAGAATCTGCAGGATGCACCCTTCCAAAGTTCCACGCAGCAACTGAGATTTGTCATACATTTTACATCACCTACTTTGTGTCATACAGTAGTAATCTTAACTATATTGTAACACAAAGTAGATGGAAGTCAATTGGAAAATAAAAGGGTACATGGTAAAATTCAATTTGGTACACCCTAATTTACATTTGGGTACAGGGCAAAAATTAATTTGGGACGTAGTAAATTGAAAAGATGCTACGTCCTCAATTGACTTTTTCCAGCCAAGTCCTTATAATAAACGCAAAAATATCATATTTTACGAGGGGTTTTATGAGAGTTATTGCAGGTTCTGCCAGAAGATTACAATTGAAAACGTTGGATGGCTTTGATACCAGGCCGACTACAGACCGGATCAAGGAGACGCTTTTTAATATGCTGACGCCGTATCTGTATGACTGTATCTTCCTGGATCTTTTTGCCGGGAGTGGCGGGATCGGGATCGAGGCGCTGAGCCGTGGCGCCATGAAGGCGTATTTTGTGGACAAGAATCCGAAGGCGATAGCCTGCATCAAAGAGAATCTTGTCCATACCCGGCTTGCCCACAAGGCGGAGACCATGCCGGTGGATGCCATGACAGCCCTTCGCAGGCTGGAGGGAAATCAGCAGTTTGATTTTATTTTCATGGATCCTCCTTACGGCAAAGAGCTGGAGCGGGAAGCGCTGGAGTATCTGGCGGACTCACAGCTTCTTTCGGAGGAAGGTGTGATCATTGTGGAGGCGTCCAGGGAGACGGAGTTTGACTATCTGGAGAAGCTGGGATTCGCGGCCATCAAAAATAAGATCTATAAGACGAACAAGCATGTGTTTATCGAACCGAGCGGGAGAAAGCAGATTTGTTGAGGAAAGGAAGACGATATGTTGAGAGGAATCTATCCCGGCAGTTTTGATCCGGTTACCTACGGGCATCTGGATATCATCAGGCGATCCTGCCAGATGGTGGATGAATTAATTGTCGGAGTATTGTATAATAAGGCAAAAATGCCGTTGTTTTCGGTAGAAGAACGTGTTAGAATGTTGGAAGAGGCTACAAAAGACTTACCAAAAGTAAAAGTTGTTCCATTTGAGGGATTATTGGTGGGATTTGCCAGAAAAATGGAGGCCAAGGTCGTGGTAAGAGGGTTGCGGGCGATCACAGATTTTGAGTATGAGCTGCAGATGGCCCAGACCAATCACAAGCTGGAACCAGCTGTGGAGACGGTTTTCCTTACCACAAGCCTTAAGTACTCATACCTAAGTTCCACCATTGTAAAAGAGGTGGCAGCTTTTGGAGGGGATATTTCTCAATTCGTGCCTGAAATTGTAGAAGAAAGGATACGAGAGAAAATAAGAGAAAAAGGAGAGTGTAAATGATGAGCAGCCGGATTGAACAGATCATCGAAGAAATTGAGGAGTACATCGACAGTTGTAAATTTCAGCCCCTGTCCACGACCAAGATCATCGTCAACAAGGATCAGATGGACGAGCTTCTGCGGGAATTGCGGATGAAGACGCCGGATGAGATCAAGAGATATCAGAAGATCATCGCTAATAAGGATGCCATCCTGGCTGACGCCCAGGCGAAGGCGGACAGCATGATCGAGGAAGCCCAGATCCAGACCAACGAGCTGGTCAGCGAGCATGAGATCATGCAGCAGGCATACGCCCAGGCAAATGAGATCGTGACCGCGGCCACGGATCAGGCCCAGGAGATCCTGGACAACGCAACCAGGGATGCCAACGATATCCGCATCGGAGCCATGCAGTACACCGACGATCTTCTGGCAAACGCCGAGAGTATCATCGGCCATACCCTGGACAGCTACACCACCAAATACGATGGATTGGTGAATTCTCTGCAGGAGTGCTATGATATGGTCCGCAACAATCGGTCTGAACTGGAGATCCCAGAACAGTCCTCACAGGGACTGGAGACTGAATATGGAAATACAGGGACTCAGGAGACAGAAGAAGAATTCGAAGTAGACGAGGACCAACTGCTCTAGGGACGGTCTCCTTCAAGGTCCGTTTCCTAAAGGGAAAAGAAGAAGATAGATAAAAGCGATGAGGCTGGTCACTATCATGGTGACCAGCTTTTGCGCGATATAGGGGAGCAGGGGGAGTCTGCTTTCCCGGATCATACACTGAGTCTGGGCCACAGAGCACCATCCGCCAAAGGAGGACAGGGCCATGCAGAGGATGAATTTTGTGGAGATCGGGAAAGCCCCTCCGCAGATCAGCGCGATGCCGTTGGTGATCTCCAGAGATGCAAGCACTGCCTGGAAAAGAGGAGTATTTCGGAAGGGGACGAGCTGGAGCAATTCCATGCAGATTGAAAACAGCATGATGTATCCGCCGATTTTCGTGATCGCCTCAAATCCGTTCATGATACAGGCATCCAGGATTCCCGGCCTGGAAGAGGCCTCGCCGGGGGAAGACTTCCTTCCATGGGAGAACTGGCCGATGGAGAGCCGGCCCTGGCTCAACAGGTCAAGGGGGCGCTTCTTTCCCGGGAAATGGTTCTCTTCGGGGAAATACCGCCGGCGGAATAGAATCCCGCAGATCAATGCGGAGATCCACAGGATGGCCAGCGCGGGTACGGCAAGCTGGGGGGTCTTCAGATTCTGAAGGACCACAAAACTTACCACAAACATAGGACTGGTATTGTTGCAGAAGGAGAGAAGGTATCCACCTTCAGACCGATGGATCCGGCCGGAACGGAGCAGGTCGGAGGTGACTTTGCTGCCCATGGGATAGCCGCAGAGGAAACCGGCCAGGACTGTATAAGCCCCGTAATCTGACACTCCCAGCATCGGACGCAGAAAGATGCCGGCAGCCCGGCTGATCCCATGGATGGCCCGGGTACTGACCAGAAGATCAGAGACGATCATAAAGGGCAGAAGCGTAGGCAGGACCGTATTAAACCAGAGTAGCAGGCCGTTTCTGGCGCCCTGGAAGACCGGAGCGGGAAATAGGAACATGAGAAGGAAGAACAGGATCGGTGTCCACAGATATAAGAGCCGTTTCATCATAGCCGCCGCCGGAAAGATTCTTGATTTTATTCTATGGAATCGGTTGAAAATTTATGCTTCCCGTTCCATAATAGAACTATACTGAAAGCAAGAGAAAAGAGGTAAGGAAACATGGCAGTATTAAACCACGTAAAACCGGAAAAGGTCTTTTATTTTTTTGAGGAATTATGCAAGATCCCTCACGGGACCTTTGATACAAAGCATATCAGCGATTACTGTGTGGCCTTTGCCAAGGAGCGGGGCCTGGAAGTACAGCAGGATGCGGCCAATGATGTGATCATCAAGAAACCGGGAACGCCGGGATATGAGAACAGCCAGCCGGTGATCCTCCAGGGCCATATGGACATGGTGTGCGAGAAGACGCCGGATTCGGACCATGATTTCAAGACGGACGGGCTGGACCTGTATGTGGAAGACGGTTATGTAAAAGCCAGGGGGACCACTCTGGGCGGGGACGACGGCATCGCGATCGCAATGGCGATGGCCATCCTGGACAGTAAGGACATCCCTCATCCACCTATTGAAGCGGTCTTTACGGTAGATGAAGAGACCGGTATGGGCGGCGCGGAAGCGGTAGATCTGTCAGGACTTAAGGGCAAGAAGCTGTTAAATATCGATTCCGAAGAGGAAGGGGTCCTGACTTCCGGCTGCGCGGGAGGGATCGTGTTTGAGACAAAGATTCCGGTAGAGAGAGAGACCGGAACCGGAACGAAGCTCCAGGTGAAGGTCCACGGGCTTCTGGGCGGACATTCTGGAAATGAGATTCATAGACAGCGGGGCAACGCGCACAAGATGATGGGACGGCTTCTTTACAGGATCCAGAAGGAGACACCCATCAGCCTGATTTCTGTCAATGGCGGATCCAAGGACAATGTGATCGCCTCAGAATCAGAAGCGGTCTTTCTGGTCCCTTCTGGGCGGGCAGATCAGGTTCTTAAGCAGACAGAGGCGATGAAGGACATCTGGCTGGAAGAATTCACGGGAGAAGAGCCCACGCTGGATGTGACAGCGGCTACCCAGGGAGAAGCAGAAGAAGCTGTGATGACCAAAGACAGCACAGGGCGTGTGATCGATTATCTGGTGATCTGCCCAAATGGCCTTCAGGAATACAGCAGGAAGCTGAAAGGACTGGTGGAGACTTCTTTGAATATCGGTGTAGTGGAGACCTCCCAGGATGCTGTGCGGACTGTGTCTCTGATTCGCAGTTCTGTGGAAAGCAGGAAACAGCAGTTGAGAGAACAGTTGGAGGTGTGCGCGAGAGTGGCCGGCGGGACCGCCAGGACCGTCAGTGAATACCCGGCCTGGCAGTTTGACCCGGATTCTGAGCTGAGGAAAGTCATGGTGGACATCTACGAGAGGATGTTCGGCAAAGAGCCGGTAGTGTCCGCAGTCCACGCAGGGCTGGAATGCGGTCTGTTCCTCGGCAAGCGTCCAGATCTGGATTGTGTATCTTTTGGCCCCAATATCCTGGATATCCATTCCTTCAATGAGAAGCTGGACATTGCTTCTACAGAGCGTACCTGGGAATTCCTGAAAGAGATCTTAAAAGAATTGAAATAGAGAAAGAGTGGGGGGAGCTATTGCGCAAGCTCCCCCCACTGTTCATACAGTTCATCTAATTCTGCCTGGATATCTGCTTTCTCCTGGGACAGTTCCTGGCATCTGACGGAGTTGGTATAGACTTCTTCGTCCAGAAGCTGTTCATCGATCTGGCCGCTGCGGGTCTCTAATTCCTCAATCCTGGCCTCAGTACGTTTCAGGTCGTTTTCCCGTTTCCGCTCTCTGGCCTGGGCTTCTTTCTGCTCCTGCCAGCTCTGCTTTCCTCCGGAGCCGGCCAATCCCAGGTCAGCGCCGGAAGCTTCGTCCAGGGCTGCGTAAGCCGAGGTCAGTTCTTCTTTCTTTTCCAGATAATAATCGTAATTTCCAATATAATTGACAAACTTGTGGTTCACCAGCTCCAGGATCCTTGTGGCAGTCTGGTTGATGAAATACCGGTCGTGGGACACGTAGAGGACCGTTCCGGTGTAGTCGTTCAAGGCCCGCTCCAGGATCTCTTTGGAAGCGATGTCCAGGTGGTTGGTAGGCTCGTCCAGGATCAGGAAATTTGCCTCCGAGAGCATGAGCTTGGCCAGGGACACCCGTCCCCGCTCGCCGCCGCTCAAGTCCCCGACCCGTTTGAACACATCGTCCCCAGTAAAGAGGAAGGCAGCCAGCGTATTGCGGATCTGGGTGTTGGTGAGAGTAGGGTAATCGTCAGAAATCTCCTCAAAAATGGTCTTCTCCATGTGGAGCACATGGTGCTCCTGGTCGTAATAACCAATGTGGACATTGGTGCCCAGAGTAAAACTTCCGGAATCTGCCTGCTCCACCTGGTTCAGGATCTTGAGCAGAGTAGTCTTGCCTGTGCCGTTGTCCCCGATCACCGCCACATGCTCGCCCCGGCGGATCTGAAAGCTGACATCGGTAAATAATGTCTGGGGCGGAAAGGATTTGCTCAAGCGCTCCACAGAGAGGACATCGCTGCCACTCTGGATGGCAGGCTCCAGTTTCAAGTGGATCTTCGCCTCCTGGGTCGCCGGTTTCTCCACAGGCTGGATCTTCTCCAGCATTTTCTCCCGGCTCTCCGCCCGTTTGATGGACTTCTCCCGGTTAAAGGAACGGAGTTTTTCTATGACGGCTTCCTGGTGACGGATCTCCTGCTGCTGGTTGAGATATTCCTTCAGCTTTGCCTCCTGGATCTGCCGTTTTTTATCGGAATAATCTGTATAGTTGCCGAGATAGGTGTGGAGCTCCCCATGTTCGATCTCGATCACCTTCGTCACCACCCGGTTCAGGAAATACCGGTCATGGGAGACGATCAGGACGGCTCCCGGATAGTTCAGAAGATACGTCTCCAGCCAGGTGATGGAATTCAGATCCAGGTGGTTGGTGGGCTCGTCCAAAAGCAGGATGTCCGGCTTCTTAAGAAGCAGTTTGCCTAAGGAGACCCGGGTCTTCTGCCCGCCGGAGAGGGTGTCTATGGTCTTGGAAAAATCCGCTTCCTCAAACCCAAGACCTTTCAGGACGCCTGTGATCTCGCTTGCGCAGGCGTAACCATTTTCCGCCTCAAAAAGAGTAGTCAGCCGGTGATAGGCCTCCATCTGCTCCTGAAGCGGTTCTCCCTGGAGGAGAGGCATTTCCCGCTCAATCTTCCGGATGCGCCGCTCCATCTCGAAGATATGGGCTTTGGCGCTTTTTACTTCCTCATAGATGGTGTGGGCGCTGTCCATCTCCTGATGCTGAGCTAGGTAGCCAAGGGTCTTGTCCCTGGAAAGGGTGACAGAGCCCCCATCCGGCGGCAGCTCTCCAACGATCATCTTAAGGAGTGTGGTCTTACCCGCGCCATTCACACCCACCAGTGCGGCTTTCTCGTGTTCTTCTATATGAAAGGAGCCGTTTTTCACGATCACCTCTTCTCCAAAAACTTTCTCGATCCCGTGACATGCAAGTATCATAAGTCCCTCCAAATCTTCTGCATACGATTTCATTATAGCGGAATTAGGACAAAAAACAACTAAAAGTTTGACTTTACAGGCACAATTTTATATAATATTTTCTAGAATGAAACAGGAAGGTGAAGAGAGTGGAAGGCAGAGAGATTTCGCAGGCGGTGATACGCAGGCTTCCGAGGTATTACAGATATTTAGGAGAATTGCTGGAGAATGGAGTGGAACGGATTTCCTCCAATGATCTGAGCAAACGGATGAAAGTGACGGCGTCCCAGATCCGGCAGGATCTGAATAATTTCGGCGGGTTTGGACAGCAGGGATATGGGTATAATGTCAAGTATTTGTATACGGAGATCGGCAAGATCCTGGGGCTGGAAGAGGACCACAACATGATCATCATCGGCGCCGGCAACCTGGGACAGGCATTGGCGAACTATGCGGCATTTGAGAAACGGGGATTCATCCTGAGCGGGATCTTCGATGTGAACCCGAGGCTGCAAGGGGTGTCGATTCGGGGAGTGCCGATCCGGATGATGGATGAGCTCAAGGAGTTTGTCCAGCAGAACAGCGTGGATATCGCGGCGCTTACGATCCCCAAGGATAAGGCCATAGAGGTGGCGGATATGCTGGTGGAAAACGGTGTGCGCGCGATCTGGAATTTTGCCCATACAGATCTGAATCTTCCGGAAAATATCATTGTGGAGAACGTACATTTGTCAGAAAGTCTGATGCAGTTGTCTTATAATATCAGCAGGTATAACAAAGAACATAAATAAAGTGAAAAGCGGCGTGCGGCGGTGAGCGTGTCTTGGCAGACTTATCTTCGCACGTTCTTTGTATCTGGAGAGAGGTGAGAGTATGGAATATCTGCCAGGAGGCGGCCAGATGAAGGAGGCGGACCAGTACACGATACAGACGCTGGGAGTGCCCTCTCTGGAACTGATGGAGCGGGCCGCGAAAGAGTGTGTCCGGTTCCTTGAGGAGCGGCATCTGGATCTGTCCTCCGTATGTGTGGTGTGCGGCTCCGGCAACAATGGAGGGGACGGATTCGCCGTTGCAAGACTCCTGATCGGGAAGGGGAAGAAGGTGACTACCGTGATGGCCGGGAACCTGTCCCACGCCACGCCGGAGACCCGGGTACAGATGGAACAGTTTGAGAAAGCGGGAGGCGTCATCAGTGACGAATACAGACCAGGTGAATATAGTATCATAGTAGACGCTGTTTTCGGAGTAGGCTTGAGTCGAAGTGTGGAAGGAAAGTACGCAGACCTGATCCGACAGATGAATCAGGATCAGGGAATAAAGATAGCGGTAGACATTCCCTCCGGGGTGTCCGCGGACAGCGGAGCTGTGCTTGGCTGCGCTTTCCGGGCAGACTATACGGTGACCTTTCAGGACAGGAAGATCGGGCTTCTCCTGGATCCGGGCAGAGGGTACGCAGGGGCCGTAGAGCCAAGGCGGATTGGTATCTGCGAAGAACCTCTGGCGAAAGATCCCCATACAGCGATTACACTGGGAGAGGAAGAATATGCGGCGCTTCTGCCCGAACGGCCGGCGGATTCCCACAAGGGGACTTACGGAAAGCTTCTGGTGATCGCGGGGAGCAAAGGGATGAGCGGCGCCGCTTATCTCAATGGATACGCGGCCTACACAGCCGGCGCGGGACTAGTCCAGATCTACACTCCGGAAGAAAACCGGCCCATCCTGCAGCAGCTACTGCCCGAGGCCATCATCCGGCCTTATGAGAGTTTCCGAGAGAAAGAACTAAGGGAACTCCTTTCCTGGGCGGACGTGGCGCTGGCCGGATCCGGCCTTGGAACGGGGGATACTTCCCGCCGGATCATGGAGCTGGTGCTGCGGGAGGGGAGGATCCCCACAGTGATTGATGCGGATGGGCTGAACCTGATCGCTGAAAATCCAGAATGGATGAAAAGCAGGAAACACAGCAGCTATATCTTCACTCCCCATATGAAGGAGATGGAACGGCTGACCGGGGAACCGGTCCCGGAGATCAGGGACAGACGGCTGGAGATCCTGAGAGCCTTTGTGGAACAGGAGGATGTGACCTGTGTGCTGAAGGATTCCAGAACCCTGGTCCAGGGCAAGGGGGGGAGGCCCTGCCTAAACCTGACCGGAAGCAGCGCCATGGCCAAGGCCGGCTCGGGAGACGTGCTGGCTGGGATTATCGCCGGCCTGCTGGCTCAGGGGATGGCCTGTGAGGACGGAGCCAGGCTGGGGGTATACCTCCACGGAAGGGCAGGACAGCGGGCCCAGGTAGAGATGGGAAGCTACAGTGTTTTAGCGCGGGATCTGGTCCGGTGGCTGGGTCCGGTGATAAAAGAAGAAGAAAAAATTAAAAAAGGAGCGTGAGAAAATGAAGCCATATACAAGAGTATACGCCAGGATCGATCTGGATGCCATTGAGCACAATATGGAGATGATGAAGAAAAACTTAAAGGAAGGGGTCTCTATGATCTCCGTGATCAAGACAGACGGCTATGGACATGGATCGGTACAGATCGGCCGGATGCTGGCCTCCAAAGAGTATATCTGGGGGTATGCGGTGGCCACTTTGGACGAAGCGGTAGTCCTTCGAAAGGGAGGAATCACCAAACCGATCCTGGTACTGGGATGCATTTTCCCAGATCAGTGGGAGACGGCTGTCGATCAGGATGTGCGCTTCACCGTCTATACCAAAGAGATGGCGGAAGGGATCAGCAGGACGGCTCTGGAGAAAGGGAAGCAGGCATTTGTACACATCAAGCTGGACACCGGTATGTCGAGACTTGGATTTCTGATCCGGGAGGAGAGCGCGGATACCATCGAGGAGATCAGCCGTCTGCCGGGACTTGTCATGGAAGGCATCTATACTCACTTCGCGAAAGCGGATGAGACGGATAAATCCTTCACCCAGAAACAGATCGGCGACTATCTCTGGATGAAGAAACGGCTGGAGGGAAAAGGTGTTGCTTTTAAGTACTACCATTGCAGCAACAGCGCGGGAATTATTGATGTGAAAGAAGCCAATCTGGATCTGGTCCGGGCCGGTATCTCCACCTATGGCCTCTATCCTTCGGAAGAAGTGAAGAAGGAGAATGTGCCGCTCAGACCGGCCATGGAACTGATCAGCCATGTGGCCCATGTCAAATGGGTGGAAGAAGGGACCCCGGTCAGCTACGGAAGTACTTATGTTACAAAACGGCGGACCAAGATCGTGACCATTCCGGTGGGATATGGGGATGGTTACCCCAGAAGCCTGTCCAACAAGGGATATGTGCTGATCCATGGACAGAAGGCGCCCATCCTCGGACGGGTGTGTATGGATCAGTTCATGGTGGATGCCACAGAGATCGAGGACGTAAACTTTGGAGACCGGGTGACCCTGGTGGGGAGCGATGGAGATGCCCACCTGCCGGTGGAAGTCCTGAGCGATCTGTCCGGGAGATTTAATTATGAGTTTGTCTGCGACCTGGGCAAACGGATCCCCAGGGAGTTTGTCCGCCACGGCGAAGTAGTGGAGCAGATGGACTATTTTGGATAATGCACCTGTGATACGGCCCTCGATTGTATACATCCGAGAAAGATGGAAATACTAATCTTATCTTAGATGTGATCGGAGTGTGAATAAAGTGCAGGTGAGACGTGGCGATATTTTTTACGCGGATCTGAGTCCGGTGGTAGGGTCTGAACAGGGCGGCGTGCGTCCGGTATTGATCATTCAGAATGACGTGGGGAACAGGCACAGTCCTACGGTGATCTGCGCGGCGATCACGTCGCGGATGAACAAGGCGAAACTCCCCACCCATGTGGAGATCGATGCCAGAAGGTATCAGATCGTGAAGAATTCTGTGGTCCTTCTGGAACAGATCAGGACCATCGACAAACAGCGACTGAAAGAACAGGTCTGCCACTTGGACAAAGAGATCATGAAGAAAATCGATGAAGCCTTGAAGGTCAGCTTCGAGCTTCATACATAAAAAAAGGAGTCGAAAGAGAATTACTATGGAAGAGGACAGTTTATTTCAAAGAATGCGGAGGGTATTCCAGGTGGAGGAGGAGATGGATGAGGGGACCCAGAGGGAAGCGGCCAGCCTGATCAAGAATATCTTCCGCTATCTGGACAAAGACGCCAGGGACATTATGACCCACCGGAAGAATATCGTGGCCATCGATGGGGAGGAACTTCTGGAAGATGCGTTTCGGTTTATGCTGGGGGAGAGTTTCTCCAGATTCCCGATCTATCATGAGGATATCGATGAGATCGTCGGGTTCCTCCATCTCAGAGAAGCAGCCTCCTGCTATATGAAGGAGGAACTGCGGAAGACTCCGGTGGAAGAACTGAAAGAGTACATAAGACCGGTCACTTTTGTCCCGGAGACAAAGAGCATCGACGTCCTGTTCAAAGAGATGCAGGCCCAGAAGAACCATGTAGTCATCGTGCTGGATGAGTACGGGCAGACCTCCGGCCTGGTGGCCATGGAGGATATCCTGGAGGAGATCGTGGGAAATATCCTGGACGAGCACGACCGGGAAGAGGTGATGATCCTGACACTGGCGGATGGAAGCCTTAAGGTGCGGGGAATGACGGATCTGGAAGATCTGGAAGAGGTGCTGCCGATCCAGTTCGAGACAGAAGAATATGAGACAGTCAATGGATTTCTGATCGACCAGCTGGACCGGATCCCCGCCGAGGATGAGCGCTGCGTGGTGGAGTATGAGGGATACCGTTTTACTGTGCTGTCTGTGGAGAATAATACGATCGAGACGGTAAAGATTGAAAAACTCCCCGAACAGTGCTAGAATGGTACACGTGCGACAGAAAAAGAAAAGGACAAGGAGAGATAGAAGAGATGTCAGGACATTCAAAATTTGCCAATATCAAGCATAAGAAAGAGAAAAATGACGCGGCAAAGGGGAAGATCTTCACCAAGATCGGCAAAGAACTGGCAGTAGCCGTCAAGGAAGGCGGAAGCGCGGACCCGGCCAACAACAGCCGGCTGAGGGATGTGATCGCCAAGGCCAAAGCCAACAATATGCCCAACGATACCATTGAGAGAAATATCAAGAAGGCGACAGGGGACGCCAATGCCGCCAATTATGAACATATTACATATGAAGGGTATGGCCCCAACGGAACGGCTATCATCGTGGAGACTCTGACGGACAACCGGAACCGTACCGCCACCAATGTAAAGCATGCCTTTACCAAAGGGAACGGTAATGTTGGGACGCCGGGCTGTGTCTCCTTCATGTTCGATCAGAAAGGACAGATCGTGATCGACAAAGAAGAGTATGAGGGAGATTCAGACGAATTGATGATGCAGGCTCTGGACGCGGGAGCGGAAGATTTTGTGGAGGAAGATGACAGCTTTGAGATCCTGACCGCGCCGGAGGATTTCGGCGCGGTGCATGAGGCGCTGGAAGAGGCCGGCATCAGGATGGCGGCCGCGGAAGTGACCATGATCCCTCAGACTTACGTGGAACTGACGGACGAGAAGGACATCGCCAGCATCCAGAAGACCCTGGATATGCTGGAAGAAGACGACGATGTCCAGAACGTATACCATAACTGGGATGAATAGAAGACTGCAGAACAGATGGATGGAGGGCAAGAATGGAGAAGATCAGAGAGGATTTGATCCGGCTTTTTGATGAGATGCTGGCACAGGTCAAAGGATTTCGGCGAAAAACCTACAATGGCCTGTTTGAGAAAGGATTCAACCAATTCAGAGATGTGATCGGAGAGATTACCAGTCTGTGCGAGGAGACGGCGGAAGAAGAGCAGGAGGCCCTGCTGGAAGAGCTGGCGGCCATCATCCCGGCTCATGCGGGGGAATTGATGGAGCAGCAGCCCAAACGGACGCGGGAGCGACTTGCGGTAGATTATAACATGAATATGGCGGTCTATGTGATGCCAATCCTCACCTACACAAGGGATGAGTTCTGCATCCGCCTGTGCAGGCGGATGGTGGAAGTGTGGAACCAAAGGAAGGTGTCCTCTCTGAAACTTTCCTATGCCGACTATGACGCCATCGCCGGCGGCTTCAAGAAAAAATGGTGGTGTTTTATCACCACGGCGGTGTGCGAGAGCATGGGACAGTCTGACGACTGCTATGAACTGGAGAGCCTCCGCGCTTACCGGGACGGGTATCTGCTGAAGACAGAAGAGGGGAAAGCTTTGGTGGAAGAGTATTACGACCTTGCGCCGGCGATCGTGTGGGTGATCGACATGCACCGGGACCGGGAGAAGATCTATGAGGATCTCTACCACTCCCGCCTGCTCCCCTGTATCCGCTGTATTGAGAAGGGTGATAATGAAACATGCAGGGATCTGTACACCGATATGGTGAGGGATCTGAAGAAAAAATATCTATATGCTTAGGAGGAAGTTCAATGAGCGATTATAAGATCGAGACAAAATGTATCCAGTCCGGATATGAACCGGGAAACGGGGAGGCCAGGATCCTTCCGATCTATCAGAGCACCACATTTAAATACAGCTCCAGTGAACAGATGGGACGGCTGTTCGACCTGGAGGAATCCGGATACTTCTACACCCGTCTGCAGAACCCGACCAACGATGCGGTGGCCGCCAAGATCTGCGATCTGGAAGGCGGAGTGGCGGCGATGCTCACTTCCTCCGGCCAGGCCGCAAATTTCTACGCGGTCATGAACATCGCTCAGGCGGGGGACCATATCGTGTGCGCTTCCGCTCTCTATGGCGGGACTTATAACCTCTATGCCCACACCATCAAGAAGATGGGAGTGGATGCCACATTTGTGGACCCGGACTGCACGGAGGAAGAATTAGATGCTGCGTTCCGGGAGAACACCAAGGCGGTATTTGGAGAGACCATCGCCAATCCGGCCCTGGTGGTGCTGGATCTGGAGAAATTCGCAAAGGCGGCCCACGCCCATGGAGTGCCTTTTATCGTGGACAATACCTTTGCTACACCGGTCAACTGCCGGCCTTTCGAGTGGGGCGCGGATATCGTCACCCACTCCACCACCAAATACATGGATGGACACGCGGCCTGCGTAGGCGGCGCCATCGT
>DXGF01000073.1 GCA_019114065.1 Candidatus Dorea gallistercoris
GTTGGTCTGCGCTCCGGCTTCTACCAGAAGGGTTTTGGGTTTCAGGTGCATATTATAGCGGTAGCTCTTCAGATAGATCCTCCGGGTGAACCCCGGATATTTCTCCGCTGCCGCGAGCTGCATCTGGAGGGAGAAGGCAAGATTGTCTTCTATGTATGGGTTCTTGAGATAGTCGATGCTGCCGTTGGCCTTAGTCCGGCTCATTCCGTTGAAGAACATGATCTGGGCCGTGGGCTTGCCATTGACCTCCGTCACCAGATGGGTATCTTCCCCCACCCCGTCCCGGTGCAGATCGATCACCACCTCGATGCTGGGATTTTCCTCCAGGATCTTCTGTATCTCAGGCTCTGCCAATTCATAGGCCCGGCTCCGGTCCAGCTGCCCGTCGATCAGGTCGTAGACGCCTTTGTGGTGCAGGGTGCTGATCTGGTACGTGTCATTCAGAAGTTCTGTCAGATAATCTCCGACACCGACGATGGAGGTGCTCTCATCTCCCTGCTTAGAATCCACGAATGTCTCCTGGGAGTGGGTGTGATAGATCAGCACTTTTGGCCCCTCGCTTTCCGTGTCGATCTTCATATCCTTTGCCAGCAGCGTTTCCGCGTTCAACTGCTCCGGATCCACCGCGGTGCTGCTATCCACAGTATAGAAATTTCCGATCAGATAATCAAAATTCTTCAGCTTCTCCAGCGAGAAATCTGTCGCTTCAGAGGATGCCTGGACCGCAGGCGCCGTTTCTTCCTCGCCGATCAGATTCCCTTCCTCGTCTACCGCGTTTTCATCGTTGGCCTGCTGCGCCAGGATCATCTCATAGGTTTCCCGGTCCTCAATGACCGTGTCTGTTCCTGTTTTCCCCTCCACATAACTGCCAAGGGGCATTAGCTCCATCGCCGCCTCGGCGGCCCACCTGGAAGGCGATGGCCCGGCTCCCTCTCTGCTGTATGCAAAACCGGTCAGATAGATATCCTCCGCGCCCCGGTTCAGGAACCTGCTGATCTCCAGCCCCGTTTCTTCCGGCAGGTGGATTTTTATATGAAATCCCGCGTACAGGATCAACATCCCCAGGATCACGATCATCAGGACCTGGCTGATCCGCTTCTTGAATAAGTCCAAACTTTTCCACTCCGCTCAAACGCCTGACCGCGGTTTCTCCCCGCGGCCAGGTTTCTTAATTTGTGTCTTAACACTATATGATGTCAGATTTCCAAATATGTGCATGTCCCGGCGGAAAACGCCGCCCAAAGATGCGTCTGTTTTCTTTACCTATGCGGGTCTTTCCCTGGAAAACAGCAGATTGAGGGCTTCCGACAAGGTGTAGCTGATCCGTTTGATGGTATCATCAATATCCTTAGGTGTGACAAAAAGCCCGTTCAGATGAGGAGAGATCAGCTCCCGCACCAGTTCATATTTCTCCGCCGCGTTGTAGCCCTGCAGGACCACACCCACTCCCCGCAGCGCCTCCGAAGTCTCCAGGGCGGCGATCAGATTTTCCATGGAATCATTGACGATCGTGGCCGCGTCCACCACGGTAGGGATCCCGATGGCGATCACCGGGACCCCCACCGTCTCCTTCGTCAGCCCGCTCCTGTGGTTCCCGACCCCGGAGCCGGGGTTGATCCCCGTGTCCGTGATCTGGATCGTCCGGTTCAGACGCCTGGAACTTCTGGCTGCCAGCGCGTCTACCGCGATGATCATATCCGGTTTCGTCTCCCGGACCACTCCTTTGACGATCTCCACCGTCTCCATTCCCGTCTGCCCCATCACTCCGGGCACGATCGCGCTCACCAGGCGGACCTGCTCTTCCCCCATGGCGTATTTCCCATATTCCTTCACGATATGCCGGGTAATATTCAGATTGTCCACCACATAAGGACCAAGGGCATCCGGCGTGACCTTCCGATTTCCAAGCCCTACCACAAGAACGGAGAAGTCTTCCTTTTCCGCTTTCAGGAATCTCTCCAGAAACTTCGCCAGTTCCTCTGAGATCTCCCGGTGGTACGCCTCATCCGGCACCGCCATTCCCGGAGCCTCCATAGTAATGTAAGTTCCCACCGGTTTGCCCATGACCTTCGCTCCATTTTCCGTCTCGATCTTTACCCTGGTGATCCGGATCTCCCGGTCTTCGTCGTAATCCTCCTCCAGAACCACGCCCTGGACCTCCACGTGGTCCGACTCAAACCGCTCTTTCTGTTCCAGTGCCAAGTCCGTCCTGATACTATACTTCTCAATCATTCCATTAACCTCGCTGAACTTAAAGTTTCATTCCCTGCCGCATGTCATTCACACCGCGGCCAACAGCATCAGTTTTTGCAATATTTTAAGAAATATGTATTGACAGAACCCAAACCTTGGAATAAAATAAATTCGTATGTTTCGTTAGAACGTCCGTGTCCGGCTCTAACGAACTGGAAATCGAGCAAATCGAAATATGGATATTGGAGGTGGACGAGTTGGCTAATATCAAATCTGCCAAAAAAAGGATTTTGGTAAACGAAACAAAAGCAGCTAGAAATAAGGCGATCAAATCCAAAGTAAAAACTGCTGTAAAAAAAGTAGAAGCTGCTATCGCTGAGAAAGATGCAGAAGCTGCCAAGACAGCGCTGAGGGCAGCGATCGTTGAGATCGATAAAGCTGGGACAAAAGGTGTTTATCACAAGAACACATGCTCCAGAAAGATTTCCCGTTTAGCAAAAGCAGTTAACGGAATCGCTTAACCGCATAGAAAAAAGACAGCCATAACCGTCGTGGCTGTTTTTTATTTGCCTGTTGATCCAGGACGTAGCCTTTGTGTAAAAGGCTACGTCCTGGATTACGTTAAAGGGT
>DXGF01000074.1 GCA_019114065.1 Candidatus Dorea gallistercoris
GGCCCAGTACCATCTCCGCCAGTTCCATGGTCTCCTCATCGGTTACCCGGAGTCCGTTTTTAAATTCCGGCTCCATTCCCACTTTTCCGACCCAGCGGCTGATCTCTTTCCCGCCGCCGTGGACGATGATCGGCTTAAACCCGACCAGCTTGAGCAGGGTCACGTCTTTGATGACCTGCTCTTTCAGTTCCTCATCTACCATGGCACTGCCACCGTATTTCACCACGATGATCCTGCGGTTAAACCTCTGGATATAAGGCAGGGCCTCAATGAGGACCTCAGCTTTCTCCAGGTATTTCTCCATGTCTTTGTTCATGTGAACCACTCCCTTCTGCCATTCTGCCCTTTAGCTTCTGTAGTCTGCGTTGATCTCAATATATCCATGGGTCAGATCACATCCCCAGGCTGTGGCCGTCTCTGTTCCCATTTTCACATCGACGATGGCGGTCACCTCTGGCTCAGAAAGGATCTTAGTGGCTTCTTTCTCGCTGTAGTCTACCGCCGTCCCGTCCGCGATGATCTGGATTTTCCCGGCCTTGCTCTCGAAGAACAGATCCACCTTCTCCGGGTCGAACTGGGCACCGGAGTAGCCCATGGCACACAAGATCCTTCCCCAGTTGGCGTCATGGCCCGCAATGGCCGTCTTGGTAAGATTGGAGCAGACGGTTGCTTTCGCCAGCAACTTGGCCTGTCCCACGCTCTCACAGCCCACTGCCCTCACTTCAAACAAGGCAGTGGCTCCCTCGCCGTCTCCCGCGATCTTCTTCGCCAGATATTCGTTGACTGTATGGAGGGCTTCCAGGAATTTCTCATATGCTTCGCTTCCATAGACGATCTCTTCATTGCCCGCCAGTCCATTTGCCAACAGAAGGACTGTGTCATTGGTAGAGGTGTCTCCATCCACGGAGATCATGTTATAAGTATCCTGGATATCCTCACTTAAGGCTTTCTGCAGCGTCTCCTTGGAAATGACCGCGTCGGTGGTAAGAAACGCCAGCATGGTGCACATATTGGGATGGATCATGCCAGAGCCTTTGGCCATACCGCCTAAGGTCACCGTCTTTCCTCCGATCTCGATCTCCACCGCCAGCTCCTTCTCACAGGTATCGGTGGTCATGATGGCTTTGGCCGCTGCCGTGCCGTTTTCCAGAGAAGCATTCTTCTTAGCTGCCATCACCTGGATCCCTGCTTTCACCTTCTCAATGGGAAGCTGCATACCGATCACGCCTGTGGAGCCGATGGTCACACCTTCCGCCGGAATTCCGAGGGCCTGGGCCGCCGCCTGGGCCGTCTCCTTACAGTAGCCCATGCCTTCTTCTCCTGTACACGCGTTGGCGATGCCGGAATTCACGATCACCGCCTGCACCGGGCTTCCACTGTCGATCACCTGCCGGTCCCATTTCACCGGAGCCGCCTTCACCACATTGGTGGTGAAGGTCCCAGCCGCCTGACAGGACACCTCACTATAGATCAGCGCCATATCCGTCCGATCCTGATATTTGATGCCTGCGGCTGTACTGGCCGCCTCATATCCTTTTGCCGCGGTCACGCCGCCTTTGATCTGCTTCATTGTCTTCCTTCCTTTCCACCCATCCGCTTTTTTCGCAGGCCGCCTGCCGCCGCTTCCTACTGGATAAAAGCTGTGATGTTTTCTTCATTTAATGTAAAATCATAATAATTCAGGTCCTGCCTTTTTGTCCAGCCAATTTCCTTCCAAAAGGCATTTCCAATATCATTTTTCGTAAACGCGATCAGGGAAACCTTGTTGATCTTCTCCGCCTTCAGCGCCTCCATGGCCGCCACCACCATTGCCTTGCCGATGCCTCTCATGCGGTATGCCTCGTCCACACAGACATGGTATAAACAGCCCCTTCTTCCGTCGTGGCCACAGAGGATCGCTCCCACGATAGTCCCGTCCTTCACCGCCACCACACTGGTGGTCGGATTCCGTCTCAGGAATCTCTCAATTCCTTCTCTGGAATCGTCTACACTGCGCAGGCCAAATCCGCGGATTCTGTGCCAGAGCCCGTAGACCTGGTCGTAGTCGTCAATGGTCATCACCCGGATCACTGCTTTGCCGTCCTCCATCTTGTATATCCTCCTTCATCTCCGGTTATGGGAACATGGGGACCAGTTCCAGTCCCTCCGTCTCCGGAAGCCCGAAGATCAGGTTCATATTCTGGATTGCCTGGCCGGCCGCGCCTTTTACCAGGTTATCAATTGCTCCCATCAGGACGATCCGGTTCGTCCGCGGATCAATCTGGAATCCGATATCCACATAGTTGCTTCCTTCCACCCATTTTGTCTCCGGGCAGACACCCGGGTCCAGGACTCGGATAAATTTTTCTTCTCTGTAATAAGCATCATAGACCGCCTTGATCTCTTCCCTGGACACATCCTGCGTCAGCGATGCGTATTCCGTCGCCAGGATTCCCCGGTTCATAGGCACTAAGTGGGGGGTGAAACTGATCGTCACCTTCCGGCCCGCCGCATAGCCCAACTGCTCTTCGATCTCCGGCGTGTGCCGGTGGGAAGCCACCCCATAAGCCTTCATATTCTCATTTACCTCGCAGAACAAGTTTGCCACCTTGGCACCCCGGCCGGCTCCGGAAGTCCCCGATTTCGCGTCCACGATCAGGGTGTCCATATCGATCAATCCCTCTTTCGCCAGCGGGTAAGCCGTCAGGATCGAACAAGTGGTATAACAGCCCGGATTGGCAATCAGACGAGCTCCCGGAATCTGTTCCCGGTTCACCTCACAGAGGCCATAAACCGCTTCTTCAATAAACTGAGGGCTCTTATGTTCGATTCCATACCACTTCTCATAAATCCCCACATCCTTGATACGAAAATCAGCGCTCAGATCAATCACTTTTACCTTGGATAAAATTTCTTCCGTCAGCACAGAGGCAAGAAATCCCTGGGGCGTGGCCGTAAAGATCACATCCGCCCGGTCCGCCAGCTCCTCCATGTTATCATCCATACACTTGGCATCCACGATCTCAAACATATTCCGGTATACATTTGCATATTTTTCATCTATATAACTTCTGGAACCATACCAGACAATCTCCACATCCTTATGTCCCATAAGGATACGGACCAGCTCCGCGCCTGCGTATCCAGTGGATCCGATAATACCTGCTCTGATCATATTCCTACTTCCTCTCTATTGGGGTCGGGGTATTTTTAAAAATACCACGGCCCAGATTAAAAAAACCCTGTCCCTTTTTGAAAGAACTTGCATAATTATACATCTTATCCGCATAATATGCAACCCCTGAAAAATTTTTTAAAAAATTAGCACTCGATGCTTGACTCGGTTAACAATGTGTGTTATATAATATTTATAACAAATAAAACAATAATATTTTTTATATATTTTAAGGAGGTATGTGTTATGTTACTTGCAAACAGAACTTTTAATAATTTATTTGATGATATGTTCAATGATCCGTTTTTCAATCGTTCTTATGATCGGGGCTCTTCGCAGATCATGAAGACGGATATCCACGAGAAGGACAAGGACTATGTGATCGAAATCGAACTTCCAGGATATGCCAAGGAAGAGATCAAGGCAGATCTGAAAGATGGATATCTCACCATCACCGCTCACAAGAATGAGACCAAAGAGGAGAAAGATGCCAGAGGAAAATGTATCCATAAAGAGCGTTATACCGGCACCTGCAACCGGAGCTTC
>DXGF01000075.1 GCA_019114065.1 Candidatus Dorea gallistercoris
TTTCTCTTTCTTTAATGACATCTATTATACTCCATACCAGAGTCCTTTTGCAAACCTATACTTCCGCTTTCAGCCCTAGAACTTATTGCAATTTCTTATAACTTCTTATCTGGGAAATCAACGGTCGGAAACCATAGCGTGATCTGGAATTCTTTCCCTGTTACTGCCGCCTCTATCCTTCCTCCCATACGCAGCACGAATTCTCTCGCGATCGCCAGGCCAAGTCCCGTGGAATTCCTGCTCCGTGCCTGATCTGCTTTGTAGAACCGCTCAAACACCTGCTCCACATCGATCTCTTCCGGGCGCTCCACCGGATTGCTGACCACCAGACTGGCGCCTGCTTCCTTCGGACACAGAGAAATAAAAAGCCTTTCCTTCCCATGGTCCATACTGTTCTTGATAACGTTCTGCAATACTCTGCGCAGAGCCGCCTCATTTCCCTCAATATACAATTCTTCATCCGGGATCTGGATCTTCGGCTCGAGTCCTTGTTTTGTCCAGTCTTCATAGTAAGAGAAAATACATTCCTTCAAAATCCGGTTCAAACAGCACAAAGACAGCTCCAGATGGAACGTCTCGTCTTTCAGCTTGGCAAAGGTAAAGAGCTCCTCCAGCATTTCCTTTAAGCTCCCTACCCGTTCCTCTATGATCCGCAGATACCGCTGCTGTTCCTCCGGGTCCGAGGATTCTCTCAAAAGCTGGAAATATCCGTCCAGGGATGTCAGCGGCGTACGGATATCATGGGAGAGACTGGTATAAGTATCCGAAAGCCTCTGCTCCTTCTTCCGGTAAGAAAGCCTCTGCCTCTTTCCTTCCTGGATCATCTCATTTAAGGATTCTGTCAGATTTCTCAAGCTTCCTGACGCCCATTCTCCCGTGATCATCATATTGCTTTCGTTTTCTCTTAAGAACGCAAGCTGGCGGCAGATGTTTTTCACCTGCCGCTGATATCTCCACAAAATGACCGCTAAGATCAGAATGATTATACTTAATATCCCAATTATGATCTCCATTTATTCAATATCCCTCTTTGTAAAAACCAGGCCTGTCAGTACCCCGCACACCAGGATAAACGCCGCTGCCACACCTGCCGCGTAAAGCTCGTCTGCCATGGACGGCCGCATGGTCAGCATGGACAGCTGGCCAGTCACTGTGTGCTCCAGCAGCCGGAAATTCTCAAATCCCAGATCATGGATCAGATTATCTATCGCGCTGTAAAATGTGACCAGCATATTCATACATAAGCACACCGCGATGATCATACTGAACACACTGCTTCTTAGGATCACCGCTGCCGCCATGCAGATCAGAGAAAGGGCGAAATGCAGCAGAAGCTGGACTCCCAGATATCCAAGGAATTCCTGTGTGATCCCAAGCTTCAGATATCCAAAGATAATCTGATTAGAGACTGCCTGAACGATCACAAAAACCCCAAAGGTCAAGAGTACATATATCCCCAGCGCCGCGATCTTTGAGACGATCAGCTTCCACCTGCCGTTGATCTGACCTCCGATATTCTTCAAGTATCCGCTGTTCAGATCCGCCGATGAAAAGAGGACCGTAAAGACCGCTAAGAACACGGCCACAAACTTTCCCTGGATATTCGCGTACAGAATATCTGACAAAGTCACCTTCTCGCCCGGCGCCGTAGGAAGTATCACCTGCATCCCTATCGTAACCGCGCCTTCCCCATTTTCCTCCTGCGCCTCATAAAACTGATGATTTTCCGTCTGGATCTCGGTGTCCTCATAATCTGTCTTCGATAAAGATGTGGTAAATAATATCAGTGCCGCCATCACGATCCAGATCACATACAGGCTTCTGGTATGGAGCATCCGATAAAGGTCCATTCTCACCGCGTTAAGCATTGCCCTCACCTCCTGTCAGATTCAGGAAGTAAGTTTCCAGTTCCTCGCTGTTGATCGTGATCCCTTTCACCGGAACCCCTGCCTTAGCGAGCTCCATATTGACCCTGGCGCTCTCGTCCAGCCGCTCAAAGATCTGGATATGCTCCTTATCCGCGATCTGGTAATCTTTGAAACCGAGCGCATCCAGTACCGGCACCGCCTGCTTAGGCTCATCCAGCGTGATCTCCATCCGCTCACTGCACCGCTTCATCAATTCCTCTCTGGTCAGCTCCTGCAAAAGGCTTCCCTGATGGATGATCCCATAATCCGTGGCGATCTTGGACAATTCCTCCAGGATATGACTGGATATGATGATCGTCATATCCCGCTCCTCATTCAATTTATGGATGGTATCCCGCACCTCCGCGATTCCTTGAGGGTCAAGTCCATTAATGGGTTCGTCGAGTACCAGCAGGTCCGGCTCGCCTACCAGGGCAAGGGCAATCCCAAGCCGCTGCTTCATCCCCAGCGAAAACCGCTTCACCGCTTTCTTCCCACAGTCCTTAAGCCCTACGGTCCTTAAAAGTTCCTCTACATAGCCCTTCTTATAGATGCCAAACAGCTTACACTTGATCTTAAGATTGGCGGCGGCGCTCATATTTCCATATAAACCCGGCGCCTCGATCAGGCAGCCGACCCGGGAACGCAACTCGCCTAAGTCCTTTCCCTTCTTCCCAAACATCTCGATCTCACCTGAAGTCGGTCTCGCAAGGCCGCTGACCATCTTGAGAAACGTAGTCTTGCCCGCTCCGTTTCTCCCGATAAATCCATAGACCGCTCCCCGTTTGATATGAAGACTGACCTGGTCCACCGCCCTCTGATGCCCATACCTTTTCGTCAGGCTCTGGGTCCTCAACAATACATCACTCATAATCATTTTCATCTCCTTCATTTCTTATCTGCTCTCAGGTTACAAAACAGAACCTAAAAAAACGCAAATAAAAAGTAAAAAAAGGCTAAAGTCCCCCAGTTCCGCCATGCATTGTCTGGGAGCGGGAACCATGCTCGCATGGTTTCGCGATCAGACATATGTATGAGAGGAGCGCCCGTATATGAGCAAAAGCAGCCGCTCCCTGCGGCGACAAGCCCCGACAGGGGCCTTTTGCGAATGGCGCGGGCGGAACTGGGGGACGCCTTGCGGGCCAGCGCCCGTATATGAGCAAAAGCAGCCGCATTACGAGTGAAGTCTATATCCAATGCCCCACACTGTATCAATATATTCTTTTTCCGATACTTCTTTCAGCTTCTTACGGATATTACTGATATGCACATCCAAGGTCTTGGTTTCTCCCATATAGGGCTCCTGCCAGGCATACTCGAAAATATCTTCTTTACTGAACACCTGCTTTGGATGTTTCAAAAACAGCTCCAGGATCGCAAATTCCTGCCGGGTGATCTTCGGTATCTCCTTTCCTTCCGCCCATACCTGAAAGGTTGTCCTGTCCACCTTAAGCCCCTGAAAGGATAGGATCTTTTTTTCTTCCTGTGGGTTGGCCCGGCGGAGCTGTACCTGGATTCTTGCCAGTACCTCCTTGATCTCAAAAGGCTTCGTGATATAATCATCCGCTCCCGCTTTTAAGAGATCCACCTTTTCATCCAGGCTGTCTTTGGCCGTCAAAACGATCACCGGAAGGCCGCCCTTTTCTCTGATCCTTTCAAGGACCTGCTCTCCGTCCATCCCCGGAAGCATAAGATCCAGCAGTACTAGGGCATACTCTTTCATGCCCAGCAGCATATCTCCCTCTGTCCCGGAAAATGCCTGTTCACACAAATAGCCCTCTTTTTCCAATGCTTCTTTTAACAAGTTATTGATATTGGGATCGTCTTCTACGATCAAAATCTTCTGCGCCATACTCTCTCCCTTCAGATCCTGCCGTCATTCTTCTCCTCCAGCACATGGATCCCCTGCAGAAACATCCAGCAGACCGGCGTTGGAATCCCAAGCTCCTGGCCCATCTTCACCATGCTTCCCGCAAACATCTCGACTTCCGTCTTCCTGCCTGCCTCAAGATCCTGCAGGGTAGATGGTTTATTCTCATAAGGAATAGACAGCAGTGTCTCAAACTGTCCTTCCATCACCTCGTCTGAAATGTGGATGCCTTTCATCTCTGCCACCGCCTGTACTTCTTTCATTGCCGCCCAGCGGATGCTGCTGGCCGCCTGGCTGACCCCATAAGCTCCAAAGGGGATCCCCAGAAGAGCACAGGTCAGATTCTCCCCCACATTGCACATATATTTGAACCACAGTCCCCATAACATATCCTGGTCGATCTCATAGGGAATATCACATCGCTCAAATAGTTTTTTTACTGCCGCCGTTCTTTTTGTCAAAGTCTCATTTCGCGCTTCTCCAAAATGCACTTTTCCCCAGTAGGGATCAAAGTCCGCCCGGCCGTCTTTCATGACAATGGATACTCTCATATAAGAATACAGCACTTGTTCCCAGCCATAGACAGCCGCAACTCTTTCTTCACTTTCCACGCCGTTCATCACACACAGGATCTGTGTCCTGTCTCCAACAAACTTCTGGATATCCCTAAGAGCCTGGTCAAGTCCCATATCTTTGACCGCCATGATGATCACGTCCTTGGGTTCTCCGTCTTTGGGCTCGCAGACAGGGAAGTGATAGTTTACGCCGTTGACCGTCACGCCTTGGTCTTCCAGCCTCCTTTTTCTCTCTCCCTCCGCGATCACGCAGAAATGCTCTCTTCCCAAATGTTCCTCCATTCTTGGCGCAAAGAAGACACCCATAGCCCCAAGGCCTATAAGCGCCGCGTTTTTCATCTCCATTGCCTTCTCCTCCTTACAGAAGCCTCACACATCGCTGCATGAGGCTTCCTCTGTATTCTGTAATTACTTAGTATGCTGCACTTGGTGAAAAAATCAGGATTCGGAAAGCAGTTTCTTCAGCCTGGCGATCTCTTTATCCTTCTCGTCCAGTCTCTTCTTCTGCTCGTCAATTTCTTCCTGCATCTCATCAATCATGTATTGTACCGTATTTCGGTCCAATTCCTGCAGTTCTTTGGAAAACATCTCCATCACCTTCTCTATATTTCGACATAACTCATAAATTTCTCCGTAAAGATTTCTAATGTATTTATTGTGCACAATCTCTTGAAAGATGTCAAGCGCTATCAGGGCATATTCCTGCTGCAGATCCAGGTTGAGCCCGGTATCTGACTGCTGGGAAAAGTGATGGATATAATCTTCTTTTTGTACTGTCTCAAGAGAAGATCTGCTGAATAACAGGCACACCTCTGCCCAGGAAATCGGTATCCCAGCTTCTGTACCTCTACATTCGCAATGCTGTGGTCTTCCAGTTCGATCACAATATCTGTGATCACCAGAGAATGTTCATCCGCGATCCGGGTGGAATCATTTGGAAGTACCGATAAAATTTTTACCTTCTGTTGCAGGACAAGGGACAGAACTTCTAAATTCTTTCTAAAACTATCTCCCCTTCCGTTGACGATGGATTCCTGCCTCTTTATAATGGAAAATGTTTTCTGATAGAATAACACAAAGGGGAGAGACTATATGCTTCAGATCAAACATATCCGCAAAGAATACCGGACCGGCACCCTTGTCCAGAAGGCTCTGGATGATGTCAGCCTGAACTTAAGAGATAATGAATTCGTGGCGATCTTAGGCCCTAGCGGCTCCGGCAAGACCACCCTTTTGAATATCATCGGCGGGTTGGACCGTTATGACAGCGGAGATTTGATCATCAACGGCATTTCCACCAAGAAGTACAAGGACCGGGACTGGGATTCTTACCGGAACCACACCATTGGTTTTGTCTTCCAAAGCTATAATCTGATCCCCCATCAGACTATACTGGCCAACGTGGAACTGGCTCTGACCATCTCTGGCATCGAAAAAACGGAGCGCCGGGAACGGGCGCAGAAGGCCCTGGATGAAGTCGGGCTTGGCGACCAGGTACACAAACGGCCAAATCAGCTCTCCGGCGGCCAGATGCAGCGGGTAGCGATCGCCCGCGCCCTGGTCAACGACCCTGATATCCTGCTGGCGGATGAGCCTACCGGCGCCCTGGATAGTGAGACCAGCGTCCAGGTGATGGAGCTATTACGCCAGGTAGCCAAAGACCGACTGGTAGTCATGGTCACCCACAACCCGGAGCTGGCTGATGATTACGCCACCCGTATCGTCAACTTAAAAGACGGGAAGATCCGCTCTGACAGCGACCCGTTTGAGATCGATGAGACTGCTCTTGAAGAGCCGGAACACCGGAACATGGGGAAATCCTCCATGTCTTTTCTGACTGCCCTTTCTTTGAGTTTCAACAATCTGAGGACCAAAAAGGCCCGGACCCTTTTGACCTCTTTCGCCGGTTCCATCGGTATCATCGGCATTTCTTTGATTCTGTCTCTGTCCAATGGAGTCAATGCCTATATTGAATCCATTGAGAAGGATACACTGTCTGAATATCCCCTCCAGATCCAGAGTACAGGTCTGGATCTGACTTCCATGATGGCCGGCGGTGCCGGCGGCTCTGACTCTGAAAAGGAGACTGGTGAGGTTGGGGTGGTCCAGATGATGACGAATATGTTCTCTACCATGGATTCCAACGACCTGGGCTCCCTGAAGGCTTATTTTGACAGCGGAGAAAGCGGAATCGAAACATACACCAATGCCATCGAATATTCTTACAGCGCGGTTCCTCAGATCTACCGTCTGGAAGAAACGGACGTACGCCAGGTACATCCGGATACTTCCTTTGAGGCTCTGGGACTCGGCTCGTCCACCGCCTCCAATTCCATGATGTCGGCCATGATGAGCACCGACATTTTCTATGAGATGCCGGAAAACGCCAGCCTGTATAAAGGGCAGTATGATGTGAAGGCCGGCCGCTGGCCCGAAAGCTATGACGAGTGCGTCGTCGTCCTGACGAATAGCGGAAGCATCAGCGATTTTATGTTATATACTCTGGGACTGCGGGATTCTGTAGAGCTGGACGACATGATCCAGCAGTTTGTCGATGAAGAAAACGTGGACACTCCTGACGATCTGGGAAGCTATACATACGAAGATCTGCTTTCCGCCTCTTTCAAACTGGTCAACCGTTCCGACTGTTACCAATATGACAGTCAGTACCAGGTGTGGACAGATAAAAGCGGCGATACGGAGTATATGCGGAATCTGGTGGAAAACGGCGCGGATATCAAGGTGGTAGGCGTGGTCCAGCCTTCTGAGGACGGCAACGGGTTCGTTCTCTCTTCCGGCATCGGATATACTCCGGCCCTGACCCGCTATATCTCCCAGCAGGCAGAAGAAAGCCAGATCGTACAGCAGCAGCTTGAAAACCCGGATATCAATGTATTTACCGGAGAGCCCTTTGGCGAGGAAAGCTCAGAAGACGGCTTCGATATGGAATCTCTGTTCACAGTGGATGAGAGAAAACTGCAGGAGGCTTTCGGCTTTGATGAAAGCGCTTTCTCTGATCTCTCCGATTCTTTCGATTTCTCCAGCGTGTTTGGAAGCGCCGGCAGCTCCATGGATCTGTCCAGCCTTGTTGACCTTGGCGGCATCCGTGTCAACCTGCCAGACATCGGCACGGTAGACTTAGGAGCGCTGATGGGGGATCTGGAAATCCCGATTTCTTCCGAGGGCTACGCTCAGATGATCGCAAGCCTGACGGAAGGCTACGAGCAGTATATCCAGAGCAATCCCAATACCGCTTACCAGGAACTGCAAAATGGTTTCCAGGACTATCTGAAGTCAGACGCTGCCAAGTCTATCATACAAGACGCGATAGAAGAGATCATTGCAAATAATGCTACTGTCACTGTGACAAACACTCAGATCCAGGAGTTATCAGATAAGCTCGAAAGTGGATTTATAACTTCTGTGGAGGGAGAAAACTACACAGATGCCAGTGAGTTTTACACCGCCCTGGAAACGTATATGGCTGGGGCTGGTTCCACCGCGATAAACGAGTGGGCCAATTCTATCGTCAAGACCGCGGACGTCACCGTCTCAGATGCCCAGATGTCCTCCTTATCTGAAGAGCTGGTCTCCGGTTACAGTTCCCACATCCAGCAGAACGATCCACAACTTCCTGCTCGTATGGGACTGCACTTTCTACAGTACCTCCAGACAGAGGACGCCCAGCAGCGGCTTGCCCAGGGGCTTGCTTCCACTGTGGATACGGATGCCCTGGAGGAACAGCTTACCGATTCGGTAGAGGCTTACATGGGAGGCGCTATGGCATCCTATGGCAGTGCCATCAGCGATGCCCTGGAAGAACAGATTTCTTCCGCCATGCAGCAGATGATGAGCCAGATCGCTTCTGGGATGGAAGAGGCCATGGGCGCGGCCATGTCTGATATCGGCAATGTACTGCAAAATGCCATGAACATTGACGCGGATGCGTTTGCGGAAGCTTTCCAGATGAATATGACCGGGGAAGACCTGACAGAACTGATGATGTCTATGAATTCTGGTCAGAGCGCCTCCTACGAGAACAATCTGACCTCTCTTGGATACGTGGACTTTGACGAACCCTCCGCAATCGACATCTATCCCATCGATTTTGAGAGCAAAGAACATGTGGTAGAAATCCTGGATGACTACAACAGCCGGATGGAGGAAGAGGGAAAAGAGGAACAGGTGATCACCTACACCGATCTGGTAGGTTCCATGATGTCCTCGGTGACAGACATCATTGACACCATCAGCTACGTACTGATCGCGTTTGTGGCGATCTCCCTGATCGTCTCTTCCATCATGATCGGCGTCATCACTTATATCAGCGTACTGGAGCGAAAGAAGGAAATCGGAATCCTGCGGGCGATCGGCGCCTCCAAACAGAATATCTCCCAGGTATTCAACGCAGAGACCTTCATCATTGGCCTCTGCGCCGGACTGATCGGCATCGGGGCGACCCTGCTGCTCCTGATCCCAGGCAATGCCCTGATCCATTATATTGCGGATACCACAGATGTCAATGCGTATCTTCCTGTGGTCCCCGCTTTGATCTTGATCCTGCTGAGTGTGGTCCTGACCCTGGTGGGCGGTCTGATCCCCTCCAGAAAGGCCGCAAAGAGCGATCCAGTAACTGCCCTGCGGACAGAATGATATTTTTGTCCGCCCCTATACCTGCGGGAAAAACAAATGGATATAGAATTGTCCGCCTCTCTGTCCAAAGCGACAGCTTCCGCCCATCCGTTCCATCATCTTTCGGATATTCGGAAGCCCGATGCCGCTGCTTTCCTTCGGCTCCCCCGCTGCCTTTACCGCATTTTCGAACGCGATCCTGACCGTCTCTTCGTCACAGGAACAGCTTATGATCACCGGCCGCTCCTTCTGGCCGTATTTGACGATATTGGACGTAATATTGTCCAGAATGCGGGCGACATAATTCTCATCCACCCGGATCTGTCTGGACTTCCATTCCAGATGCGCCTCTGCCTGGAATCCCTTCTGCTCCAGATAACTACAGGTCTCAGAAAGCAGATCATAGAACAAAGACTTGTATTCTTCCGGCTGTTCCAGCTGTATTCCGGCATCTTCCGCTATAAGCGCGTATTCAAAGAGGTGGTCTGACAACTGTTTCAGCCTGCTTGCCTTCTGATGGATCTTCTCCAGATACTCCAGCAGCCGCTCCGGGTTCTTGTAAGCGCCTTTCTGAAGGATCTCCGTATACAGCAGGATGGAAGTCAAAGGAGTTCTCAAGTCATGGGACATCTCTGTTACCATTTCCTGGTTCTCTCTGACAAGCAAAGCCTCCTGCTCGATCTGTTCCCGCAGGGAGCGGCGCATACAGTCTACACCTTCTGCCAGCGCCGCCAGCTCATCCTTTCCCCGTACTGTAATGGCATAGTCCAGATTCCCCGTTTCCAGGATTTCGATCTCCCGGCCAAGTCTGCGGATCTCTTCCATCTTCCTGCGTATCCCCCAGGCCATGATCCCCAGGAACACCAGAAACGTAGCCAGAAGTTCAAGAAAGACCACGAAAATATAGAGCTGGTATTTGTACGCGCCATAGAGGACCGCCTCTCCATTTCCATCTGGGAAACAGACAGGATAGTAATTCTCCTGTCCGTTATATTTCTGTTCCCGCTCTTCTTCCGTCAAGTTTTCCAGGTTCTTCTTATAAAAGGAATCATAGACAAGCCACTGGTCCTGATAGATCTTCAGCGACAGGATCTTCTGGTCTTTCAGCCACCGGGTAAGGCTCTCTTTGTCCTGGATGCTGACCTGATACCTGTCCACATAATCCTGAAGATCCTTTATATATGCCTTTTCTTTCCGCTCTACGTAATGGCTCTCATGATACCAGCGGACCACCAAGTATTCTCCCCCGAAATCCACACAGAAGAAAAACAAGATCGCCGCGGCGATCGCTCCTATCACCAGGCGGAATAAGGAGACATACAGAGAATCCCATTTACTGACCGACAGCTTCAAACCGATACCCCTTTCCCCATACGGTATGGATCCGTTTCGGATTCTGCGGATCTTTCTCGATCTTGACCCTCAGCTTGCGGATATGCACGGTCACCGTTGCGTTGCAGCTATAAAAGTACGGTTCTTTCCATACACTCTCATAGAGATTCTGGGCCGAAAAGATCCTTCTTGGATGCTCCATCATCAGACGCAGGATCTGGTATTCTATATCTGACAATTCCTGTGGGCGGCCATCGATATAGACTTCATTGAACTCTCTGTGGAGACGGATGCCGCCAGCCTCCAGATATCCCTCTTCTTTCTTTTCCTGCCCCGGTTCCTTTAGACCGCTGTAGATCTTATAGCGGCGCAGCAGCGCTTTGACCCTGCCCAGAAGCTCCGCGTAAGAAAAAGGCTTTGCCAGATAATCGTCCCCGCCTGCCATCAGGCCGATCAGCTTGTCAGATTCCTGCGCTTTCGCCGTCAGAAAGAGGACCGGGACATAGGAGGTCTTTCTGATCTCCCGGCAGGTATAGAGCCCTGACATTCCCGGCATCATAACATCCAGGATCACAAGGTCCGTAGCCGTGCTTAACGCCTCCAGTCCGTCCTTCCCGTTTTCCGCCTCCCGGACCTCATAATCCTCGCTTTCCAGCAGGATACGCACGCCTTCCCGGATATCCGGGTCGTCCTCTATGATCAGTATCTGTTCTCGTTTCATTCTTTCCCATCCTCCCCGGCATCCCCTCGGATCTGCCATAATTGAGGGATCGTCTCTCCCTCGAACCTCTCTGCTTCTGTATGCCAGCTTTCATATCCAGGCTCTTTCCGCCGGTCCCGCAGTTCATAAACCCTGGTAAGGTATTCTCCCAAATACTGGGTAACCTTCTCCGCTCCCGACAGATTTAAGTGGTCTCCCTTATCAAGGGTATCTGTCTTCCAATCGATTCCAAGCTCTGTAAGCTTCATGTTCAGATCCAGATAGGAAAGCCCTCTTTTTTTGGCCAATTCCGCAAGTCCATTATGCTTTGCAGAATCATAATTGATTGGAGAGGGACCGCTGTATAACAAAAGCTCAGCCCCTTTGTCCTGGCACAGTTTTATGATCTTATCCATATAATAGAGATTCAACTTTTCAATCTCCTTTTTTTTCGTAGTTTCCTCCATATAAGCTCCGCCCTGGTACGCCTTCACTCCTGTTCGGATCTGAAATCCTTTATATTTCACCTGGGGATAACGCTGCCCTGTCAGCAGTGGTTTCCAGATATCATGAAACCGAAAAATGGGGAAATAGTAACTTCGCATCTCATCTAAGATCAGCTGCAGTCCACTGGCTCTGCCCTTATAACGATAGATCACATTCGTCTCCAGGAGCACCACCTTAGGGGACTGAGTTTTCAGAGCCGTTTTCAGCATATAGTAACTTTGCTGGATTTCCTGTCCCGGCTGTCCACAGACATAGGATGGGACCCCCTGCTCTTTCCACAGCTGCATAGGGGAAACCGTCGTGTAGCTCTCGCTGTCCCCCACTACCAGCACATCGATCGTATCCTTTGGCTCACCCTGTATTCCGGCAATACTTTTATCTCCTTCTAGAAGCAGGTCTCCGTCTTCCTTTACAAGTCTTACCGCCAATTGGGAGAGCAGCAGCACGATACACAGCAGAATGGCTACAAATGTTCCCATCTCCCGGACCGGACCGATCCGTTTCCTTCTATTGTTTTTAAAATCCTGCATAAATCAAATCCACCTTCTGATATCCTGTTCCGTATGCTCCAAAGATGATCAGCGCCAGGATCAATCCATAACAAATACCCCAGCGCACAGGAAGCTTCAGCTTTTCCATCGAAACCTCCCGGACCACTCCCCTCTCCCTCAGCATCCCATAGGCTCCCACTACCAGACACCCGACCGCGATCACATAGATGTCGCCAATCCCCAGCCCCAGATTCAGGAAGGTGTCGTCCCACAGCGGCGCCAGCGAAAAGTCCTGAAAGATGCGGACAAACATTCCCAGCCCGGCCCGGAATCCATTTGCCCGGAAGAAGAGCTCTCCGATAAAAATAATCCCCCAGGTCTTCCAGATCCGCAGTCCCCGCCAATACCAGGAATCCTCCCGGATATGGCAGAATTTCAGGAACCGGTCTCTAAGTGGTTCGATCGCGATCCCTGCCATCAAGACAGCAAAATAGTACATCCCAAAGAAAATGTAACTCCATCTTGGGCCATGCCACAACCCGTTACACAGCCAGACCGGAAACAGCGCCAACGCGGAGATCCCCAGCTTAGTCAGGTATTTCCCGCAGTGCTTTCTTCCAAATTGGTTCCAGCGTTTGACCAGACCGGATACTGAGACCGGGTAGAAGACATAGGTCTTCAGCCAGGCGCCCAGAGTGATATGCCATCGACGCCAGAATTCCGCCGCGCTCTGGGCCGCAAACGGCTGTCGGAAATTCTCCGGCAGGAAGACGCCAAACATCCTTCCACTTCCGATCACAATATCCATACAGCCTGAGAACTCCATATAAAGCTGGATGGTATACGCGACTGCTCCAGCCGCGATCACCAGGCCGCCGTAGTTCTGATCGTGATCGAACACCATCCCCGCTAAGACAGAAAGCCGGTCCGCGATCAGTACCTTCTTGAAGAGGCCCCATAAGATCCGAACTCCTCCATTCCACAGATTCTGCACGGTGATCCCTTTTCCGCTCCACAATTGATCCGCGGTCTGGGAGTACATGCTGATCGGTCCTTCCATGAGCTGTGGGAAAAAACATAGGAAAAGCGCCAGCTTTCCCAGGTTTGGTTCTTCTTTGATCTTCCCCCAGTAGACGTCTGCCATATAGCCGATCGCCTGAAGTGTATAGAAGGAGATTCCTATGGGAAGCAGCAATGTCTTAGCCGGAAGGAAGGATTCCCCCAGCATCTGTTCTGTCAGAAGGTTCACATTCTGAGCGAAAAAATGATAATATTTCAGATAGCCCAGAACCCCAAGAAGCCCCACCACACCAAATACCAGTACCCTGCGCGCCCTCTTTTGTCCTTCCCTGCCCTTCTTTTGTTCCGCCAGGATCCAAAGACCGATATAGTGGGTAAAAATCGTTGTTCCCAGAATATAGACGACTAAGTTCCTGCTGATCAAATAGAAGAAACCATAGCCCAGCAAAAGCAGGATCTTCCAGCGGCTTTTGGAGGGCGCGATCTGATATGCCAGCAGGGCCGCCGGAAGAAATAGGAACAGATAAATTCCTGTATGATACGCCATCTTACTCCTGCTCCTTTAATCTCTGGATCATCTCCCACAACGTCTGCATCGAGTTAAAATTCTCCGGTGTCATCTCCGACGCGTCGATGCGGATATCGAACGCGGCTTCCAGTTCTGACACCAGACTGATCACGCCAAAAGAGTCCAGGATCCGATCCGTGATCAGGCCCGTCTCCTTCTCATAATCCACACTGTCATCAATCTCTCTTAAAATATTCTTCAATGTCTCCATAGTTTTCCTCCTCGTCTGTATTCCATTGGTAGGTGCTCTGGCGGGCGCGGGCCTGATTCCAGCCTTTTTCCCGGCTGTACAGCGCCACCGCGGGAAGCTCTCTGCTTAAAAATAACGCCATTCCTTCCGATACCGAGTATGCTCCTGTCCGTTCGAAGACCAGCGTTGTTCCTATCGCCGGTCCTCTCAGCCTGACCTTCTGCAGCAAGATATCATTTACGGTGCACAACGCTCCAAATACGTTACATTCTTCTTCCGAAGCATCTGGGCTGTCTGGGATCATCTGAAAACAGGGCCGGTACATCCCACGGATCTGACCGTCATAGTGCATCTGATGGATTCCTCCATCTGTCATACAATAGTGCTTTCCATCCGTATGTTTGATCTCACAGATCTGTGTCAGATAATATCCGCAGAAGGCGGCCAGCGCCCTCCCCATCTCCAGGATCACATTGCCCTTCCATTTCATTTTTCCCACCGCGTCTACGGTCGCTTTTAAATCCTCCAGCGTCTGCTCCGGTTCTCCTTCAAAATAGGAAACCGAGAGTCCCGGTCCGTATTCCAGTGTTTCCATGGGGAACCCATATAGTTCCTCCAGCTCCATACAGCGCCGGTCCAGTTCCCGGATCTCATCCTGGATCTTGGAGACTCTCTTCTGGGTTCCGGAGAAGTAGTGGAGACCCTTGATCTTCACAAACGGACAATTCTTGCGGATGGCCAGCAGATTTAAAAGCGTCTGCCAATCCACGCCAAATTGATTACCACTGCTCAGCCTTATGTACACCGGGACGGGGACATGATTGTCTTCGCTCCAGTCCACCAGATATTGAAACTGCTGCACCGATTCTACTGTGCAGGCGCTCCTTCCCCGGGTATCTTCCAACACTTCATAAATCTCTTCTTTTCGTTTGAGCACCCCGGAGATAAATAGTTTCTCCGGCGGGATGCCAAGCCTTCGGCAGATCCTGTATTCTCCCATGGAGCAGACCTCCAGCCGGTCCGCCAGCTCTGCCATCTGTTCTGTCAGAAAAGGATTGGCCTTGATCGCGTAACAGAGCCCCGCCCGGTCTCCCAGGATCTGCCGGAAGGTATGGACATGGTCTCTTAACATATCAATATCAAAGATATAGGATGGTGTCCCATACCGTGAGATCCCCTGTTCCAATATTGTTCGATCCATATTATCCCTCCAGTCTTGTCTGAAAATAGCTCCTGTCCGTCTTGCCATTTTTATTGATGGGCATCTTGGCCACCTGGACGATCCTGCCAGGAACCATATAAGAAGGGACCTTTCTCTTCATTGCCTCCCGAACCTGCGCCGGCCGGGTCTCTCCCGTATAGAAAGCCATGATCCTTTTTCTCTCTCGATCCAGCACACAGCAGCCCCTGTCCACGCCCTGCACCTGGTCCAGCCACCGCTCGATCTCTTCCAGTTCGATCCGATGTCCCATCAGTTTGATCTGAAAATCTTTTCTGCCTGCAAAGAACAATAGTCCATCTTCTCCGAAATACCCTAGGTCTCCTGTATGATAACTCCTTCTTGGTCCACCGTTTTCTGTCTGCTCTGTCAGGAATCGCTTCTTCGTTTCTGCCGGGTTATTGTAATAACCGTCGGATAAAGATTCTCCCGCCACACAGATCTCCCCGGCCTGTCCCGGCTCTGTGATCTGGTTCCCAGCCTGATCTATCAAGAATACCTCTCTGCCTGGGAACGCCTGACCGATCGGCAGCTTATCGGATGGCTCCCATTTCCCAGTGATCCGATAATAGGTGCAATTGCAGGTAATCTCGGTGGGACCGTACAGATTGAAAAATTCCGCCTCCGGCAGGGCTTCCTGCCACATCCTGAGCTGTTTTCCTGGCATCACCTCTCCGCTGAACATCACTTTGCGCACATGTGTGGGTACCCGATACTCCAGTCCCCGCAGAGAAGACACCAGACAGAGCGCGGATACCGCCCAGATCAGGACTGTTACCTTTTTCTCGCAGAGAAGATCCAGAAGTTTCGGCGGCATGGAGAAATACTCCTTAGGGATCAGGATCAACGTGGCTCCGGTCATCACACAGGAGTAGATATCTTTTACCGATACGTCAAAGTCAAAGGGCGCCTGATTCCCGATCCGGTCTTCCTGGCGGATTTCGGACACTTCTGTAAAATGTGAGATAAACTGTATCACAGACCTGTGGCTGACCACCACGCCCTTTGGCGTCCCTGTGGAGCCAGAAGTAAACAAGCCGTAGAGAAGATCCGTGTCTTTGCTGTCCGCCCGGATCTGACCCAGCCTTTTTTCATCGATTTCTGTATGGATCACCTGATCTAACAGGCAGAATGGAAGATACGCTTCCATCTCCTCCACCAATCCGTCCGCCTTCTCGTTCCCTGCCACTAGATTCGGCCGCAGCGTCTCAAAGATCTTCCTGGTCCGCTCCAGCGGCTGCCTTGGGTCGATCATCACATAGAACCCTCCGGCGTATACGACCCCCAGCATAGCCGCCAGTGTCACGGCGCTCTTTTCCGCCAGGATCGCCACCGGCTGTCCGTGGGAGATCCTTTTGCTGAAGGCTGTCCCCATCCGTTTTGCCAGCACGGTCAGTTCCCTCCAGCTCAGCTTAATACTTCCGTCATCCACCGCCGTCCGATCTGGATAGAGTTTCTGGGTATGTTCCAAATATTCCAATATATTATTCCGTTTCATGGATCCACCTCCTTGTGTCAGAATCCATTATGATCGATAAAACTTAATGAATTCCAAACAAATTCCAAATAAATCTTAAAGACTTGACGCATTTTTTCTTATGCATTATAATAAGGTTAGTTATAACTAACTTATTGATCTATAATTATCATATTCTCGAAAACATAAGGGGGGAAGTTATGTTTCAAGTCTACAGAAAGCTGTTTGCCTATGTGCCGGAGAAACGGCATCTGATCTTCGTGTCGATCTGCCTGTCCGCTCTGTCTACCTTGGCGGTGGTGGGCGCGTACTATTATCTCTACTTGTTTTTTGACCGTCTGCTCACAGAGCAGGATCCATCTGGCAGCTTCTTCTACGCCTGGGTCATCTTCGGGCTTCTGATCGGCGGGTACGCCGTCTATTTTATAGGTGTGCTGGCCTCTCATGTGCTGGGCTTCCGATTGGAGACGAATCTGAGGAAGCGGGGGATCGATGGCCTTGCCACCGCCAGCTTTCGTTTCTTTGATCTGAATTCCAGCGGCAAGATCCGCAAGATCATCGACGACAATGCCTCCCAGACCCACACCATTGTGGCTCACCTGCTGCCCGATATCGCCAACGCCCTCGTGAAGCCTTTCCTGATCCTGATCCTGGCTTTCATCGTGAGCATCCGCACCGGGATCATCCTGACCATCCTGACTGTAGCGGCCGTTCTTCTCTACACCGGCATGTCTGGGGAAACGCAGTTCATGAAGCGGTACCAGCAGGCTCTGGAACGTCTCAGCGCGGAATCAGTGGAATATGTCCGGGGCATCCAGGTGGTCAAGGTCTTCCGGGCGGACACCCGTTCCTTTCAGGCTTTGTATGATGCCATCCAGGACTACGCCAGGTTCGCGCTGAACTATTCTATGAGCTGCAAGGTGCCCTGGGTCCTGCTGCAATGGTTCATGTTCGCCATCGTGGCGATCCTGGTTCCCTTTCTCTTCCTGCTGCCGGGCGTATTTCCCCATGGATCCCGGACTGCTGTAGAACTGTTGATGATGATGCTTTTGTCCGGCGTCATGTTCTCCACCATCATGAAGGTCATGTATGTGGTCATGTACGCTTTCAACGGCGCCATGGCGGTGGATAAGCTGGAAGCAATGTACGAAGACATGCGCCGGGATTCCCTGCTGCACGGAACCCAGGAAACCTTCTCTGATTTTGACATCACCTTTGACCATGTGACTTTCAGCTACGGCGAGAAACCGGTCTTAGAAGACGTCAGCTTCACCTTGCGGCAGAATCACAGTTACGCCCTGGTGGGCGCCAGCGGAAGCGGCAAATCCACCATCGCGAAACTGATCTCCGGGTTCTACAAGGTGGACAAAGGCGCTGTCAAGATCGGGGGATATCCACTGGAAGACTACAGCGAACAGGCCATACTCCAGAACATTGCCTTCGTATTCCAGGATGTGAAGCTGTTCAAAAGCAGTCTCTATGAAAATGTAGCCTTGGCGAAGGCAGGCGCTTCTTACGAAGAAGTCATGGAGGCCTTCCGGCGGGCCGGCTGCGAGAGCATCTTAGAGAAATTCCCAGACCGGGAGCATACGCTGATCGGTTCCAAAGGCGTCTACTTGTCCGGCGGGGAAAAACAGCGCATCGGCATCGCCCGGTCCCTCTTAAAGGACGCCCGCATCGTCATCATGGATGAGGCCAGCGCCGCCGTGGACCCGGAGAACGAGCACGAATTGCAGAAAGCCTTCGCGGAATTGATGAAGGATAAGACGGTGCTCATGATCGCCCACCGGCTGACCAGCATCCGCAGCGTAGATGAGATCCTGGTCATCGAAGACGGCCAGGTGATCGAGCGAGGCACAGACCAAGAACTGATGAAGACAGATTCCCGATATAAATTCTTCCAGGATCTGTATGCGCAGGCCAATGATTGGAGGGTGAGAGAATATGCGTAAATGGTTGGAAACACGATTTGCACTGACACCACAGGGGGCACAGGATACCATGCGGGCCATCTTCGCATCGTTTCTGGTTTCCTTATCGTCTTACGCGCCCGCCTGCCTGCTCCTTCTGGTGATCGATGACCTTGTGCTGGGACACCACAGGCCGACAGCCTTTTATGTCATCCTGTCCGCCGCCATCCTGATCCTGATCCTGGTCCTGATGTTTATCGAGTATGACAGCATGTACAACACCACCTACCGGGAGAGCGCCAACTTAAGGGTAGAGATCGCGGACCGGCTGAACCGCCTGCCTCTTTCCTATTTCTCCCGGCATGATACGTCGGATCTGACCCAGACGATCATGGCGGATGTGGAAGCCATCGAGCACGCCATGAGCCACTCCATTCCCAAATTCGTAGCTTTTTTCTTCTATTTCCCGCTTCTGGCCATCCTGCTGATCGGCTATCACTGGAAGCTTGGGCTGACCGTTATCCTTCCTATCGTGCTGGGGTACGGCCTGATCGCCCTTTCTAAACGCATCCAGATAGGGATAAACAAGAAGTATTACCTTCAGCTTCGGAAAAACTCGGAAAGCTTCCAGGAAGCCATCGAAAACGCTCAGGAAATCCGCAGCTTTGGGCTGAGCCAGTCCCTCAAGTCCAAGCTGAATGCCCAGATGGAGGAAAGCGAAGCCTTACACCTGCGCAGCGAGATCACTTCTGCCATTCCGCTTTTGTCCTCCAATATCATCATGCAGCTTTCCCTGGCTCTTGTGATCCTTCTTGGCATACAGCTTCTGATCGCCGGCAAGATCAGCGTTCTGGTCCTGACCGCCTACATCATCGCCGCGCTGAAGATCAAGGAGGCCGTAGATACCATCAGCGAAAATGTATCGGAACTCTATTATCTGGACGCCCGTATCCAGCGGATCAACGCGATCCGCAACGCTCCGGTGCAGCAGGGGGAGGACACGGTGATCGGCGACTGCGAGATCTGTTTAAAAGATGTGACCTTCTCCTACCAGGAGGACAGTCCGGTATTAAAAGGCACAAGCTTTGAGGCCAGACCCGGTGAGGTAACGGCCATGGTGGGCGTCAGCGGGTGCGGCAAGACCAGCATCCTGCGCCTGATCTCCCGGCTCTATGATTATGACACCGGCTCCATCACCATCGGCGGAAAAGACATCAAAGGAATCTCCACAGATTCTCTCTTCGAGAAGGTTTCCATCGTCTTTCAGGACGTGACCTTGTTCAACACTTCCATCATGGAGAATATCCGGCTTGGAAACCGGAAAGCCAGCGATGCCCAGGTCCGGGAGGCGGCCCGGCTGGCGAACTGTGACGAATTCATCGTCCGGCTGCCAGAGGGGTATGATACGAAGATCGGGGAAAATGGCATCACCTTGTCCGGCGGGGAACGGCAGAGGCTCTCCATCGCCCGGGCTCTCCTAAAGGACGCTCCCATCATCATCCTGGATGAGATCGCCGCGGCTCTGGACGTAGAGAATGAGAAGAAGATCCAGGACAGCTTAAACCACCTGATCGCCGGCAAGACGGTCATCATCATCTCCCACCGGTTAAAATCCGTGGAGGATGTGGACCAGATCGTAGTGATCGAGGACGGGAAAGCAGAGGCCGCCGGAACCCACAGGGAGCTCCTGGAGAAATCTCCTGCCTATCAGAAGCTGGTGGAGAACGCCAGACTGGCGGAAGCCTTTACCTATTGATGGAAGCGCCAAGACAGCGCCAAGACAAAAAAGAGGGACTGAATCCACAAGGTTCAATCCCTCTTTTTTGACGTTTCTTTCTGTTGTCCAGATAGCCCAAGCTTTCCTACACTCCCAGGCTTTCCACCCAGGCTGTCAGCTTTTCCTTGTTCTGGCTCCCGTTCAGAAGCTTTCCATTCTGGATATCCGCTCCCGGACAGCTTCCCGCCAGATCCTTCGCGCTGTTACCCAGTCCGCTTCCTCCTGAAGTGGCAAACAGGATGATCTTCTTCCCCTTCATGTCATAGCTCTCCAGGAAGGTTTTGATGATGGTGGGAGCCGTATACCACCAGATTGGGAATCCTACAAAGATCACGTCATACTGCCCCATATCTTCTACTTTTCCCTGGATCGCCGGGCGGGAATCCGGGTTCTGCATCTCCACGGTACTGCGGCTCTTCTTATCCATCCAGTCTAAGTCCGCTCTCGTATAGGGGACCTCTGGACAGATCTCATACACATCCGCGTCCGCCGCCTGAGCAAGCGCCTGCGCCGCTCGTTTTGTCACTCCGCTGGCAGAAAAGTAAGCCACTAATTTCTTTGACATTTCTATCGTCTCCCTTCCAATTATTATTCTTTCTTAATCATTTGTACCTACCCTCGGTACTAATTTTATTATATCGGATCGAAGACTGTCCGTCTAATACTTGTTTTATTGCGTTATCCATGCCTGCAAAGCATTGCTGTCCTCTTGCAAGTGAAATTCAAAGATGCTATAATCTATAAAACTCTTTTATCGTTATTGATTCAATTAATTACTAAAAAGGAGAATACCATGAATACGATACAGTTAGAATGTTTCGTCAGCGTAGCGGAACATCTGAATTTTTCCAGAGCTTCTGAAGAATTGAAGATTACCCAGCCAGCTGTGAGCCACCAGATCCGTGCACTGGAACAGGAGCTGGATGTGAAACTGTTCCGCCGCACCAGCAAGAGTGTTGCTCTCACCCAGGAGGGACTGATGTTTCTCCCGGATGCGCAGAGCATCTTAAATACAGCCCTGTCTGCCAAAGAGCGGCTGGGCCGGAAGGAACACGCCCTTCCTCTGGATATCGGATGCCACGATCACATGGAAATGAACCTTCTTCCGCCAGTATTTCACGATCTGATCAGGGAGTTTCCCCGCCTGCGCCCGGGCATCCACCTGGTCCCCTTCCCTTCGCTTCTGGGACAGGTGGTAAACCGACAGATCCATGCCGCCTTTGGCGTACTGGACCCCCAGCGGAAGGTCCAGCTTGATTTCCACAAGCTCTGTTCTGTCCCCATCTCCTGTGTCTGCTCCTCCGATCATCCCTTTGCAGAGCGGAAAACACTTACAGAGAAGGATTTTACAGGGAGCAGGAACAACATCATCGTCTGCTCCCCCCGCCATGTCTCCAGTTCCCTTTTTACTGTCCAGAGCCATCTTCTGTCCCAGCTTCCGCCGGAGCAGAGATATTTCGCTGACGGCATCGAGAGCGCGCTTGTCCTGGCGAAAGCCGGCATGGGATATACCCTGTACCCGGATATGCCCCAGATCCGGGAGCCGGGCCTCGTCTACATCCCCGTCCGTGATCTTCCTATGCTCTCGTTTGGCGTATTTTATCAGCAAAGTGACGACTATCCGGTGCTGAAACGATTCCTCCGCCTGCTTCAGGACAATGTCCAGAGGGGTTGACCAAAATTCCTGGCATGTCTGATGAACGCCTTTGTCACCGGAGAGAAAGCCTGGGCCTTCTTCCAGGCCAGCACCGTCCTGGATTCCATACCCGGAGAGAGAGGGATAAACGTTACATTCTCGTACTTGCAGTTTAGATCTATGCTTAAGCCTACCCCCAGGCCGCCCTCCACCATGGCTACCATGTTATACCAGAGATTTCCGCCTGCCACGATCTCGATCTCTTCCGCAAGAGAGCCGAACCAGTGGAAGATCTCGTTCTGCAGCATGGACCTGCGTGTCATGATCAGGGGAACGTCCGCCAGATCCTCCGGGGTCACCTTCTCTTTTTCTGCCAGCTTGGAATCTTCCCGGACCAGGATCCCCCAGGTCTCTTTCTCGGGAAGGCGGAGGAATTCATACTTACTCATGTCTACCGGCTCTACCAGGATGCCCAGGTCCAGCGTCCCCTGCTCGATCCGTTCTTTGATGTTATCCGAATTGCCGCTGTAGATCTCATAGCGTACCAGGGGATGCTCCTTTTGAAAAGAAGCCAGGAGCTGGGCCAGAAACCGGGAACTTCTCAGTTCTCCGCTCCCAACGGACAATTCTCCCGTCAGACTGCTTTCTTTCTGCAGGAACTCCTCCTTCGTCTTCTCCGCCAGCTCCAGGATCTCCTGTGCTCTCCGTTCCAGAAGCTTTCCGTCTTCCGTCAATGTGATGCTGTGCTTCCCTCGCTCAAACAGCGTCGCTCCCAGCTCTTCCTCCAGCTGCATAAGCTGACGGGACAAAGTAGGCTGGGTGATGTGTAAAAGTTTTGCCGCTTTCGTGATATTCTCTTCCCTGGCTGTCATCAGGAAATAATTTAAGACCCGTAATTCCAATGTGGATTCTCCTTTTCATGATTGAAATAACGATCGGCAGAACCAGCGGATCATCGCCCGGTTGCGCTCGATTACGTCGTAGACACATTTTTCCATCTGCCACTCTCCCACACATCCGGTAATGATCTTGGAGATCATCTCCAGAATATAGTCGGTTTCCATGGGCACCTTGATCTTTCCTTCCGCTTTCCCTTCCTCGATCAGTTCCCGCAGGATCTGATACTGGGGACGCTCTTTCTGCAGATAATTCTCGGTATCCTCCCGGATAAAGAAAAACATTGCCCACCGGGTGGAACTCTTTCCATCTTCCGTCAGCACCCGGAGCATGATCAGGAGAAACGCCTCCATCCGCTCTTCTGTCGAACACTCCCCCGCCCCTGACGCCAGGATCTCATTGTAATACCGCTGATAGCGCTCATCATAGACTTTGGGATACTGGAAGACTTCTTTCTCTTTCTCTACCGGGATATATTCATAGTACATGCTGTAGCATTTATCCGCGCAGGTGGAGTGGCCTTTCTCATTCATCTGCTTCAGTCCCCAGCGGGCTACGCTGTATAGAGCCCGGATCAGCTCTTTTCCTTGTTCTGTCAGAGAGTATTCCGTATGGGGCGGGATTTCATTGTACTGGATCCGGTCAATGACTCCATTGGCTGCCAATTCCTTCAACACCTGCGTCAGCGCCATATTGGTGATCCCCGGGACCGCTTTTTTAATCTCTCCATATCGCATGACCTGATACTTATTCAGTTTACAGAGTACATCCATCACCCATTTGCGGGAGACCAGGTGAAAGACATAGATGATCGGGCAATCACAGCGCCCTTCCGAAATCTGAAGGTTTCCTTCCACTTTCCCATCCATATACGTGAACACCCCTTTCCTTAGAAATGAAAAAGGCAGGCGTTTCGTTCCGATCGCCTCTGGACAAAACGCCTGCCAATGTTTCTTTTGATCTGCCTAGCCCTGCTCCTGCGCTTTCTTTCGCCGCTTCTCCACCAACAGCCGGACATCTTTGACGATCATGCATAAAACAAAGATAAATCCCACATATCCGTTGAGCATGAACAAAAAGTTGACCAGTATGTTGAACGGAAGCAGCAGCGCGACTAAGATCGCGGCGACTGTCAGACATAAAGTCAAGATTTTATACGGTTTGGATCTTTCTTTAAAAAATCTCACCGCCGTTGTCCACAGCAGCGGACAGGCAGAAGAGAAAATCGCCAGAAAGATGATCACAGCAAACACGACCGCGATAGATGGGAAAATCTTCTCCGCCAGGATCAGACTTGGCACCTGGCTGGAAGCCACCTCTTGGATATTCGCGATAAACGCGAAGGCCAGCACAACTCCGGTCAGCACCGTAACGATCTGTCCAAGGACGGCTCCCCATAGAAGCTCCTTGATGCTGTGCTTTGTCGCAAGATTCGCGCAGAATCCTGGGAACCACATCAGAGCGAATCCACCGTAAGCCATAGCGGAAGTCAGCCAATTACTGCCTCCCTGCAGGACTTCTGTCTCCCCGGCTGCCAGCAATGCGGCTCCTTCCGGCACCTGCTGATAGTCTCCCGCCAGAGTGATCACCGCGATGCCCATGATAAAAACAATCAGGACCGGCCCGATCTTGCCGATCACGTCTACCACCGCATCCAGGCCAAAGATCGTAGAAATACAGGCGCACCCTGCCAAAAGCGCCGCTCCGGTCCATGTAGGCCATCCAAACTGCTGGGTCAGCGTGGCGGAAGCCCCCGCCACCATCATGACAAAGGACATGGCGCAGAGCACCGTGGCAAAATAATCGAAAAATTTCCCCAAATAGGGTCCACAATAATAATAAAAAATATCACTTCCTTTGTCAAACTTTTTCCGGTGCCCAGCCATCAGACAACTGCAGTTGGTATAGACCAGGATCGCGAGGAACGCAAGTCCTGTCAGCACGCACTGGTATCCGTAAGAAGCGAAATACTGCATCACTTCCTGACCGGAAGCAAACCCTGAGCCTATGGAAAAGGCAATAAAAGCTCCCATGAATGTAATGATGTTCTTGATACTTAATTTTGTCTCCATGTGTAAAGGCGTCTCCTTTCGTCTTTCCTCTGTTCTCAAAACTTCCCGGTCAGCTTTCAACTTGCTTCCATCATAGCAGTCCCCGCTTTTGCCCGGCAAGTACGCAGATCATCTTGAGTTAGTCAGTTTTTTTTGACTAAGACATGATAAACTGCGTACTTGCCGGCTTTTTTGCAAGGCTTTTATAATGGTGCCAACAAGGAAAGGAGGAGCTCATTTATGAACTCAAAGACAAAATCTTATCCACATCTTTTCAGCCCGATCACGATCCGGGGCCAAAAGATCAAAAACCGGATCGTATCTTCTCCAAACAGCGGAGGGCCCAATCTGTACCGTGCCGGCGCCAATGGGTTTTCCTCTTTTACGGAGACTGCCGCCCATTATTTCGCCAGCCTGGCAAGAGGCGGCGCGGGGATCGTCCATACCGGACACTTAGGGGTTGATCCCCGCTACTATCTGGGCGGGAACCGGGAACGGTTTGACTTCTTCAGCGACGACATCCATGAACATCAATTGACCATTATGCATATGATGACGGATCTGATCCACGCTTACGGGGCAAAAGCCGCCATTGAGCTGAACCACGGCGGACATTACGGCCCCCCGGCCGGAGACTGGAAGCGTCTCGGCCCCTGCACGACCACTCTGGAAAATGGCGTGGAAGTACAGGGAATGGACGAAGAGGAAATGAACAGGGTAGCCGATTATTTTGCCAACGCGGCGCTGATCGGGAAACGGGGCGGCTTTGACATCGTCAATGTACACGCCGGACACAACTGGCTGCTCAGTGAATTCTTCTCACCAGTGGTAAACAAGCGGACCGATGAATATGGGGGAAGCGTCGAAAACCGCGCCCGCTTCCCGCTTATGGTGATGAAGCGGATCCGGGAGAAAGTAGGCGACGATATGATCCTGCAGATGCGTTTCACCGCCAATGAAGGGCTTCCAGGCGGCATCACTCAGGAGCAGGTGCTGGAAACACTGAAACTGTTCGAGGGCGTTGTAGATATTGTACAGTGCTCCGCGGGGAAGATCTGGAATCATATGAGCGAGGGATATTTATTCCCTATGCCTTACATGGAGCACGGATGTAATGCTTATCTGGCCAGAGCGGTCCACGGGAAACTAAACATGATCATCGAGACGGTAGGGGGCATCAATGAGCCTGAGATGGCGGACGAATTTATCAAGGACGGAACCTGCGATCTGGTGGCCTCTGCCCGCAGCTTCGTGGCTGACAACATGTGGGCGGAAAAGGCAAGAGCCGGGCGCGCGGATGAGATCCGGCCCTGTATCCGGTGTCTGCGCTGTATGCGCTATAGTTCAGAACCCCAGACCGGCTGCAGCGTCTGTACCGTCAATCCCACCCGCGTCTTACATACCCCTCTTCCTGACAACGGTCCCTTTGTCAAGAAAAAGGTGGCTGTCATCGGAGGCGGCCCGGCCGGGATGCAGGCGGCGCAGTCGCTGGCGGAAAAAGGCCACGACGTGATCCTCTATGAACAGTCTGAGAAATTAGGCGGAAGGCTTTCTTTCACGGATCACGTGGAATTCAAAGATGACGTGGGAAGATACCGGGATTACTTGATCCATATGGTCTCCAAAGCGCCAAACATCAAGGTGCTGCTGAACACAAAAGCAACGCCCCAGCTTCTTTCTTTGGAATCCCCGGATGCCATCGTTCTTGCCATCGGCGCCGAGAAGTTCATCCCTCCGATCCCCGGCGCGGATGGCCCTAACGTGATCCACGCCGGAGACATCTATGAGAATCTGGACCGATTAGGAAAACGGATCGTTATGGTAGGCGGCGGTCTGGTAGGCTGTGAGACCACCATTTATCTTCAATCCCACGGTTATTCGGTTGACGTGGTGGAGATGGAATCTACGCTGATGAAAGATGCCCAGAGCGAACTTCCCTATGAAGTATTCTTCACAGAATTCTTCATGACCCATGAATATTCCCGCGACCATCACGACCTGTATTCCATCCCGGAGATCGACCGGGTAAAGATCCACTTAAATTCCAGGTGTACTAAGATCACGGAGGAAGGCGTATACGTGACAGATCGAGACGGAAAGGAAACCTTCCTGGAGTGTGACACCGTCATCCTGGCTACGGGATTCCGGCCAGGCGAAGCTTTAAAGAGCGCTTATGACGGTCTCGCCTACGACGTGATCCCCATCGGGGACTGCGATCACGTAGGCGATATCCTAAACACATCCTTCTCCGGGTATAGTATGGGAATGCGGATTTAAGAAAAAATGAATCGCCAGTCTGCCGAGACTGGCGATTCACTTTTTCGTTCAATCTACATTTTTCTGGGGTAATCTTCTAACTGATGAAAAATCCCGACGACATAAACGGTACGATTTTCAATCCGAAACCAAGAGTTTATCTACCCGCTCCGTGATCACTAAACTGTATCCCATACTTCTCTCCCATTGACGCAAGAGCGCTCTTTGCGTCCTTTACCTTCCCCTCATGAATCTGTCTCTCAGAAATTTCTATCTCCTGGTATCTTTTCAGTCTCCTTATGAGGCCCTCAAAATTTTCTATACTCATGATGATCATATCCACATACCCATTTTTCGTAATATAGACTGGCTCGTCTGTATTATGACATAATTCAAATATTTCCGCTGTATTCTTTAAATCTTTGATCGGAATAATCTGTGGCATCGTCACCACCTCCTACCGCTTTATCATGTTAAAATTAAAATATAATAATGGCCTCTTTATAAGCATAATTTTTCATTTCCACTCTTTTCGCCTAGACCTGTTCCTTGTTCCTTATATTCAGGAGCATGATGGCACACAGTACAAGACCAGAGCTATTTTTCCAAATGTTTATCCCATGCC
>DXGF01000076.1 GCA_019114065.1 Candidatus Dorea gallistercoris
ATAGCCTTTCTCCCTATGCAGCTTCCTCCAGTAATCCAGAAGCGTGTTCTTCAGCTGCATTCCCTTTGGAAGGAAGAACGGAAATCCTGGTCCCTCGTCACTCATCATGAACAAGCCCAGTTCCCTTCCCAATTTCCTGTGATCCCGCTTTCTTGCCTCTTCCATCATGTGCAGGTACTCATCTAGCTCACTCTTCTTAGGGTAAGCCACACCATAGATCCGGGTCAGCATCTTGTTCTTCTCGTCCCCTCTCCAATAAGCGCCGGCAAGACTGGTCAGCTTAAAGGCTTTCACCGGCTTCGTGGACATCAGATGAGGGCCTGCGCACAGATCTGTGAACTCTCCCTGGCGATAGAAGCTGATCTCCTCTCCTTCCGGAAGATCTTCTACCAGTTCTACTTTATAGGGTTCATCTTTCTCTTTAAAATATACCACTGCTTCCTCTCTGGATTTGGTAAATCTTTCCAATAGAAGATCTTCCTTTACGATCTTCTTCATCTCCGTCTCGATCTTCTCCAGGTCTTCCGTGGTAAACGGCGTCTCCCGATCCAGATCGTAGTAGAACCCATTGGCGATGGAAGGTCCGATGGCCAGCTTCGTCTCCGGGTACAGACGCTTCACCGCCTGCGCCATGATATGGGAAGCTGTATGATTGAACGCGCCTTTTCCTTCTTCAGAATCAAAGGTCAGGATCTCCAGCGCGCAGTCCCGATCAAGGACCGTGCGCAGATCTGCCACCTCCCCGTCTACTTTGCCACAGGTGGCCGCTCGGGCAAGTCCCTCACTTAAGTCTTTCGCCACCTCCAGTATGGACATTGCCTGCCCATACTCCTTTACTGATCCGTCTTTCAATGTGATTTTCATAGTTTTTCTTTCCTTTCTTTTATGATTGTCTGATTTTACGATTTCTTTCTATGATCTTCCAGTTCTCCGGCAAATAACTTGTGTACTTCCAGACATGCCTGTTTCAAAGATAAAGGCCTGCCTTCCCGGTTGATAAAACAGTGCTTGGAGCTTCCCCGGCAGTGGACCATCCCGGTCTTGCCATCGATGACCTCGTAGGCTACCGTGAGCTTGATCCCGTTGTAGTCCCTGATATGGGTCTCGATGGTCACCGTATCTCCAAAATGGACCATCCTTAGATAATCCGCCTCCACAGAAAGCACAGGACTGAAAATGCCCCTGGCCTCCATTTCCTCATAGCCAAACCCGATCCGCTCCATCAGTTCCGTCCGGGCCTCCTCAAACCAGCGGATGTAATTGGAATGATGGACGATTCCCATCTGGTCTGTCTCGTAGTATTGTACCTTATGCCTGCAGGCTCTTCTGCCACTCAAATCCTTCACCTTCCTCATATTTTTCGTCTCTGACAGTCTGGATGTTCTCCGGACCATCCATCCGGGGCCATGCTCCCGATCTTGTACATATCTTCTCTGGAAAGAGTGAAATCAAAAATCTCCTGATTTTCTTTCATCCGCTCGTAAGAGGAGGCTTTGGGAAGCGGAACCACCCCCCGCTGCAGCGCGTACCGCAGACAGATCTGCGCGGTGCTGACTCCATAGCTCTTTGCGATCTTCTTCAATGTGGGATTCTCCAGCACCCTTCTCTTTCCAAGAGGGCTCCAGGCCTGGACCATGATTCCCCGCTTCTGACAATATTCCACTGTCACCTCCTGGGTATGTCCCGGATGAAACTCGATCTGATCTACTGCCGGAGTGATCCTGGCATGTTCCAGAAGATTCTCCAGATGATGGGGCAGGAAATTACTGACCCCGATAGCCCGGACCCGGCCGGCCTGGTACAATTCCTCCAGCGCTTTCCAGGTGTCCAGGTCCAGACGCTTCCAATCTTCATATTCCGGGTCTGGAAGAGGCCAGTGGATCAGATACAGATCCAGGTAGTCTGTCCCCAATTTTGCCAGAGATTCCTCAAGTGCCTTCTGGACCTCCTTATATCCCATCTCGGTCTTCCAGGCTTTGGAGGTCAGAAACAATTCCTCTCTACCGATCCCTGACTCCTGAAAGGCTTTCCTGAGGATTTCTTCATTCTGATAGAAGGAAGCCGTGTCAAAATACCGATATCCCGCTTCCAGAGCAGTCTTGATCACAGCAGTATCTCCGTCGGCCGCCTTATAGGTGCCAAAGCCCAGACAAGGGACCTGGACCCCGTTATTTAATTCATAACAGTCATACATAGACGTCATTGTCTGTCTCCACCTTTCACTCCTAGAAATATAAAAGTCCCCTGCAGTACACTCACTGCAGGGGACGAGCATTCTTTCCCGTGGTTCCACCCCAATTGAACCGGATTTGATCCGGAACCTCTCGATCTATAACGATAACGGTGTCACCGGGCTGGTTTACAGCCGCTCCGAGGTGGTCTTCAGACAGTTCCCGGATAAGAGGCTCTCAGCAATCTGCCTCTCTCTCTTGCATCCCTTTCCTGCCCTACTCTTCTCTTCAACGCATTTCCATATATGTATCTATTATAGCACCCCGGACCGGTTTGTCAAGCCCGGCTTTCCATCTGTCAGGTTCTGCAGCGCTCTGCAGCATCTCTCTTGGCAGATTCTTCATCTGAAATATAACATTCTCATTTTCGTCAATTAGCACATATAATAATATCTGGTGGCCGAATGATTCGGCCACCTTATCCTCTGGATCGACACAGAGATAAACAATCTCAACCCAGGATCCACAGCTTTAGTACCGCAAATCCTTCCCGGACCATATAATTTACGAACAGGACCGGCTGACAGCCGGCACACAGCCGTTGCGGCCGCTGATAGCCTGCCTTTCTGGCATAGAGACAGGCCCGGTACATGTGGAACTGGTTGGTGACGATCCCCACCGGACGGGCACAGTCCTCTATGTAAGCCGCGGAAAACTCCAGATTCTCCCTGGTATTCCGGGACTGGTCCTCACAGAAGATCCGCTCAGGAGATATCCCCCGCCGGATCAGATACGCTTTCATTGCCGCGGCCTCTGTGACAGCCTCGCCAGTCCCCTGCCCGCCGGACACGACAGCCCGCGTCTCAGAGTGGGTTTCCAGATAGGCTGCGGCCCGATCCAGCCTGCGTTTCAGAGAATCTGTCACCTTGACTCCCGCCACATGGGCCCCCAAGATTACGATCCAGGACAAAGCTTCATCCCTGCAGGGACGCATCCCGGTAAGGATGACCGCTTCCACGATCAGAAATACCCCTGCCAGAATTCCGACCACCCCTCGTGCCAACGCGGCCGCTCCAGGAGTTAAGACCATCTGTGTTATTCCCAGCAGAAACCAGACTCCCCCCATCACCGGCCAGAACCTGGCGAAGGTGGAGTTCCATCTTTTGATGGAAACTCCGATGAGAACATAGTATGCCAGACAAGCTGCTCCCAGAAGACAGAAAACTATCTGCCACAGCATTTCTTATATTTCTTCCCGGAACCACAGGGACATGGATCATTGCGGCCGATCTTCTTTTCCTTACGGATCGTCCCGGACTCCTTCTGCTCCTTGTACATCTTCTTTAACTCTTCCTCCGAGTAGATCTCCTTCCACTGAGGAAGCTCATAGAGCCAGTCCGCCTTAGCCGCTACCATATTCTTATAGAGCTTCTCCTTATCAAAAGCAAGACTGACTTCTGTGTCCTCGTCCATCGTCTCGATCGGATTGGGTTCCTTCAGGCTGTCATTGATCCCGTCCAGGAATCCCACCATTGTCAGAACTTCCTGACCATATTTCTGGGCCAGTTCCTTGACCGTCCCCGTCACTTCCTCCTCTGGGTTGTCCAGAAGCTGCTCATAGATCTCCTTTTCAATCTGGAAATAAGATCCCCAGAAACGCTGAAGCTCTCCTTTGTTGGCTTTCTCATTATATGCGATGCTCTGCCATTGTTCCAATAATGTACGACTCATACTCCTAACTCCTCTTAATGTGATTGATTTGCAATTTTTTTCTGCTATCTATATAATATACTAAAGACTTGGAAAGATGTAAAGGAGGATTCTCATGAAAACTACAAAACGTATTCTGGCCGCCGCAGGCGCCATTCTGCTGCTTGCCATGTACGGGCTGACCCTCATCTTTGCCCTGATGGACCACCCTTCTTCGGAGGACCTTCTGATGGCCTCGATTGCCTGCACCATTTTATTCCCGGTCCTTCTATATGCCTATATCCTGGTCTACCGGCTCCTCAAAGGTCCCGGAAACGATGGGGAGGATCAGACATGAGCCCGATCCTCCATAAGATTTCTGCGACTTTTGACCGCCTTGTTTTTTATCCATACATTTCAGCCAGAAGCAGCGCCCTCGTCTCTCTGCGCAGCCGCTCCTGTCCCTTTCTTTTCTCCTGTTCCCTGAGTTTTTTTCTTTTTGTAAGGTATTCCTCCATCGAAAGCACTTCCAGATAACCATCCTCATTTCTCTGCTGCATAGTAATACCTCCATTTCTGTTTATCAAGCGGATATTCTTCTGCTTTAGCAAACCCCTTATTTCCCCGCTTTACTATTATATTGATACCTTCTGTAAGATATGCCTCCTTTTTTAGTACGATTCCATTCTACCCACAAAATGTGTCCATCTTGTGGCTGGATTATGAAAATAACATGATATAAATCTTAAAAACAGTTAAGAAAACCTAGTTCCCCAGTTCCGCCAAGCATGATTTGAGAGCAGAAACCATGCTCGCATGGTTTTGCGAACGAATCCATGCTTGAGAGGAGCGCCCGCATATGAGCAAAAAAAGCCGCGTTAGCTGCGGTGAGTCCCCGCAGGGGCGTTTTGCGAATTGGCGCGGCGGAACTGGGACCCTTCTCCTTACATCAAAAAATCTCCGCGTAAAAGGATCCTTCCTTCTCCGCGGAGATCTCTCCACACTATTTTCGATAGATGATATCGTCTCTTCCTGGTCCGTTGGAGATCATGGTGATCGGGTAACCGATCCGCTCTTCCACAAACTCCACATATCTGCGGCAGTTTTCCGGCAGATCCTCATATTTCCTGATCCCCCGGATCTCACACTTCCATCCTGGCAGCTTCTCCAATACCGGCTTCGCCTTCTCAAGAAGACGGGTAGGCGGGAACTGGTCCGTGACTTCCCCGTCGATCTCATATCCCACGCACACCGGGATTTCATCCAGATACCCCAGCACATCCAGTACCGTGAAGGCTACATCTGTGGTGCCCTGCATCCGGCAGCCATACCGAGATGCAACACAGTCAAACCATCCCATTCTCCTGGGACGCCCGGTGGTCGCTCCAAACTCTCCTCCGTCGCCTCCCCGACGTCTCAGTTCATCCGCTTCATCACCGAAGATCTCACTGACGAAAGCCCCCGCTCCTACCGCGCTGGAGTATGCCTTGCAGACCGTGATCACCTGTCGGATCTCCTGAGGCGGTACTCCCGCTCCTACCGCGCCGTATCCTGCCAGTGTGGAGGAGGAAGTGACCATCGGATAGATCCCGTGATCCGGGTCTTTGAGAGAACCCAGCTGCCCTTCCAGCAGCACGCTTTTGCCTTCCTGCAGCGCGTTATACAGGAAGAGGCTGGTGTCGCATAGGTAAGGCTCTACCATTTCCTTATAGCTCATAAGCTCCTGGTACAATTCCCCTGGATCAATCAAAGGCTTATGATACAGATGCTCCAACAGCACATTCTTCTGCAGCGCGACCCGCTCTGCCTTCTCTTTCAAAAACGCATCGTCAAACAGTTCGCTGACCTGGAAACCAATCTTGGCATATTTATCCGAATAAAAAGGCGCGATCCCGGACTTGGTGGAGCCAAAGGACTTACCTCCAAGCCTCTCTTCCTCGTAAGCGTCAAAACTCTTGTGGTAGGACATGACGATCTGAGCCCGGTCAGAAACCAGCAGCTTCGGTCTTGGCACTCCCCGGTCTACAATGGCCTGTACCTCCTTAAACAATACTGGAATGTCCAAAGCCACACCATTTCCGATCACGCTGGTGGTATGATCATAAAAAACCCCGGACGGCAATGTATGGAGCGCAAACTTTCCATAATTGTTGACGATCGTATGTCCGGCATTGGCGCCCCCCTGGAAACGCACTACAATATCGGCTTCCCTGGCAAGCATATCGGTAATCTTTCCCTTGCCTTCATCTCCCCAGTTGGCACCTACTACTGCTTTTACCATATTCATTCCTCCTAAAGTTACTCACATCTGAGGGGCGCAAAGACCGCCTCCTGTCGTCACCGTTTGCATTATACTATATTTTCCCTCCCATGTAAACACCATTGCTTCCCCGGAATTTCTCGGCGGATACTTCTTTTGCGCCGCTTATTATCTGACTCCCCGCCTTCTGTCGTTTGCCTCCTGTTCGTAGTAGTTCCTCTTCTCTGCGTACATTTTCTCCTCTGCGGATTTGATCAGTGTCTCCATGTCGGAAACCTCTGTCTCCCATTGGATTCCTACGGAAATGTGATAGTCCTTTGTTTCCAGTTCTGCCATCAGCCCTTCACTTATGGACTGCAGCTTCTCCTCGTCCATACCTGAGACGAATCCCACAAATTCATCTCCTCCGATGCGGTAGAAATATTCAGTTGGATAGGCCTTCTTGATCCCCTCCGCCACATCTTTCAGCATAAGATCTCCTTTGCCGTGGCCTTCCCGGTTATTCATCTCATGCAGACCGTCTACATCTATGTATATACAGGCCAGGGCGTTCTTATACTTGGAGAAGATCACAGGGAGCTCCCTCTCATACCGGGTTCTGTTATAGAGTCCCGTCAATGCGTCCCGGTCCCTTTGCTCTCGGATCCTTTCATAACTCTGCAGATTATGGCAGAGCATTCCAAAGCTGAACTTCAGATTTTTCAGCAGACTGGTCTGTCCCTCCCTCTGACCGAGATTCCCTCCGGCCAGGATTCCGCAGATCTTTCCTTCCATATCTTCCACAGGGACCGCCGCGATGCTGCCAACTTCCGTCCAGCCGCTTATCGGTATCCATTCCCTTATCGTTTCTCCTTCCCAGGCCTCAAACTCACCGTTTCCTTCCCTGAAATACTCCAGAAGCCGGCGGATGCCGCCTTCCTTTCCATTTTCTATATATTTCTCCGTCCGCTTCCCATTTCTCCAGAAGAAACAAATGCTGTTCCCCTGCTCTCCCAGGATCCAGAATGCCGCCTGCTCCGCCGGAAGGATGCTCCCGATCTTCTCCAGCGCCTGACCGATATGCTCTTCTCTCTCATGGGCATCAAACAACAGATTCCCCACATCGTAGATATCGTTCAAAGTCTCCAGCCTGCGCTGTTTCTCCCCAGTCACCCGGCGGACATAATGGGCCATCCACAGAAGATATAAGACAAAGCAGGCCATCTCGATCAGCAGGAAGATATTCAGCACTTGCTCGATGGCATCAGCGTTCTCGAACACCACACTCTCCGGCACTGACACCGCGACTCTCCATTCGTTGATCTGGATGGGACGATAATAGAAATACAGATATTCCCCTGCCGTTCTGGAGACAAAGACCACATATCGGCTGTCTCCCTGGATCAGTCCCTGTTTCAGCTGCTGGTGATCGTAGCCTGGCGCCATCTCCCTTTTTCCCAAGGCCCATATGTTGCCCCCCGCTTCTGAGTGCCAGGTGTCCACCAGCATGTCTCCAGTCCTGCCGTCTATCATATACACAGCCGCTTTCCCTTCATAGGGGTTCATGTCCACATCTTCCGGAAGAGTACCCAGTTCAATCACCCCATACAGCATAGCGATGGTCTCTCCTTCCCTGACCACCGGCACATAATGGCGCACAACATAAGCATCCGCATCGGTGAGATCCTTCTCCCGGTCTGTGATATGAGCGCCTTTGGCTGAAGTCTCTTCAAAGGACAGGATCCCCTCCGCATCGGTCCGCTCTCCGCCTTCCCGAAGGACTGTATCATCCGGAAGCAGCAGTTCGATCCGGGACATCATTCCCACCGCCTTATAAGAATCCAGCAGCTCCCACAGTTCTTTGGAATCCAGTTTCTCCGTCTTGGCGATCAACGCCGCGATCATCTCCAGCTCTTCCTCATCCTCGGCCGCATGACGCTGGATCATATCTGCCAGACGCTCCGCCTCCTGGTAAAGCCGTTCAAAGCTCCTGCCTTCCTCCATGCGGTTGATATGATTGATCGCACTAAAAGAAGCCGTCAGGATCAGCAGGATCATGGCGCTGGTCACGATCATCGATCTGCCCCAGCGGATATCGTCCGCTTTTTCTTTCTGTTTTCTTCTCCTTCTCTTCTTCCACCACAGCATGATTCTTTCTCCCACTTTTACTCCGCCCACCTGTATCTCAAGGAACTTCCCCTTACATCAGAGGCGCCAAAAGCCGCAGGACCTGACCGGATATCTTGGTCAGGATCGTCCGGTTTTTCACTTCCAGCAGACTGATCTTGTGACACTTGGTCAGGGTCCTCTGGAAATCCCGCTCGATCCGGTCGATCTCTGAGTTATTATAGATAAAAGTCCCGCACTCAAAGTGCAGATACAGACTCCGGTAATCCAGATTGATGGTCCCCACCGTAGCCGTATCATCGTCGGAGATGAAGACCTTGGCGTGAACGAACCCGGGCGTATATTCATAGATCTGGACTCCGCCCTCGATCAGTTCCTTATAGTAGGTCTTCGCCACCACAAAAGCATACCATTTATCCGGGATATGAGGCATGATGATGA
>DXGF01000077.1 GCA_019114065.1 Candidatus Dorea gallistercoris
ATTATGAGGTTTACAGCCTGCAAAGGACAGAGGAAGTCCCGGAGGACTACAAGGAAATCTCCTTTGTCTGCCTGAGAGCAGACGGGGCGTATGAAGCGCCGAGTACGGTAGGGATTATGTGCAGGGCGGCGAAGAAGAAAGTGAAAGGGCTTGAAGATTTCCATTTCCACACGCTCCGTCACACCTACACAAGCAATCTGCTTTCCGGCGGCACAAAGCCGAAAGATGTGCAGGAACTTCTCGGACACTCTGATGTCAGTACCACAATGAACATCTACGCTCACTCTACAAGAGAAGCGAAGCGCACTTCCGCAAGGCTGCTGGATAAGGTGGTCGGCGGAGAATAAAATGTTGCCCTTGTTTCGGCTCGTAAGGGCAAAAACAAGGGCAAGCAGATAAGGTTTGAATGGAAAACAGGTGTGAAGCCTTGAAAAATCAATGGTTTTTGAGGATTAGATAGTTAAATTGTAATTTTCGAAGTTTCTGTCAATTTTTGGTAAAGAACATCGACTCTATGGTCTCTACTGGGCGAACTGGCTGTTATACAGCCTGGCGTAAGCGCCGTCCGCTTCCAGCAGCGACTGATGGGTCCCTTGTTCTATGATCGTCCCATTCTGCATCATCAGGATCCGGTCCGCATCCACGATGGTGGAGAGCCGGTGGGCGATCACAAAGCTGGTTCGGCCTTTCACCAGCTTCTTCATGGCCTTCCCGATCTCAATCTCTGTCCGAGTGTCTACGCTGGACGTGGCTTCATCCAGGATCAGCACCGCCGGATCACACAGGAAAACTCTTGCGATGGTCAGCAGCTGGCGCTGGCCGATGGAAATATTCTCCGCGTCGTTACTCAGGACTGTATCATACCCTTCCGGCAGCGTGCGGATGAAGAAATCCGCCCTGGCCGCCTTTGCCGCCCGGATGATCTCTTCCCGGGCCGCCTCCTCTCTTCCATAAGCGATATTCTCCGCGATCGTCCCTTCAAAAAGCCAGGTGTCCTGGAGCACCATCCCGAAATTCCCCCTGAGCTGTGGCCGGGACATGCCTGCCGTGTCGCTGCCGTCTAAGAGGATCTGACCGCCATTTACTTCGTAAAAACGCATCAGAAGATTGATGAGGGTCGTTTTCCCTGCTCCGGTACTTCCCACGATCGCAATCTTCTCTCCCGGCCTGGCGTTAAAGCTCACATCCTGCATCAGAATCCGGTCGGGTGTATATCCAAACTTCACATGGCAGAACTCCACATGGCCCTGGGTCCTGTCGATCCTGACAGACAGCTCCGGGTCTGGCGTGATCTCCGGCTCATCCAGCAGGGCGTACACCCGCTCCAGGGAAGCCAGGGAAGACTGCATCGAGTTCAGCATGAAGGCCAGCTGGGTCAGTGGTTCCGCGGCCTGGTTGACATACTGGAAGAATGCCTGGAATACCCCAATGGTCATGGTGCCGCTAAGCAGCATGTTCCCTCCCAGGACAGCGATCAGGATCAAGCCCAGCCGGTTGATGAACCGGATGCCCGGATTGATGGCATTGATAAGGAAATCCGCTTTCCAGGAAGCATCGGTCAGCCGCTGGGACGCCTGGTGCAGACGGGCGGAACTGGTCTCCTCCTGGTTAAAAGCCTTGATGACCATGCGGCCGCTGTAGCTTTCCTCTACCAGCGCCGTCACTTCACTGACACACTCCTGTCTCCTGAGGGCAAATTTAAGCGTCCGGTCGGAGACGAATTTCGTGGCGGTCAGGGACAGGAACATAAATAAGAGGAACACCACCGTCAGCAGAACGCTGAACCGGAACATCATCACCAAGGAACCGATCACCATTCCGAATGCGGTGAACAGCTTCAGCACTCCCGTCTGGAAAGCCTCCGACATTTTGTCCAAGTCGTTGGTGATCCGGCTTAGGATCGCTCCCGGCTGATGACCGTCGAAGAACGCCAGCGGCAGCCGGTTCAGTTTCTGTCCGATCTCCCTTCGCAGGCGGCAGCCCAGATTCTCGGCGAAGCTGGCCATCAGGAAAGACTGGAGGAAATACAGTCCTGCCGCCGCCAGATAGATCAACAGCAGAAGCAGGATATCTCTCCCTCCATCCTCCCAGGTCACGGAAAAAGCCAAGCCCTGGGCAAATGCCGCCTGGATCTTCTCCCACATCAGGTCCACGATATAAGCGCTGTACAGCGGGGCCGCGATGGACAGGACGGTATAAAGGGCCACAGAGATCAGGACCACCCACAGCCGTATGCGCTGGTCGCTGACCGAATCCCAGAGTCTTCTTATGGTCTGCCGGGTATGTTCCGGCGCGGAAGCGTCAAATTCTTCTTCAAAGCCGGTTGTCTCCTGTACATTTCTTTCATCATTTCCCATCCGTCTCCCCTCCTCTCATCTGAGACCTGGCAATTTCCCGGTAAACGGGACAAGTGTCAATGAGCGACTGGTGGGTGCCGATCCCCACCACTCTTCCGTCTTCCAGCACAAGAATCTGATCTGCGTTCACGATGGTGCTGACCCGCTGGGCGACGATCAGCACCGCCGCGTCTTTGATCTGATCTGCCAATGCTTTGCGCAGCTCGGCGTCCGTCTTAAAATCCAGGGCGGAAAAGCTGTCGTCAAAGATGTACAAGTCTGCCTCCTTCATCAGCGCCCGGGCAATGGACAGCCGCTGCTTCTGGCCGCCGGAGAAATTCGTCCCGCCCTGAGCCACACGGGCCTCTAAGCCGCCCCGCAGTTCCCTGACAAACCCGGCCTGGGCCACATCCAGGATCTTCCACATTTTCTCCTCTGAGGCATCCGCGTCCCCATGGCGCAGATTATCCGCGATGGTCCCCGCAAACAGCCATGCCTTCTGAGGCACATAGGAAATCCGGCTTCTTAAGTCTGCCTGGCTCATTTCCCGGATGTCCGTTCCATGCATCAGGATCTTCCCTTCTGTCACATCGTGCAGTCTGAGGATCAGCCTGGTCAGCACAGATTTGCCGCTTCCGGTACTCCCGATGACCGCTGTTGTCTGGCCCCTTTTGCAGGCAAAATCCAGCCCACTCAAAGTACACTCATCCGCATCCGCGAACCGGAAGCTGACATTTTCAAAGCAAAGCACCGGTGTTTCCCTATTTCCAGGGAGGACCGCCGCTTTTCCACAATCGTTCGCTTTCTTTCCAGGGCGCTTCATTCGCTCCCCAGGGTCCGTCCCGTCCCGGATCTCCGGTTCCAGTTCCAGCACCTGCCGAATCCTTTCTATACATACCAGCGCCCTTGGCAGCATCACCATGACCATCTGGGCCATGACCAGATAGAATAAGATTATGATCGCATACTCTGTGAGCGCTGTGATATCCCCGATCTCCATAGCCCCAGCGCCGGTCCGGTTCCCTCCCATGTACAGGATCACGATGATGATCAGATTGATCACCAGCACCGCTGTGCTCTCCAGGCCGGCAAACAGGCGGCACACCTGGATAGAGACATTCCGGTAATTCTCAAAGACGCCGTCCATCCTGCCTTCTTCGTAAGTTTCCTTGTCGAAGGCCCGGATCACACGGACCCCGGTCACATTCTCACGGATCACCACATTCATCCGGTCCAGGAACCGCTGCAGCCGCTCAAACATGGGTGCTGCTTTCTGTACCACCATCACCGCCAGCAGCAGGATGACCACCGTAACGCCTGCCAGGATCCACCCCATCACCATATCTATGCGGAAAGCCATGACGATCCCCAGCACGCACACCACCGGCACGGGCAGGATCATCTGGGCCACCATGATCACTGACTGCTGGATCACATTGACATCGTTCAGGGTCCGCGTGATCATAGACCCGGTGCCGATGCTCTCCATATCAGAGGCGGAGAACTTAAGCGAATGGTCATAGACCGCGTCGCGGATATCCCGGCCCACCCGGGCTGACAGGACCGCGCACAGATAACTGCCCGCCAGCGCTCCAAAGCTGGTGATGAGGGCGATCACCGTCATGAGCACACCCTGCCGGATGATATAAGACAGATTGCCTCCGCCGATCCCTTTGTTGATGATGTCCGCCGTGATCGTAGGGATCAGCAGTCCTCCCGCCACGTCAAGAATCATGACCAGCAGGACGAACAACAATAATCTTCGGTATGGTTTGATAAATCTCAGTATCAGTTTCATAACGTTTCCCCTGAATCTCTTATTTTAATCCGATTTCGGACCTTATATGTACAGGAAGAATATACTCCGATTTCGGATAAAAGTCAATAGGATCCTGACAAGATATTGACTTCTCCTTTTCTGTAAAATTAAATGATATTAGGAAAATGATCGGAGGTTCATGTATATGGAAAAAAATTCCAAGAATCCGCTGGAAATCTTGAATCAGTTGAGCAAAGAAATGGATGAGATCTACCACAGCTACGCAAAGGACCAAGGCGTCTCAGACAGCGCCCTCTGGCTGATGTACTCCATATACGAGAGCAGCGCTCCCTGCACCCAGAAGGACCTGTGCGCGGCCTGGCATTATCCTCCCCAGACGGTGAACTCTGTGCTGAAAAACCTGGAAAAGAAGGGCTGCGTCACCCTGGAGACCACCCCGGAAAACCACAAGAATAAGCTGATCTTTCTGACGAAACAGGGACGAAAACTTCTGGAAGAAGTCATCGCCCCTTTGATCCATGCGGAAGAACAGGCATTTCAGTATCTGACGAAAGAAGAGCAGACGGCTCTCCTTTCTCTTACCCGGAAATACATGGAATCTCTGCGGAAAGAAGTCTCCGGGATCTGTGAGGATTAGAAGAACTGCTGCTCCACTTTCAACCAGTAAAGAGAGTGCTCTATTCTAAATTTCAAAATATCGCACTCTCCCTTATTTGAACATCTGCACTTCAAGTTATTTTTAATACATCCAGAAAAGTAATGTCCCTCCCATTACGATCGCTCCAACCACGAACGCGATCAACATATAAGGGTAT
>DXGF01000011.1 GCA_019114065.1 Candidatus Dorea gallistercoris
CGTCGCGTCCGTGATCGTCGCTTTTCTCAGATTCCTCTTTCTCTTCGCGGATTTCTTCGTTAAGATATGGCTCTTGTAAGCTTTATTTCTTTTTAACTTTCCTGTACCCGTCTTTTTAAAGCGCTTTGCAGCGGCCCGATTTGTTTTCATTTTTGGCATGATCAATTCCTCCTTGATATTAGTAGATATATTTTTAACGTTTTTCAGTTAAAACCATACTCATATTCCGGCCTTCCAGTTTCGCAGGCTTCTCAACGACCGCCAGATCCTCAAGCAGTTTCGCGAAATCATCCAGAATGTGTTTGCTCTGCTGGACATGGGCCATCTCACGTCCACGGAAACGCAGAGTGACCTTCACCTTATTCCCCTTGCTGATAAACTTTCTGGCGTTATTCACCTTGGTATTCAGATCATTGGTGTCGATATTCGGCGAAAGACGCACTTCTTTGATCTCCACCGTCTTCTGTTTCTTTCTGGCCTCTTTCTCTTTTCTGGCCTGCTCATAACGGTATTTGCCATAGTCAATGATCTTACATACCGGCGGCTGAGCCTTCGGCGCGATCTTCACCAGATCCAGATCCGCTTCAAGCGCCAGTTTCTGAGCTTCCCGGGCAGACATGATGCCCAGCTGTTGTCCATCGCTGCCAATGACCCGGACTTCTTTGTCACGGATCTGTTCGTTAATCATTAAATCGCTAATTTCCCTGCACCCCCATTTGGTCAAAATAAAAAAGTGAACAGTTTCGAGACTATCCACTTCCATACATTTACACAGAAAATATAAAGGACAACTAGAAATCCTCTGGCCTTCCTGTTCAATATCAAACCGATAGTCACCCGATCGTGCTATGGTGAGAGTGGATACTCTGCTTTCTTTTCGCTTCACGCAACTATTAATCTATCACAGTCTTCCCCTGGTGTCAAGCAGTTTTTTCTATCCGACGATCCAGCTTTCTATCTGCCGCGCGCCCGCGTAAACTTCCAGATATCGCTTCCCAGCTTCCAGCGCCTTCTCCAGATCCTGGTTTGCAGAGAAAGAATAGATCAGGGTCAGCACTTCCCCTGCGTCCTCCGTGATCATAGCCCGCTCGGAATCGCTGGTGGAGCTTCCGATCGCCCCTGCGTCATCCGCCAGCACCGGGAGGGCAGCAATCTTGATCTCTTCTTTTCCAATCCCCTTATAGGTCTCCCCTTCCTTCCCGACGCGGAAGACCAGGTCCTCTCCGATCTTTGCCGTGTCATAGGAGCCGACGGAGAAGCCGGATTCGATGGAGATCAGATTATTGACGTCCACCACAGTATTCACTTCATACAAGCCTTTCCCCTGGCCGATCCGCCGTACCAGCGCCTCAGAAGAGACCCGATATCGGCTTGGGTCTTTTCCAAAGACCTTGTAAGCGGCTCTGGACTCCTTGATATTGGGGATCTCATTCACTCCATAGTCAAAGATCGCGTCCCGGGTCTTCTTGAAGACTTCCTTTTTCAGATAAGACCAAAGCTCTGGATTTTTTTTCTCCACCTGCACCTGATATTGAAGGCAGCCGACTCTTACCGCCGGCCAGAGCTGTTTCATCTGCCTGTCGATCACAAGCTGTTTTCTCATATGTTCCCCGTCCTATCGTTTATTTCCCATACAGAAGACTGCCACAACTCCCGGGCCTGTATGACTTCCGATCACGGTGCCGATATTGTTGATCAGGATATTGTCGATGCCCATCTTCTCCCTCACCAGACTGGCCACATATTCCGCGTCTTCCAGGCAGTCGCCGTGGGTGATCATGATGATATCGTTCTTCCATCCCTTGGACTGTTCCACCGCCATATCTACGATCTTGTTGAGAGACTTCTTTCTTCCCCGCTCTTTCCCGATCACCTGCAGACTTCCATCATCATCCATGTGGATGATCGGCTTGATCTGGATCATAGTCCCCAGGACTGCTGTGGTCTTGGACACTCTGCCTCCTCTCTGCAGATGGTTCAGATCATCCACCGTTACGTTATGGCACACATGGAGCTTATTTTCCTCCGCCCACTGTGCCACTTCCTCGATGGTTTTGCCCTCTTCTTTTAATTTCAGCACATAGTATAACAGCAGCGCTTCTCCCAGGCAGGCGCACAGCGTATCCACCACGATCACCTTCCGTTCTGGATAAGCCTCTCTTAACTCTTCACCTGCGATCATCATACTGTTGCAGGTACCAGAAAGCGCTGATGAAAACGCAAGGTGGAGCACATCCTTTCCCTCCTTCAGAAACGGCTCCAGGGCAGCTTTGGCTTCATCCGGATTCACCTGTGAGGTGACCGCCATCTTTCCGTCCCGGATTTTCCTGAAGAACTCCTTGGCGGACAGACCGTTCATGTCCTCATAGGTCTCTCCATCTATCGTATACTTTAACGGAACCACTGGCACATTCCTCTCTTCCAGCCATTCCTTGGGAACGTCCACCGTACTGTTTACAGTGATCACATAGTCGCTCATTCCGTTGTCCCTCCTTCACCACATGTTCTCCATTCATCATACCACTTTTCCCCCTATTACGCAAAATATTTTTGTCCGTGATCATGAACCGGAGGCTGGCAGGAAGGACAGACGGGATATCCTTGATCGGCTCCGCCCGGTGGATGGCGCTTTTATTTTAATTTTATATTCAGATAATTCCTTCCGGAAAGAGTCCGGTTAAAGCAGAGACTTAAGACGACCACTCCACATCCAATGGCGAATCCCGCCCAGTTGAAGAGCGCAGTCAGCACCAGAAGCTGCAGCCGCATAAATTTCAGGGCGTACCCCAGCTCAAAATTAGGCTGGGTATAATTGGCCACTGCCACAAAGGCCATATAAAGCATGACTTCCGCATTGAACCAGCCGGACTTTACGGAGAATTCTCCCATCACCAGGCCGGCGATTACGCTCAGAGGGGTACTTAGCATACTCGGGGTGTTCAGTGCCGCCAGCCGCAGCCCGTCGATGGCAATCTCCAGCATCAGGAGCTGGAAGATCAGGGGGATATTGACAGTGTCCTTTACCGCCACAAAGGCAAAGACCTCCGGCAGCCAGTTCAGATTCTGCATAAAGAGCAGGAATACCGGTGTCAGGAAGATCGTCATAAAGTTGATCAGCGCTCGGGCGATTTTCAGATAGACTCTGGTCAGAGTAGGAAAATAATAGTCGTTGGCCTCTTCGATCATATCGTAGATGGAAGTAGGCAGAATCAGAGCGGAAGGCGAGTTATCCACCAGGATGGCCACTTTCCCCTCCAGCAGACAGGCCGCCGCCGTATCCGGCCGCTCAGTGAATTTGAACTTCGGGAAGGGATTGTACCATTTGCGGTGGAACAGACATTCCGCAAGGCTCTGCTGATTCATGCGCAGGTCTCCGGTCTTTATGCTGTCGATCCGGTCCTCCACTCTCTTTAGCAGATCCTTGTCCACCCGGTCCTTCATATAACAGATCGTCACATCCGTGCGGGAACTGTCCCCTACTTCCTTCATCTCCATGACCAGCTGCGGATCCCGGATCCTCCTCCTTAACATGGCCGTATTAAAGACCACCGTCTCCACAAACCCGTCTCTGGAGCCTCGCAGAGACTTGTCCTTATCCGGCTCTTCCACACTCCGCATCGGATAGGTGCGGCAGTCGATCGCGATACAGGCCTCGTAACCATCAATGAAAAGGCAGGTCACACCTGACAGGATATTCTTTAACACCTGGTCGAAATCCCCCAGGATATCCACCTCCACGTAGGGAATGAACATTCTGGAGAATTGGGTGGCATCCGGCGGCATCTCATCCTCCTTCACTTTAAAAAAAGAATCCATGATCTTCAGCATCACCTCATCTTTTGTGAAGCCATCGATAAAATAAAAAGAAGCCATCCGGCCCCCGATCAGCATATCCCTCTGGATCAGATCAAAACTCTCTTTGATAGGAAGCACCTGATTCAGATATTCTGTATTGGCTTCTCTGGAAGCCGTCACCTGCTTACTGTCAGACATGTTCATCCCTCCGCCATCTTGCATATTTCTGGGATTATCATGTCCGGAAAAAACAAGGATTATTCAATTTGGGACGGGGTATTTTTAAAAATACCCCGTCCCAAATTGATCATCTGTCTGTCGTGCTGCCAAATCCGCCATTTCGCGCCGCTGAAACATCATCGTCCATTGTGATTCCATATTCTACAAAGATTCCCTGCATAAATCCGCTTCCTGCTTCGATCTCCACCGCCTTCCCCTCCTTAGTGTCGTTGGTAAGCTTCGCGAAAATGTGCCCTTCGTTGTCTGAATAAAAGTAGTCACTGTCGATGATCCCCACCGTGTTATTCAGCTGGAGTCGGTACTTGAATCCAAGACCGCTTCTGGGATAACATTTCAGCACCCAGTTTTCCTGCATCTCCACCCGAATCCCTGTAGGGATCTTCACCGTCTTCCCCGGAGCGATCGAAAGCGGCAGCGGAGCAAAAAAGTCATATCCCGCAGAGCCCTTCGTCGCTCTCCTGGGCAGACGGATGCCCTCATAGATTTCTCTTATCTCTTCTTCCCTGAAAGTGCCAAAACTATCAATAAACCCTTCTTTAAACTGCTCAAAGCTTACTTTGTGAAACTGTGCGATCCTCTTAGCCATCCGATTCGTGCCTCTTCCTTTCTTTTCCATATTTCGTGTCTCATGTTCCTGTTTTCCCGACACTCCGCATTTTCCTGTCCATATTATCACCAGAAAACACCGGCGTCAATGCCCCGTGACAAAATCCAAGCCCACCCCGGCATTTCTGCCAGGATGGGCTTCTTCCTGTTCTTTTCTTTTCCGTCAAGCTTAAAGTACATGTTCAAAATCATATATGTATTCTGTTTTCGTTTATTGACCACTCTTGATCACAGGGATAGGAGTCTCATCCTTCCTATCCAGATCATTGATATACTCTTTCGTCTCTCTGACGATCACGTTGGACAAAAGCAATACTGCAATGATATTCGGAATCGCCATGAATGCGTTCAGCGTGTCCGCGATCAGCCATACCAGATCAAGCGCGACAACCGGAGCGATCGCCGCTACAGCAACGTAGAGGATCCGATATCCGATAAGAATGCCCTTTCCTGCTTTTCCGGCAAAATATTCCACGCAGCGCTCTCCGTAGTATGCCCACCCGAGAATGGTGGAATATGCGAATGTAATAATACCAAGAGTCAGGATGATAGGTCCAATGACCGGAATCTGTCCAAACGCCAGGGAGGTAAGAACACCGCCGTCGCTTACTTCATCCGCATTGATATTTGGGTTCTTCATGATCGTGGTCACCAGCACCAGGCCAGTCATCAGACAAACCACTACGGTATCCCAGAATGTACCTGTGGAGGATACCAGAGCCTGACGTACCGGATTTCTGGTCTGTGCCGCCGCCGCCGCGATAGGCGCGGAACCCAGACCGGACTCATTGGAGAACAGACCTCTGGCAATACCAAACCGCATCGCCATCAGGATACCGGTACCTACCAGACCGCCTGCCGCTGCTCCAGGAGTGAAGGCCAGTCGACAGATCGTCGCGATCGCCGGGATGATGAAATCGTAGTTCATTCCCAGGATGATCAGACAGCCAAGCACATAGAAAGCCGCCATAAAGGGAACCAGCTTTTCACACACACTTGCGATCGTCTTGATCCCCCCGAAGATTACAATCGCAGTCAGGACCGCGATCACGATTCCAACTGGAAGCGGAGGAATATTGAAGTTTTCATTCGCTACTGTAGCAATGGCGTTTACCTGGGTCGCGCAGCCGATACCAAAAGAAGCCAAGCCGGCCAGGATCGCGAACAGCATTCCCAGCCATTTCATGTTCAAACCTCTTTCCAGCGCATAGAAGGCGCCGCCTTGCATACGTCCGTCTTCTGTTTTCACCCTGTACTTCACCGCGATCAGAGATTCTGAGTATTTTGTCGCAATTCCGAATACACCGCTCAGCCAGATCCACAGGACGGCTCCGGGACCACCCATGGCGATGGCTGTTCCGACACCAATGATATTACCGGTACCGATCGTTGCCGCCAGCGCAGTCGTCAGCGCGCCAAACTGTGATACCTCGCCTTCCGCCTCCGGATCTCTCGTTACCGACAGCTTGATGCCTTTTGCGATCGAATGTCTCTGGATAAATCCCGTACGTAACGTCATAAAAATGTGAGTTCCCAGAAGCAGGATGATCATCGGCCAGCCCCACACTACTGAGTTTACAGAAGTAACAACTGAGTTAATTGCATCCATCATAAATGTAATTCCCCCTTTTCTTTCCTTTTCCTTTTTCTTTTCTTCCCTTCCTTTGTACATGTACTTTTGTAAAACCTGATTTTACCTGTGTCCATTGTACCCTAAATTTTTTTAAATAGCAAGATTTTTTTAAACAATTTCATTTTTATACAGATTGTTAAATATGTGCTTATTTTTTTTATGAATTTTCTGACGCTTATTTCACAAAGATGTAGGAAATTTCGGGGGATCTGCTCTTAACTTGACCAGATTCTCCGCCTCTCTCTGCAGCTTCTCCCGGTACCCCTCCTGTCGATACCTCCGGATCTGTATACCGGTCACTCCAAGACGGCTTGCCGTCTCTTCCTCATCGGCCCCGTAGGCAAACAGCGTACACCCACAGGAATTACGTATACTCTGAGCGCTGTAGGAAGGAATTCCCGCCATGCGTTCATACTTCTTCAGTATCCTGCTGATCTGCATGAGACTGAGCTGATTGCCCCGGCTGCTGGTGAAAAGATAAGTCCCACGCCGGGCTCCTTCAAGGATCCATCTCACCATCTGCGCCGCGTCCTCCGGAATATAGCAAAGTTCTCTGCGTCCCCTGACCGCCGCGTACATCCCGTCCTCATAAAGAATAAAATCCTCAGGCCGCAGCCAGGTGATCTCTGTCGATGTCAGTCCCCCACGATAGAGAAGAAGAATGAGACCGTAAGCCGTCAGATCCTCTTCTGACGCGGCCAGAAGGCGGTCGATATGCTCCGGCGGGACAACTCTGGCAAAGGGAGCCGGTTTCTCTGTCAACCGAAGATAGGGCCGATAATAGTCCCGATACCCTTTCCCGATCCTGTATTTTTCCCTGTTCTCACATGCGAATCCGGCGAAAGAATGGAGTTCCCGAAACTTTTTCGCCATAGTGGCAGGACTTAAGTCCCCTTGTTTTACCCTATTCTCCATCCATTGAAAATATGTGGCCGTCTCCACTTCCCGGATCATCCAGAAATCCCGCTGAAAGTGTTCCATGATCTCCTTGATATCAGATGCGTAGGATGCCGCTGTCACCGGGCTCTTAAAATGATCCAGAAAATCAGGCCAGATCTTTTCTTTTGTGAGTTTCGATGCGTAGACACACTCCATATTCTTCTTCTCCCCGCTTGTTTGTCCCGCGCGCAGCGCGGATTTCCAAAATGTTATTTGTATATTCATACTATATCATTTTCTGTGGAATCTGTAAACCTCCCATTCCAACTCTTTTGGTTGACGCTCATTTCCTGACAGGGTATAATAACCCTATGCGCGAAAGAAGAAAGGAGGAACGTGTGCTATGCCAATCCGAGTGCAAAATGATCTGCCGGTAAAGGAAATCCTGGAAAGAGAGAATATCTTTGTCATGGATGAGCATCGGGCGATACATCAGGATATCCGCCCCATCAAGATCGGACTTTTGAATCTGATGCCCTTAAAGGAGGATACGGAACTGCAGATCCTGCGTTCTCTTTCCAACACACCCCTTCAGGTGGATGTGGTTTTTGTCACGGTTTCCAGCCACCAGTCAAAAAATACGCCTACCAGCCATTTAAATAAATTTTATCAGAAGTTCTGTGAGATCAAAGAACAGAACTTCGACGGCTTTATCATCACCGGAGCGCCGGTAGAACAGATGCCCTTTGAGGATGTGGACTACTGGGAGGAATTAAAGGAGATCATGGAGTGGAGCAAGACCCATGTCACTTCCACCCTCCATCTGTGCTGGGGGGCTCAGGCAGGCATTTACTATCACTATGGGATCGATAAAGTATCCATGGATCAGAAGGTATTCGGCGTCTTCTGGCATAAAGTTTTGAATCGGAAGATTCCGCTGGTGCGCGGGTTTGACGATGTCTTTCTGGCTCCCCACTCCCGGCATACAGAGATTCCTCTGGAAGCAGTCAGGAAAGACTCCCGTCTGACCATACTGGCAGAGTCCAAGGAGGCGGGGCTGTTCCTTGCCATGGCGGAAAACGGCAGACAGATCTTCGTCATGGGACATCCGGAATATGACCGGATCACTCTGGACACCGAATATAAGCGGGATCTGTCCAAGGAACTTCCCATTGAGATGCCGAAGAATTATTACCCGGGGGATGACCCGGAGAACAAACCGCTTCTCACCTGGCGGGCGGCGGCCAATAATCTGTATACCAACTGGCTGAATTATTATGTCTATCAGGTAACCCCTTACGATATGATCGGCACTCCATTTTAGACGATACGTTTGAATCAAGGATCGAATCAAAAAGGAAGGCGCAGTCCGCCTTCCTTTTTATGATTCTTTTTTGAACTTTTATTGGGACGATCAGCAACTGAAGGTCGCGCACTCTGTCTGCTCACAGCAGCAGGCATTCCCGCCTTCCACACTGATCTTTCCCGCGTGACAGACACAGTTCTCATTATACATGCACTCTGTCGCCTTACAGTCGATGCCACAGGTCGCGGTGGCATTTCCCATCTGATTCGAATAGGATCCCTCTTTCTTCTCTGTGAAGCTGTCGCAGCAGGTATCCGCCGCTTTCTTCGCGCTGTCGCCTCCCACCACGATCTTATCCAGCTTGCAGTAATAATCCTGATTATGAGCACAGGTCTGTACAGTACATTTTAATTCTGGCATACTATCCCTCCTTTTCTCGCCAATGGCGGTATCAAGGATAGTATGTCCGGCTTTTCGGAATCTATTCCTTAGAGCAAGCCGCTTTTTCAGTGTTACTCTTCTGTCTTCACTTCCCGGATAGCCTTCTCCTGGATTTCCTTCTGGATCTCCTCTATAAAACCAGCCAGATCCTTCTGCCCTTCATCTCCTGCGAACCGGCTTCTCACGGAAACCTTTCCAGTCTCTTCTTCCTTGGCTCCGACCACCAGCATATAAGGGATCTTCTGCATCTGGGCTTCCCGGATCTTATAACCGATCTTCTCTGCCCTTGTGTCGATCTCCGCGCGGATACCGGCCTTTTCCAGATCCGCGTATACTCTCTGGGCGTAATCCATGTGTTTATCTGAGATCGGAAGCACTTTTACCTGCACCGGCGCCAGCCAGGTAGGGAACGCGCCGGCAAAATGCTCGATCAGGATTCCGATGAACCGCTCAATGGAGCCAAATGCCACCCGGTGGATCATGATCGGCCGGTGTTTCTCTCCATCCGCTCCCGTGTACTCCAGGTCAAACCGCTGAGGCATCTGCATATCCAGCTGAATGGTTCCGCACTGCCAGGTCCTTCCGATGGAATCCTCCAGGTGGAAGTCGATCTTTGGCCCGTAGAACGCGCCGTCGCCTTCATTGACAATATAGTCCAGTCCCATATCATCCAGCGCGCCTCTTAATCCTTCCGTTGCCATCTCCCAGTCCTCGTCACTGCCCATGCTGTCCTCCGGCCTGGTGGAAAGTTCTACGTGGTATTTGAAACCAAAGAGACTGTAGATCTCATCGATCAACCCCGCCACGCCTTTGATCTCATCCCGGATCTGCTCCGGTGTCATAAAGATATGGGCATCGTCCTGAGTGAAGCATCTGACACGCATGAGACCATGGAGCTGACCGGACTTCTCATGCCGGTGAACGATCCCCAGTTCACCCATCCGGATCGGCAGATCCTTATAGGAACGGGGTTCTGACCGATAGACCAGCATCCCGCCCGGGCAGTTCATTGGTTTTACCGCATAGTCCTCCTCATCGATCACCGTTGTATACATATTATTTTTATAATGATCCCAGTGACCGGAATTCTCCCACAGATGGCGGCTTAAAATGATCGGTGTGGATACCTCCACATAGCCTTTCTCCCTATGCAGCTTCCTCCAGTAATCCAGAAGCGTGTTC
>DXGF01000078.1 GCA_019114065.1 Candidatus Dorea gallistercoris
ATCGAGCCGTACTGGTCATAGATCCCAAGGCTCTTGGCCGGATTTTTGGTGGCGCAGGCCACCGCGGTTTCCAATGGAAGTCCCATTTCTTTTACCGCGGTCCGCATGCAGTCCATAAGATTGGTCACGGAGCCGGCCAGCGCCCCGTCTGACACCAGTGTTGCCCGGTTCCCGGACACGTTTACATCCAATCCGCCTAAGGTATACTGGCCATCCGGCATTCCTGCGGCCCTCATGCTGTCACTGATCAGAATCATCCGGTCTGCTCCCAGCATCTGGAAGGCAGCCCGGACTGCCGCTGGGTGGATATGCACACCATCGCATATGATCTCGGCCATCACCTGCGGGCTGTCCGCCACCGCTCCCACTACCCCTGGCGCCCGGTGGGTAAAGGGCGGCATCGCGTTATATAAGTGCACCGCATGGGAGGCCCCTGCCGCAAATGCCTTCATTGCGCTGTCATAGTCCGCGTTGGTGTGAGCCAGGGAAATCTGCACCTCGTCTTTGACCTCCCTGATAAATGCCTCCGCCTCTGGGCTGCACTCCGGCGCGATCCCCACAAATTTTACCAGTCCTTCCGATGCTTTCAGAAACCGTCTGCACACCTCCGCATCGCAGGGGATGATGTTCCTGGCATCCTGAGCGCCTTTCTTCTCCTTACTGATGAACGGCCCTTCCATGTTGATCCCCACCAGGTCCGCGCCCTCATGAGGGCTTCTCCGATACTCTGCCGCCACTTTCAGGATTCTTTCCAGCTCTTCCACCGGAAGCGTCATGGTGGCCGGCGCAATGGCGGTCACTCCCACGGAAGCCTCATATCGGGCGATCTCCTGGATCGCTTCTAAGGTCCCGTCACAGAAATCATAACCTTTACACCCATGAAAATGAAGATCGATCAGTCCTGGAATAGCAAAGCAGCCTTCCCCATCCAGCACTTTTCCATCCTTATCTCCCCCCGTATTTTCAAATTTATCTTCCACCACATGGATCTCACCCTCTTGGAAGATCTGACCTTCCGTGAAGACCTTTACATTCTTAATGATCATACATTTTCCTCCATAAGGCTGACTTTCGCCTTTTTCTTCCTTCATTATAGCGCATCCGCCCTTCTCCCGCAATCATTTCCACCGTGGTTCCAAGTCACACCCGCCCCAGGAAATTCTTATCTCCCCCGCAAAATCTGGTTGCAAACATCGACCAAATCAGTATACTTAGAAGTAAGGGATTTTTTCCGCTGAATATCAAATCAAAGAGAGGTATGAATGTATGATTATCTGCAAAGCAAAAGATTATTCTGATCTAAGCCGCAAAGCCGCAAATATCATCGCGGCTCAAATCCTGATGGACCCTCACTGTGTTCTGGGACTTGCCACAGGATCCTCCCCGGTGGGGACCTACCAGAATCTAATCGAATGGTATAAAAGGGGAGATCTGGATTTTTCCGGCATTACCAGCATTAACCTGGACGAATACCGGGGACTGAGCGGCAAAAATGACCAAAGCTATCGGTATTTCATGAACACCAACCTGTTTGATCATGTTAATATCGACAAGACACGAACTTTCGTTCCCAACGGTCTGGAGCCGGATTCTGCTAAAGCCTGCCAGGATTATGACCAGATCATCGAAAATGCCGGCGGCATCGATCTGCAGCTTCTGGGCCTGGGCCACAACGGCCACATTGGGTTTAATGAGCCTTCAGATGCTTTTGCCTGCGGTACACAGTGTGTGGACTTGACAGAAAGCACCATCAACGCCAACAAACGTTTCTTTGAGTCGGAGGCCGACGTTCCCCGCCAAGCATATACCATGGGCATCGGCAGCATCATGAAAGCAAAGAAAATACTGGTCGTTGTCAGCGGAGAGGACAAATCTGAGATTCTGGAGAAAGTAGTCCGTGGGCCGATCACTCCACAAGTGCCAGCTTCTGTACTTCAGCTTCACAGAGATACGACGATCGTGGCGGATGAGGCCGCACTTTCCAAAATAAACCTCGCTTGATCCCATCTTCTGCTATGAAGAAAACGCAGACAGCAGACAACGCCTTATATGGCCCGTTCTGTCTGCTGTCTGCGTTTTTTATATAAACCCCTTCAAGATCACTTGATTCCTACCGTGCTTTTTTCCATAGTACAGTCTGCTGTCCGCAAGCTGGAGCAGTTCTTTGGAGGATTCTGTCTCTCCAGCAAAAGCCGCCCCTATGGTAATCGTAACCTTCCATTCTTTATTCTGCCATAAGAATCTCTGCTTCCCCACCTGCTCCCGCAAAGACTCCAATATGCCGCCCGATGTTTCCAGAGATCCCGGCAGCAAAAGCAAAAACTCCTCTCCTCCCCACCGGCATGCCACAGCCCCGTCAGGCAGAAATTCCTTCATTATACTTCCCAATTGAGTCAGGACCTGATCCCCGGCTTCATGTCCGAATCCGTCATTGATCTCTTTAAAATGGTCAATATCAGCGACCGCGACTGTCAATGTCTCTCCCAGCTTCGCCCATGCTTGATACCTTTGTTTCAGAGCCATTATCCCCCCTCTGCGATTCAGCAGCTTGGTCAGCTCATCCTGAAAAGCTTTCTGGTTTAATTCCTGGTTCCTTCTAAACAGTCTGACAAATTCCTCCTGATAACTCTTCGCAAACAGACCGCTCACATAAGACAACAGCGACAGGCTTCCTGCTGCATTGATAAACGTAAAAATGGTCTCCGTTTTTTCATCTATTCGTCTGAGTGGAACAATCATGTGGTCGATCAATTCATCTGATATCATATATCCTGCGATACTGGCGCAGCACGCTCCCACAATAAAACAATTCTGAAATCTTCGGGAGTACTCTGTCAGACGGATATAATTCGCCGGAAGCAATAGGGCCAGCAGATAAAGCTGA
>DXGF01000079.1 GCA_019114065.1 Candidatus Dorea gallistercoris
CTGGTGAATGCCACGTACAATCCATTCTTATATTTTAGATTTTAGAAGGATAAACGGAAAATGACGCAAAGAGAAGAAAGAAAAAAGCAGACAGGGAAAAGAAGCAGAAAGATCCAGGTAAAGTTTTACCACAGGCTTGCCAGAGTATTCGTGGTGCTGCTTCTAGTCTTTGTTCTGCTGAATGTGATAAAGAGAGATCAGGAGTTCTCAGATGAAGAGAACCGTATGCTCGCCAGCAGGCCTAAACTTACCTGGGAGGCGGTCAAAAGCGGAGATTTTATGACAGACTTTGAGACCTATGTTTCAGATCAATTTTTTGCCAGGAATCAGTGGATAACACTGAAACTATATGAAGATCGTTTCCTGGGTAAGAAAGAATCGAATGGAGTTTATCTTGGAAAAAAAGGATATCTGATCGAGAAGCCGGACCAGCCAGATTGGGAAAGTGTAGAACGGAATATGGCCGCAATCTCAGACTTTGCTGAGCGCCATTCGGAGATTCCCACATATATGTGTCTGATACCCAATGCTTATTATATTTTAGAGGATCGTCTCCCGGCCCAGGCACCGGTCCGAAATCAGGCAGATGATCTTAAGAAGATCCGGGAAATGGAAGGCGGTTCGATCACAGACATTGATGTCACAGATGCGCTGCGGCAGCACGCAGAGGAAGAGATCTATTACAAGACGGATCATCACTGGACCAGTCTTGGAGCCAGGTATGCCTTTGAGGAGGCAGCCGGTGTGATGGGGATCGAAAATGTGGAATCTGAATATATCATCCATACAGTAGCCAGTGATTTTCAAGGAACTCTTGCTTCAAAAAGCGGATACCATGGCTCAGAAGATCTGGTCCAAGTCTATCAGCCCAAGAATCAGGAAGTGGACTATGTAGTCTCTTACGTAGAAGAGGGCGAGAAATCCACATCTATCTATGACAGTACAAGTCTGAAAGAAAAAGATAAATATACCGTATTTTTTGGCGGAAACCATGCCAGAATCGATATTGGAACGACTCAGCAGGAACGGAAGAATCTTCTGATCTTCAAGGATTCTTATGCCAATTGTTTTGTCCAGTTTTTGCTTCCATATTATCAGAATATTATCATGGTAGACCCAAGATACTATTATGAGAATGTTGACAGTCTTGTAGAAAGCTATGGAATCACGGATATTTTGTTCCTGTATAATGTAAATACCTTTGTTACAGATAATTCGATTGCTGATGTTTTGGCGGAGGAAGAATCTGGAGTGTTGGATCATGGTACGATTGAATAAATATTTAAGTGAGGCCGGCATATGCTCCCGGCGGGAAGCGGACCGGCTGATCCAGGCGGGGCGCGTGACGGTGGACGGGCGAAAGGCGGTGCCGGGAATGCAGGTGGAAGAAGGTCAACAGGTCCGGGTAGGGAAGAAGTTGATCGCTGGCAGAGAGAAAAAAGTAGTATTGGCTTTCTATAAACCGGCTGGGATCGTGTGTACAGAAGATAAGAGAGAACGGAAAAGCACGGCAAGATATCTGGATTATCCGGTGCGTGTCACCTATGCCGGGCGGTTGGACAAGGATTCGGAAGGGCTTCTTATCATGACCAATGACGGGGAGCTGATCAACCGCATGATGCGGGCCCGGTATTTTCATGAAAAGGAGTACCGGGTAACGGTAGACCGGCCGCTGACGGAAGAATTTCTGGAAGGCATGAGAGAGGGTGTTCATATCACAGACAGAGAGAAAGGTCTGGATGTGGTGACCAGACCCTGTCCGGTGGAGAAGATCGGGAAATATACCTTCCGCATCGTACTTACCCAGGGATTAAACCGTCAGATCCGCCGGATGTGCCAGGTATTTGGATATCAAGTCGAGAAATTGGTTAGAGTAAGGATCATAAACATCAATTTAGGAAGTCTGAAGCCGGGAGCATACCGGACATTGACGGAGGAAGAGGTCAGAGGCTTATATGAACAGACAGAAACAAAAACGGATGCAGGAGTTGGTAGAACTTCTCAATAAAGCAGGGAAGGCCTACTATCAGGATGCCCAGGAGATCATGAGCAACTATGAGTATGACAGCTTATATGATGAACTTGTGGAACTGGAGAAAGAGCTGGGGATCACACTGTCAGACAGTCCTACGGTGAATGTGGGATATGAGGTCTTGAGTGAACTTCCCAAAGAGCGCCATGAGGAGCCCATGCTGTCTCTGGACAAGACAAAGGACGTAGAGGGACTGAAAGAATTCCTGGGAGATCAGAAAGCCCTGATGTCCTGGAAGCTGGATGGCCTGACGATCGTCCTCACCTTCCAGGGCGGGGAGCTTGTGAAGGCTGTTACCAGGGGAAATGGGGAGGTAGGAGAGGTCATTACCAACAATGCCAGAGTGTTCCGCAATATCCCTCTGAAGATCCCCTATCAGGGAGAATTGATCCTCCGGGGGGAAGCGGTGATCGGATACAAAGACTTCGAGCGGATCAACGAGGAGATCACAGATGTTCAGGCGAAATATAAAAACCCCAGGAATCTGTGCAGCGGTTCGGTACGACAGCTGAACAATGAGATCACGGCCAAGCGGAACGTGCGTTTCTTTGCTTTTTCCCTGGTCCGCGCCCCGGGGGTGGATTTCCACAATTCCAGGGCAAGCCAGATGGAATGGCTGCAGCAGGAAGGCTTTGAAACGGTGGAGTATCACCAGGTCACCAGGGACACCGTGGAGGAGGAAGTTATTAAATTTTCCGAAAAAATCGCGGGGAACAATTTCCCATCGGACGGACTCGTGTTAATATATGATGATATAGAGTATGGCCAGTCTCTGGGGCATACAGCCAAGTTTCCGAGGGATTCCATCGCCTTTAAATGGGCGGACGAGACCAGAAGGACAAAACTCCTTACGATCGAGTGGAGCCCATCCAGGACAGGATTGATCAATCCGGTGGCCATATTCGAACCCGTAGAACTGGAAGGTACAACAGTGAGCCGGGCCAGCGTCCATAACATCAGTATCATGGAGGAACTGGAACTGGGCGTGGGGGATGAGATCGAGGTGTACAAAGCGAATATGATCATCCCGCAGATCGCACGGAATCTCACCCGCAGCGGGGTCAGGGGCATTCCCAAAGCATGTCCGGTCTGTGGCGGGAAGACAGAGATCCGGCAGGAGGGGAACACAAAGACCCTCTACTGTACCAATCTGGACTGCCAGGCGAAGCATGTGAAGGCGTTTACCCTGTTTGTCAGCCGGGATGCCATGAATATCGAGGGGCTTTCGGAGTCTACGCTGGAGAAATTCATTTCCCGCGGGTTTGTCCGGGAATATGCGGACATCTTTCATCTGGACCGGTATCAGGAAGAGATACAGGCTATGGAGGGATTTGGAGAGAAATCATACAATAATCTGGCGGCAAGTATTGAGAAGGCCAGGACCACCACTCTGCCCAGAGTGATCTATAGCCTGGGAATTGCTAATATCGGCCTTGCCAACGCAAGGATGATCTGCAAGGCCTTCAGCTATGACCTGACTCGTATGCTGGCCGCGGACGAGGAAGAATTAAGCGGGATCTCCGGCATCGGAGGCGTGATCGCCGGGACATTTGTAGAATATTTCGCTGACCGGACCCATGTGGAACGGCTGGAGCATCTGCTGAAAGAACTGACTATTGTGGAGGAGGAAGGAGCAGGAGCGGCCCAGACGCTGGAAGGAAAGACCTTTGTGATCACCGGCAGCGTGGAACATTTCGCCAACCGGGGCGAGGTGAAGACGCTGATCGAAAGCCTTGGCGGGAAAGTGACGGGTTCCGTCACGTCCAAGACAGATTACCTGATCAACAATGACGTGACATCCACATCATCGAAGAATAAAAAGGCCAGAGAACTTGGGATTCCCATTATTTCAGAAGAAGAATTCCTGAAGATGACTTAAAAGAACGGCCTGACAGAAAGAAGGAGACGAATATGTCTGAGCAAGAGAACAGAAATGAGCAGGAAATAGAGAAGACAGAGAATGTACAGGGAACTGTGGAAGAGAAAGACGATGACACGAAATACGAGAAGGTCTGCTCTGTGTGCCATAGGCCAGAGAGCGTGGCCGGCAAGATGATCGATCTTCCCAACAATATGTGCGTATGCCGGGATTGCATGCAGAAGAGCTTCGACTTCATGACCAGCGGCCAGATTGATTATTCCCAGCTTATGAACAATCTTCCGCCGGGAGTACAGTTTATGAATCTATCCGATCTGGAGCAGTCGGTGCCAAAGCAGCAGAAGGTCAAGAAGAAAAAGGAAGGGGAAGAAAGGGTTCCTCTGGTAGATTTAAAGAGACTGCCGGCGCCCCATAAGATCAAGTCCCAGTTAGATGAGTATGTGGTAGGGCAGGAACATGCCAAGAAGGCCATGTCGGTAGCGGTCTATAACCACTATAAGCGGGTGGCCACAGATACCATGGATGACATTGAGATCGAGAAATCCAACATGCTGATGATCGGGCCGACCGGGTCTGGAAAGACCTATCTGGTAAAGACACTGGCCAAGCTTCTGGACGTGCCTCTGGCAATCACAGACGCCACCTCCCTTACGGAAGCCGGCTACATAGGAGACGATATAGAAAGCGTAGTATCCAAGCTTCTCGCGGCGGCAGATAACGACGTGGAGAAGGCGGAGCAGGGTATCATCTTTATCGACGAGATCGACAAGATCGCCAAAAAGAGAAATTCCAATCAGAGAGATGTCAGCGGCGAATCCGTCCAGCAGGGAATGTTGAAACTTTTGGAGGGAAGCGACGTGGAAGTGCCGGTAGGCGCCAACAGCAAAAATGCCATGGTACCTCTGACTACTGTGAATACAAGGAATATCCTGTTTATCTGCGGAGGCGCGTTCCCGGATCTGGAAGGGATCATCAAGGAGCGCCTGACCAAGCAGTCCTCCATAGGATTTGGCGCGGACCTGAAGGATAAATATAACCGGGATAAGACGATCTTGGAGAAAGTGACGGTGGAGGACCTGCGCAATTTTGGGATGATCCCGGAATTCCTGGGCCGGCTTCCCATCATCTTTACCCTGCAGGGAATGAATGAGGATATGCTGGTGAAGATTTTGAAAGAGCCAAGGAACGCGATCTTAAAGCAGTATCAAAAGCTCCTTGCCCTGGATGAGGTAAAGCTGGATTTTGAGGAGGAAGCGCTGGAGGCCATCGCCAGAAAGGCGATGGAGAAAGATACCGGAGCCAGAGCTTTGAGAGCCATCATCGAAGAATTCATGCTAGATATCATGTATGAGATCCCCAAAGATGACAATATCGGTCAGGTGACCATCACAAAAGATTACATCGAGGGGACCGGGGGGCCGATCATCACGCTGCGGGGACAGCGGGTGGCAAGACTTCCCTAGATCCGGGAGAAAAGACATAAGTGGAATAAAGTGCCTCATATACTGAAAAAAAGTATATGAGGTGTTTTTATGAAACTGGAAGCCTGCAGAGAGAAAATCCTGTCCCAGGACTATTGGGACTTCATCATACCCGGTTATCGGAAGGACGCAAGACTTCCGGCCGCTGATGACAGACTCTGCGTGCAGGAGGCGCAGTTTGGCTATCGGATCGTGTCTGTGGACCGGCAGGTCACAGGAGAACTTACGTTTGAGAACTATGGGTATCCCTCGATCCCGCAGTGCTATGGCCTCCTGGATATGGGGGCGCTGAACGAGGCGGGGATCAGTACGGTGCAGAACTATCCGGCGCTGAATCTGGACGGCAGAGGGGTGATGATCGGATTTGTGGATACAGGGATAGACTATACCAATGAGATTTTTCGAAATCTGGACGGGACTACCAGGATCGCGGGGATCTGGGATCAAACGATCCAGACAGGAACACCGCCGGAGGGATTTTTCTATGGAAGTGAATATAGCCGGGAAAAGATCAATGAAGCGCTCCGGGCAGAGGAGCCGGAAGAGATCGTCCCCACCCAGGATGAAAATAGCCATGGTACATTCCTGGCCAGCATCGCGACGGGAAACCCGGTTACTCAGGAAAGGTTTTCCGGAGCTGCGCCTGGGTGCGCCATCGGGGTAGTGAAGCTGAAAGAGGCCAAAGATTATCTGAAGGAGTTCTATGCCATACGGCCGGGAGCGGTCTGTTATCAGGAGAATGATATCATACAGGGCCTCCATTATTTAAATCATCTGGCAGACCGGCTGGAGATGCCTCTGGTCCTCTGTGTGGCGTTGGGGACGAGTTTTGGAGGACATAATGGGGGAACCGTGCTGTCCAGGATCCTGAGAGAGTACGCCAATACCATCGACCGGTGTGTGGTGATCGGCGGAGGGAATGAAGCCGCGGAAAGGCACCACTATTACGGGAGGCTGGAATCCGCCGGAAGTGTCAGGGAAGCTGAGATTCGAGTGGAGGAAGGAATAGATGGATTCGCGGCGGAGATCTGGACCACGCTGCCTAATATCGTAACCGCCTACCTGGTGTCCCCTTCCGGGGAGAAAAGCCCGATCATTTCCCTCAGACAGGGAAGCATGTACCGGCTGAATTTTCCTTTTGACGGGACCAGGGTCGATGTGGAGTACCGTCTTCTCATCGAAAATGAAGATTCTCAATTGATCTTTTTCCGGTTTCAGAATCCGGCGGGCGGAATCTGGAAGATCGGAGTGGAAGCGATCCAGATCTCAGAAGGAGATTTCCATATCTGGCTGCCGGTCCGGGAATTTTTGAGCAGCGGTGTGTATTTCCTGGAGGCAGATCCCAATACGACGCTGACAGAGCCTGGCAGTACAGAAGACGCCATCACAGCGGCCTTCTATGACGGAGAGGATAATGGTGTTGATATTCGCTCTGGGAGAGGGTATACTAGAGGTGGATTGGTAAAGCCTGATTTTGCGGTGCCCGGAGTGGATATCACCGGTCTGGGAGAAAACGGAAGGTTTGTGGAACGGAGCGGATCCAGTGCCGCGGTCGGCATCGCGGCCGGTGCCTGCGCGCTGATCATGCAGTGGCTGGGGGAGCAGCCCATGGCAATGGGAATCACGACCAGTGCGGTGGCAGGTATCATCATCCTGGGGACAGAACAGGATAACTTCTCACAGTATCCCAACCGGGAGTGGGGGTATGGAAGGATGAATGTCTACCAGTCGCTGGACCGCTTAAGAAGGCTGTAGAGAAATACGATGCAGGACTAAAGGAGAGATGGAAGATGGCAGATTTTTTTGATGAACTTGGGAAAAAGATCGCGGATACAGCGGAAGATCTGGGAAAGAAAGCGGAAGATACTATTGAGATCCAGAAGATCAAAGGGCAGATCCGTTCGTTAAAACGGGCCAACGAGAGAGACTTGATGGATATCGGAAGGATGGCATATGACAAATTTCAGAAAGGCGAGATCACCGATCTGGACTGGATTTCACTGTGTGAGTCCATTGAGAGCCGCACAGAAGAGATCGAGCGGCAGGAAGAAGAGATCGTCAGGATCAAGGGAGTGTTCTGATGATCCCCGCGCTGGCAGGTTTTTTCTTTGTGCTGGTCTGTGTGGACATGGGGGTGAAGCAGTACATCGAAGACTTTTTTGACGAAAAAGAAGAGCGGGATACTAGGGCGGCGCATGTGGTGTTCCGCAAGGTATATAACAAAGGATTCCTCCTGGATGCGCTGGATCACTATCCCGGATTGGTGAGGAGAAGTTCCCTGGCCCTTGGAGCGGTGCTGCTGGTCTATAACCTGCGGCTGTTCCTTGAGAGGGGGAGAAGGCTGGAGAAGCTGGGGATCACTCTTCTGAGCGCCGGGGCGTTCAGCAATATCTACGACCGGGTGATCAGGGGGAAAGTGATCGATTATATCGGATTTAAGAGCAGATCCAAATGGCTCTCCAGGATCACAGCAAATCTGGCGGATTTCTATGTGCTGGCTGGAAGCCTTCTGGCAACGCTCGGCCGGATCAAAAAAGCAGATCATTGAACGAAGAAGCCGAACTGGCACAAAGCCGGTTCGGCATTTTTTCGATTAAGAGGAAAAGATTAAAGTTCCCGCTCCCACTTCTCCTCTAACACAGGAGTGCCCCAAGTATCGTTCCGACTGGTCTCGGTAATCTCGAAACCGGCCTTTCTGTAGAGCTTCCTGGCAGACGCCTGGGCGCTTACCGTCCATAGAAATACATGGGGATATTTCTTCTCCCGGCAGAAGTCCAGGGCCTTATTTAAAAGAGTAGTCCCAAGTCCGAGCCCGCGAAATTCCGGCTCTAAGAAAAAATACCGCAATTGAGCGGTGCCATCTTTCGTGTGGGTGACGGCAATGCAGCCGGAAGGGCTTCCGTCACATTCTGATATGAAGATCTGGTCCTTTTGGACATCAAAATTCTTGACCAGCTCCCAAACTCCCTGTCTAAGATATTTTTTCCAAGTCTCTGTCTCAAAATGTCTCTCTGCCTGATAGAGGGACAACTGCCTGTCTATGATATATTCCACATCCTTTTCCTGGAAGGCGCGGACAGTAATGGTTTTGGTGGCTGCGGAAAAATATTTTTTGACCGTCCGCATCCCATGGATCAACTGCTCACATTCTTTGGAGCTTAATTTGGAAATGATCCTCCGGATCTGGGCGTTGGAACGCTCCTCTAATTCCTGGAATACCTTCATTCCCTGATCGGTAAGCTGGATTTCTATGTTGCGCATGTCATGGGCGTCTGCCCTGCGAGCGATCAGCCCGTCTTTTTCAAAGTGTTTTATGATCCTGCTCATATAGCTGCGGTCGATATCCAGGGTGGAACACAACTGGCTGGCAGTGCAGGCGTCGGTCTTGCTGATCTCGAAGATGACTCTTGCCTCTGTCAGGGAATAGCCGGAGTCTAGGATATGCTGGTCCAACAGTCCGAGAATGCCGGTATAGAACCGGTTGAATCCGCGGATTTCAGTAATACTGTCAATTTCTTGCATTGTGGATCATCCTTTCTTATATTTATTGTTGACTTGGTCCATATTATACAGAGAACAGAGGACTAAGTCAACAAATAA
>DXGF01000080.1 GCA_019114065.1 Candidatus Dorea gallistercoris
GGTTTTCTGGAAATCATGATTGGAAGCCACCACCTTCACTCCACAGGCATGGGCTGTTTCAATAATCTCCTGAACTTCCTTTTCCCCAGTAAACAGTTCCACATCTACCAGGTCGATCAGTCCTGTTTTGATGGCGTTCTTATTCAGTTCTGCATAGGCAGCCGTCTCGATCTCCTTCTCCCCGCCTTCCTTAGCAGTCCGAAAGGTAAAGAGAAGGGGGATGTCTCCCAAAGCCTTCCGAAGCCCCTTTGCCGTCTCTTCTGTCTGATCCGCGTCAAAAATATCCGCGTACCAATCTACGCGCCATTCTGCCACATCCGCGCCAAGATCCAGGATCTTTTCCCCCGCTTCCAGGATTTCCTCCCTTGTTGTCCCTACGATAGGTACGCAGACTTTCGGGATACCCTCCCCGATTTTTACATTTCTCACCACTACTGGTCTCATTTTTTATTTCCTCCTTTTTCTTACTGCCGTCCGGGACTTTCCACGGCAGCCAGCAATTTTTCATATCTCAGGTTTACAAATAAAGCAAGAAGCACACCGATCACAGTGATCGCCAGATTCATCACGATCACATTCTCCGCGGACATCTTGGAAGCCGCGCTCAGAATGGTATAGTTGCACAAACTGGACGCGATCATGACAAGGCTGGTGATCGTCCCTTTGATCTTGGGGAACAAATCATTGACTGTGGCTGTTGCCATCTGAAGTACGCCTCCCGCCGCAGAGTAGCCGATCACAAACGCCCCTATATTGCAGATCATCGGTGTCCGTATCAGATACACTAAGATCAGCATGACCAGGGAGATCGCCGGATAGATTACCAGGAATCTTACCTGTCGGAATTTGACGATCAGAATGCTGGTGATCACCAGAGCCGCCATAGTCCCGGCTGAATAATACGTCTGCATGATAGAAACCGAGGCGGAAGGAATACCAGCCACTTCCGTCCCGAAGGTCTGGGCGCAGTTCAGCCAGAGCTGGAAGGTAGCCGTACTGGTAAACCCGATCAGGATCAGCGCCGCGCTTTCCAGGGAGAAATGCGCGTTCTTGAGATTATCGATAAAGGACTCCGACTTCTCATTTTCTGGCTTGGCGGGCAATGGGGCAAAAAGAGCCAGGATCCCCAGTACCGCGATGGCGATCCCCGACACCAGCGGAAGCGCCAGATAAGACATCTGTGTCCCTGCCGCCACTCCCAAGAAAAATGGCATCAGAAGCTGGGCGATCGAGATAAAGAATTTGATCCCCATAGTCGCGATTCCGGTATAGCGGTAAATGATCTCTGTGACTGCCGGATAGGTCGCCGTATCCAGGAACGAATTAGCGATCCCTCCCAGGACTGCCGCCACATAGGCAAACTGCATATTGGGGGAAAATGTGATCCCTGCAAAGAAGATCACATAGGAGGCCACACCGATCAGCACGGAGAGCTTCCTCCCCAATTTGTCTGAGACCGGGCCGGCAAAGGGAAGAGAGATCAATCGGCCAAGACCCAGGGCCGCCGCCACAGAAGTGACCGTCATAACATCCAAGAGCCCCCACTGACTTACCAGCTCTTCCTTCACCACCTGCTGGCTTAAGATGGAGCACCCGATCCCGTGGATAAAATAATTCAGATATAAGATCAACGCGCTTGGTATGTATTTCTTTTCCACACTTACTCTCCTTTTCTATTCGTATCTGATGTCTAGGATTTCCTTCATATAGTCAATGGGCATAGGCTGGCCTGTCCACAGCTCGAAGGCCGCTGAGCCCTGGAACAGCATCATGCCAAGGCCGTTCATCGTTTTACATCCCACTTCTTTCGCCATCTTAAGAAGCGCCGTCTCTCTTGGGAAATAAACCACGTCCGTCACGATCAGGTCTGGTCTTAGGAAAGATTTGTCCGGGATATAGGTCTGACCTTCCAGAGGCTTCATCCCTACCCCTGTAGCGTTGGCAAACAGATAACTATCCTCGATCTCTTCCTTCAACTTTCCAAGGTCCTCCAGATCGTACAAAGCCGCTTTACATTCTGTCTTTTCGTTGATCTTGCGGACCGTCTCCTTCGCGTTTTCCCAGAACTTATCCTTCTGATTAAAGATAGATATCTCTTTCACTCCATCCAAGGCCGCCTGGATCTCGATCGCTGTGGCGGCTCCCCCCGCGCCCACGATCGTCATCTTTTTTCCGATCACATCAATCTGATTATCCTGAAGAGCCTTCATATATCCAACTCCATCTGTAATATGGCCGGTCAGTACGCCATCGTCATTGACGATCGTGTTGACCGCTCCGCACATCTGGGCTGCCGGGGAAAGCTTGTCCAGATATTTATGGACTACTGTTTTATTCGGCATAGATACATTAGAACCTCTCATTTTTAACGCGCGAAGCCCTGTGATCGCATCCTCCAGGGTTTCATTATCTACCTCAAACGCAAGATAGGCGTAATCAAGCCCTAATTTCGCAAACGCTTCATTCTGCATCGCCGGTGAGCTGGAATGACGGATAGGATACGCCATCAGCCCGATCAACTCTGTGTGACCTGTAATTCTCTCTGACATCGTTTTGTCCTCCATTTTTGTTTGTTAATTAATAAATAACCTCTTACCGTCATTTTATATAAAATAGCACAATTCATAGTCCATTTCTATAGATTTCCCATGATATATATATTTGTCCTCTGGTTTCTTTTCTCCTATAATGTGAGCAGAAAACAGATTGTTAATCAAATATCAAATCTGTCAGTAAACAACCTCTTTCCCTTTTTATTCACATATTTAGGAGGATTCTTATGAAAAACGAGTATAAACATATCTTTGAACCATTGACTATCCGGCGGATGACAATGAAAAACCGGATCATGATGACCCCCATGGGAACCAATTATGGGGAGCAGAGCGGAGAAATGAGTTTTCTCCATATTAATTACTACGAACAAAGAGCCAAAGGCGGAACCGGTCTCATTATGGTAGAAAACGCCAGTGTAGATTCCCCGGAGGGTTCCAACGGAACGACACAGCTTCGAATCGACCACGACAACTACATCCCCCGTTTGTTTAAATTGACGGAGACGGTGCACAAACACGGCGCCTGCATTGGGATCCAGATCAACCACGCAGGCGCCTCTGCCCAATCCGTACGAACCAACATGCAGCCAGTATCCGCTTCCGATATTCCTTCCAAAGAAGGCGGCGATATTCCCCGTCCTCTGAAGAAGGAAGAGATCCTGCGCATCGTCAAAAAATACGGTGAAGCGGCCAAAAGGGCGCAGATCGCGGGTTTTGACACGGTAGAGGTCCATGCCGGACACTCCTACCTTCTTAGTCAGTTTCTCTCTCCTCTCACAAACCACAGGACTGATGAATTCGGAGGAACTCCAGAAAACCGGGCGCGTTTCGCCCGTATGGCCCTGGAGGAAGTCCGGGCGCAGGTAGGGCCTTTCTTTCCTGTTTTTGTGCGGATCAGCGCGGATGAATTTCTAGAAGGCGGCAACTCTCTGGAGGACACCCTGGACTATCTCCAGTATTTCCAGGAAGAGGCGGATGTGATCGACGTATCCGCGGGTCTGAATGGTTCCCTCCAGTACCAGATCGATGCCAACTATCTGCCGGATGGCTGGCGTTCCTACATGGCGAAAGCCGTAAAAGAAAAATATGGAAAGCTCTGCGTCACTACCGGAAATATCCGGGATCCCCACGTCGCGGAACGCATCCTGGCCCAAGGGGATGCGGACATCATTGGAATGGGCCGCGGTCTTATCGCGGATCCAGACTGGGTAAATAAAGTGGAATTTGGAGATATCTGCGATATCCGGAAATGCATTTCCTGCAACATCGGCTGCGCCGGAAACCGCATCGGCATCAACCGTCCCATCCGCTGTACGGTAAACCCAGCCGTGCCCACTGGAGAAGGATATAAAAAGCAAAAGATCTCCAAGCCGTGCAATGTAGCCGTCATCGGCGGAGGGACCGCCGGACTGGAAGCCGCCTGTACTGCCGCGGAAGTAGGCTGCACCACCTTCCTTATTGAAAAGAAACCTTATCTTGGCGGACTTGCGGCAGAAATTTCCAAAATCCCGGACAAAAAACGGCTGGCAGACTTCCCCAACTATTTGATCCATCGAGCGCAAAAACTCAAAAATCTATTTGTATTTACCGAAACAGATGCCACAGCCGACTTTGTAAAAAACCTGAAGCCTGACATTATCGTCAACTCCACTGGTTCCCTACCCCTGCTGCCCCCGATTCCCGGTCTCCATGAAAACCTGGGCAAAGAAGGAAGCCATGTATACTCCATCTTTGATATGATCTCTCAGATCAAGGATTACCCGAAAGACATGAAGGGAAAGAAAGTTGTTGTGATCGGCGGCGGAGCCGTTGGCCTTGATGTAGTGGAATTCTTTGCCCCTAAAGGAGCCCAGGTCTCTATTGTAGAGATGCTCCCCGCCATTGGGAACGGCATCGA
>DXGF01000081.1 GCA_019114065.1 Candidatus Dorea gallistercoris
ACTTCTGTGAACCCGGCAAGAAGCCTTGGGCCGGCGCTTCTGGTCGGTAATGGGACCGCGCTCGCGCAGGTATGGGTTTTCATCGTGGGACCGCTGGTGGGAGCCGCGATCGCGGCGCTGGTTTACGGAGCGCTGTGCAAAGACGATGAGGAGAAATAATTAAAATCTGAAAACGCACTCATTGATTTTCTCGATAAATATATAACAATTACCAATAAGAAAGTTGTCGAAGCCTCATTTTTTTTGATGTTTTGGTATGATATAATTGTCTAAGTTTCAGTGACAAGGAGGAATTGTTGTGAAAAGAAAGTCAATGAGTGCGTTTTTGTGTTTAACATTACTGGCAGCAATGCTTGTGGGATGTGGAGGAAACGCAGAAGAAACAGGAGGAGAAGAGGGAGAAAAGACAAAAATCGTCATGGGAACCTCGGCGGTGTCTCTGGCCCTGGCAGAGTCTGGCGTGGAAGCGCTGGAGGAGATGGGGTATGAAGTGGAAGTTATGACGTTTGATGATTATTTTCTGCCAAATCAGGCTCTGGTGGAAGGGAGCCTTGATGTGAACCTTTATCAGCATGAGCCATTTATGGATACATATAATGAAGAAAATGGTTCAGACATTGTTATGTTAGAGCCGAAACTATGGAATTTCTGGGCCGGGCTTTATTCCGTCAAGGCGGACTCCATTGAGGAACTTCCGGATGGAGGGATGGTAGGGATTGCGACAGATGCTTCCAACGTAAGTGAAGACCTGAAACGTCTGGATGGTCTGGGACTGATCACGTTGACCGATGAGGAGAAGGACCTCTATGACATCGCAGATATTATGGAAAATCCGCACAACTGGGAATTCATAAACGCGGATCACACCAAGTATACAAACATGGAGGACTATACGTTTGTGATCGGAACGTCTAATACGATGGCAGAGCAGGGTGTGGATCCGACGGAAAACTGTCTGGAAAGATTTGTGGATGATTCTCTGGCAGAAGGAATCTGTATCCTTGCGGAAAACCAGGATGAACAGTGGGCGAAAGATGTAATGGAGGCGTATACCTCTGACTCCGCGAAGGAGTATGTGAGTGCTGATACTGGATTTGAACCAGTTTTTTAAAAGAGGCGCAGAAAACAGATTACGGCTTGATATTACAGCTATGGCAGATACAGCGCGTGTCTGCCATAATTTGTGGAAGGACTGAAAAAGGAATTAACATGATCGAGATAAGAGAATTAGAGAAATCGTTTGGAGGACTCAAGGTTCTGGATAATATTGATCTGGCGGTAGCGGATGGCGAGATCTATGGGTTGGTTGGCAAAAGCGGAGCGGGGAAGTCCACCCTTTTGCGCTGTATCAATGGCCTGGAAAGCTATTCGTCGGGGAGCATTAAGGTGGATGGGGTGGAAGTGAAGGATCTAGGGAGGAAGGAACTGCGGCAGTTCCGTAAAGGAGTGGCCATGATCTTCCAGCATTTCCCAATGCTTTCCAGGAAGACGGTTTACGAAAATATCGCCTTCCCCATGCGCTGCTGGAAATACGACAAGGTGGAGATTGACAAGAGGGTTCGTGAACTGGCGGAGTTGGTCGGGATCGAGGAGAAACTGCAGCAAAGGCCGCGGGAATTGTCCGGCGGTCAGCAGCAGCGAGTCGCGATCGCCCGGGCGCTGACGATGGAACCCAAGCTGCTGTTAAGTGATGAGGCGACGTCGGCTCTGGATCCGGTCACTACCCGGTCTATTCTGGAGCTGTTGTCGAATATCAACAAAAAGCTGGGCATCACGATCATTGTCGTAACTCATCAGATGTCTGTGATCAAAGATGTCTGTGAGAAGGTGACACTTCTGGAATCCGGGAAACTGGTAGTCTCTGGAAGGGTGGACGAGATGTTTATGAACCAGCCGGAAGCCTTAAAGACCTTTCTGGGAGAAGAAGAGTTCCGGACAGACATGGAAGGTGTCAATGTCCAGATCATATTGGCGGAGGGCGATGGATCGAGAAAGCTGTTGAGCCAGATAGCCAGAGACCTGAATCTGGACTATACGATCGTTAACAGCGAGATGGAGCGGTACCGGGACAAATATCTGGGATCGGTGATCCTGAATTTTGAGGAGAAAGACCGGGATAGGGTGGAAGCATATCTGAACGATAAGCCAGTGCGGTGGCACTATTACGGGACTGGAAAGGAGGGAGCGTAATGGAGCGGTTTTTGACAGAGTATCAATTGAATTTTTGGGAGCGGATACTTGCTCCCGCATTTGTCGCTACCCTTCAGATGGTGGCGATCACTACGCTGCTGGGTACGATATTTGGCTTTTTGATCGCGGTTGTCCTGCTGGTCACCAGCAAAGATGGAATTTATCCAAATCGGTTCGTGTATGGGTTGTTCAGTTTTTTAGTCAATGTGATCCGGTCGTTCCCGTTCCTGATACTGATGATCTTTCTGCTTCCCTTCACCAGATTTCTGGTGGGGACATCTATCGGTGTGCGGGCGGCGGTGGTCCCGCTGATCGTTTCAGCGGCGGCGTTTATCGCGAAGCTGATTGAAAACGCGATGCAGGAAGTAGATCCGGGCCTGATCGAGGCGATGAAATCTTTTGGCGTTACAGAGGCGCAGATCGTGTTCCGGGTCATGCTCACGGAGGCGCTTCCAGCGATCATCTCGGGGATCATCCTGGCTATGGTATCGATCCTTGGCTGTACGGCAATGGCAGGAGCCATGGGAGCCGGGGGAATTGGAAATGTGGCGATGGTCTACGGATACCAGAAGTTCGATGAAGGAGTGATGCTTCTCACGGCGGCTATTTTAGTGGTGTTTGTGGAAATCATCGAGCGGGTCGGCAAGTGGGTATATAGGAAGATGAAATAGGAAGATGAAATAGCCGGTTGAAAGGCAAAGGAGGTTCGTGTGGACAGAGAAGAGCTTTATCGGGAATTGAGTAAACAGACGGAAGAAATGAGCGCCGGAGAACGGATGGAGGCTTACCTTCAGGGGGAAGAAGTAGATTTTCAGCCTTTTGGGTTTCTTTCTCCAGAGGATGCGCTGACTCATATCTGGGGTTATACGAAGGGCGAGGTAAAACGTTCGTTCGAAGTCCGCCAGGAACTGATCCGGCGAAAGAAAGAGGAGTACGGGATCGAGGGGATCGGGATTCCCTTGGGGCTTCGGGGCATGGCGGAGGTGATGGGCTCAAAATTGAACTATCCAGAGGACCGGGTTGATTATGTGGAAACGCATGTATTGCAGGATTATGGAGACCTGGATGCGCTGGAAGAGATGGAGATACGAGAAAGCCCTCTTCTGCTGGAACGGCTGGAGGAAGGGAAACGGCTTTTGGAGAAGTTCCCGGGAATGGAGATCTCTACAGACTGCGCAGGCCCCTTCAGCACAGCAATCTCGGTACGTCCGATCGAAAAGGTCCTGCGAGACATCCAGCGGGAACCAGAGAAGTTACACAGGCTGCTGCGTTTGTGTGTAAGGAATTCTCTGATCTGGATCGACATGTTTTATAAAGAGACAGGAAGCGCCGCGGTTGGCATAGCTGACCCGGTCACGACCTCCGACATTTTAGGGAAAAAATATTTTCAGGAATTTTCTCAGCCATATATCAAAGAATTGATCGGCGGAATTGAAAAGATCACTGGACAGAAACCCTCCGTCCACATCTGCGGACATACCAGGAAGATCTGGGACGGTCTCATGGAAGCGGGGGTCGCGAATTTCAGCATCGATAACTGTGAGAGTATGGAGGAAGCGAAAAACGTTATGGGTGACCGCGTATTCCTCTCTGGGAATGTGGATCCGGTGGATGTGCTGCAGAAAGGTACGATCCACGATGTGATACAGGCGGTAAAGCGCTGCCTCCTGGAGGGGAGCGACAATCCCTGCGGCTATATGCTGATGAGCGGCTGTCAGGTACCGATGGGAACGCCCAGAGAAAACATGGATGCATATATCTACGCGGCCAGAAAATACGGTGCCCGCGCGAAACTTGGAAGACTTCCGGAAGGACTGGCCGGGGAAGAGTAACTGCTTGACAGAAAATAGACAATAAAGTACAATAAAATTCATGCATGAGAAATTTTGACAGCGTCGGTCTATGCCGGCGCTGAATTGATAAGGGCCCTTAAAAAGTCGGCCCGTGCGGTAGGTTTAGGGGGAAGATACAGATGACATTAAAAGAACTGCTGGAGAATGAGAGCGTCAGCGGCCTGAAGGTGATGAATGAAAAGGCAGATCTTGACCGGACCGTGTCTACCATAGAATCGACAGAGACCCCGGATGTCTTTTCCTATGTGGATGCTAATTGTCTGATCCTGACGACGGCAATGATCTACAAGGACAATCAGAAACTGCTCTGCGATCTGATCGTCCGATTAAATGAGCTTCCCTGCGCGGGGCTGGCGATCAAAATGGGTCGTTTTATCGACCGCCTGGATGACAAAGTGATCGAGACCGCGGACGGGCTGGGGTTTCCACTCATTTTGATCCCAAAGGAAGAGACTCTGGGGAAGATTTATCACCGGCTGCTCTCTCTCCTGTGGAACAATCAGAACAAAGGTCTTCTGGAAGCTTTGAACATAAAGCGGAAGCTTTACAATCTGGTGATCAATGGGGCGACTCTGAAACGGATGCTGGGCAGCATTAACAGCAGCATCGGCAAGCATGTCCTGATCGCGGATATGTTTGGCGAGATCTGCGGCAGGGGAGGAACGACAAAAGAAGAAGAAAAGACGGCGATCAAAATCATCCGGGAATTAGACTGGGAAGAGCGGGAGGCTCAGGGAAGTATCATAAAGAATGAGGAAGGGCGTCAGATCATCGTCTATCCGATCAAGTCGATCAGCGGGAACACCCATTTTCTCCTGGTATTTGATGATGAGAAACAGATGCCGGTCTCTACCTTTGTGTTGGAGGAGATCGTACTGCTTCTGGAGATCATTTTCTATAAGAATCTTTTCGGTTCCTACAACGAGATCCAGATCAGAGACAATTTCCTTAAGCGGATGATCAACGCGGAAGACGACGGTCTGCCTCCCGGCCAGATCATGGTCGAGGGGAAAAGGTACGGATTGAAAAGCAGCGCCTGCTATACGATCATTATCGGAAAATACATTCATTTCGGCGCATACCGGTTTAACGCGGGGCAATTTATGCAGCGGGAGGAAAAGTATATCCTGGGATATGAATATCTGAAGAAAAAAGTGTTAGAAAAGTACGGAGACAACATTGTATTTTTCAGCGATATCGATCACTGGCAATATGTACTTCTGCTCCAAGGAACCTGTGAGGGGATCGAAAGAAAATTGAGCCATTTGGCTGAAAGCCTGGAGGAAGCTGTACATGAGAAGGTAGTATTTTCTATGGGGGCTAAAATCTGCGATATCGGTTCCGTGCCCCTGTCCTATCGGGAAGTGAAAGAAAATCTGGATGGGTCAAAGGAACAGGAATTAGATGGCTATGTGTTGGAATATCAGTCGAAAAGCGCGCTGGATCTGTTGCGGGGAATCTCTAAGAACCAGAGCAGAAGTGTATGCGGACAGCTTCTGGGAGAACTGGCCTTCCCGAAAGATGAGACCTTAGAAGAGCTCAGGAACACGCTGAAGGTGTTCCTGGAATGCCAGTGCAGCATCGCGGAGACATCCAGCAAGCTTTACCTTCACCGCAATACAGTCCGTTACCGCATCAAGAAATGCGAAAGCATACTGGGAAAAGAACTGAGTGACCCTAGGTATTGCTTCGAACTTCAAGTCGGGCTGATCCTGTCGGAACCGACATCAGCCCATATTTGAAAAACGTTCCACAGCTTTTGTGAAGCTGGACAAAGTCTTATCGACATCTCCATGTTCGATACCGTCCCGCACACAGTGATTGATATGTCCTTCCAGCACGATCTGTCCCACCTTGTGAAGGGCAGATTTGGCGGCGTTGATCTGCGAGAGGACGTCCTCGCAGGGAATATCCTCGTCCACCATGCGGTCAATGGCCTGGACCTGCCCGATGATCTTTTTCAAACGGCGGTGCAGATTGTCGGCATCCATACATTGTCTCATGTTCCTACCTCCTTTGCGATACCCTTACGGGTATATGTAGATATTATCAGACAAGTTTCAGATTTGTCAATGGGGCCGTGGTATTTTTAAAAATACCACGGCCCAGATTGAAAAAGCCCTGTCCCTTTTGAAAAATCATTGACAATGCCCTGTTTTTATATTATCATTTCTATATTCGGTATTAGATTATCTAGTGCCTGCAGAATTTATCTCTGCTTTATGTTGTGCGGATGTGGCGGAACTGGCAGACGCGCCAGACTTAGGATCTGGTGGGAGACCGTGCAGGTTCGATTCCTGTCATCCGCATTTGGAAGCCGTGATTCTCGATATATGCGGGGGTTGCGGTTTCTTTTTTATCGAAGGGAGGAAGCCCCGCCTCTGATGGCGATGGGCATGAGATATCAATATCAGCGGCGGCTGCCGCCGGGAATGGAGTGTGTATCATGAAGGGTGAAAATAAAAAGGAACGCGGGCAGTTCAGTGGAAGACTTGGATTTATCGTGGCCTGTATCGGTTCGGCGGTAGGGATGGGAAATATCTGGATGTTCCCCTACCGGGCGGGAACCTTTGGAGGCGCGGCTTTTCTGATTCCCTATTTCCTGTTTGTGATCCTGCTTGGATTCTCCGGCGTGATCGGGGAAATGGCCTTTGGACGTGGGATGGGAACCGGACCGATGGGCGCTTTCGCGGGCGCCATGGAGATGAGGCTTGGCAGGAAGGGCAGAAAGATCGGGAAGGCGGTGGGCCTGATCCCGGTGCTTGGCTCTCTTGGCATCGCCATTGGTTACTCGGTGGTGGTAGGATGGTTTCTGAAATATCTGTGGAGCGCCGTTACGGGCAGTCTGACCAGGGTGGAAGACATGGGTGCCTATTTTGGCGCGCTTGCGGTGGATTTTGGAAGTGTGGGCTGGCAGATGCTGGGCCTTTTGCTTACCTTTGCCATTATGCTCCTGGGAGTGGCGAAAGGGATAGAGAAGATGAACAAAGTCATGATGCCCGCCTTTTTCGTCCTGTTTCTAGTGCTGTTCATCCGTGTGATCACCCTTCCCGGAGCGGCGGAGGGCTTCCGCTATCTGTTTGTGCCGAAATGGGATCAGCTTGGAAACGTACAGACCTGGGTGTACGCGCTGGGGCAGGCGTTTTTCTCGCTTTCCGTGGCAGGCTCTGGGACGATCGTCTATGGAAGCTATCTGAAAAAGGACATTGATGTGGTAGGCTGCGCTAGAAATGTAGCCTTCTTCGACACCTGCGCCGCGCTTCTTGCGGGGATGGTAGTGATCCCGGCGGTGTTTGCCTTTGGGCTGGATGTGGGCAGCGGACCTCCGCTGATGTTTATCACTCTGCCGGTAGTATTTCAACAGCTTCCCCTGGGAAATCTATTTGCGGTGATCTTCTTTGTGGCGGCGCTCTTTGCGGCGATAACGTCTCTGATGAACCTGTTTGAGACGCCCATTGAGGCGCTCCAGGGAGAATTAAAGCTGTCCCGTAAAGTGGCGGTAGGGATCGTGGCGCTTGCCGCGGCGTTAGTGGGAGTTTTTATCGAAAGCGGCGATGCGGTGGGAGCCTGGATGGATGCGGTTTCCATCTATATCATTCCACTGGGCGCGCTTGCCGCGGGAGTCATGTTCTTCTGGGCCTGCCCGAAAGGTTACGCCAGAAGCCAGGTTGAGACCGGGAGAGAAAGGCCTCTTGGGAAATGGTTTGAGCCGGTGACGAAATATCTGTTTGTGGGGATCACGTTCTGTGTCTATATCCTGGGCATCTTCTTTGGCGGGATCGGTTAGAGGGTACCACCTTGCGGGGAAACGTGATTTGCACTATAATAGCGTTGCGGCAGAAAACAAGTCAACAGAGGAAAAGAGGAAAAGGAGCAAACGTATATGCTGGAAGTTAAAAATCTGACGTTTAAAGTAAATGAAAATGGAATAGAAAGAAGTATCGTAAAGGACATCAGTTTCCAGGCCAGAGACGGAGAGATGCTGGTCATCACCGGGCCAAACGGAGGCGGCAAATCCACCCTCGCCAAGGTGCTGATGGGGATCGAGGCCGCCGATGGGGGCCGGATCCTGCTGGATGGGGAGGACATTACCTCCTATGATATCAACCACAGAGCCCAGGCGGGAATCGGCTTTGCGTTCCAGCAGCCGCCCAGGTTCAAGGGAATGACGGTGATCAAGCTGTTGTCCCTGGCGGCGGGACGGGAACTGTCCGAACCGGAATGCTGTAAGCTTTTGAGCAGCGTGGGACTGTGCGCGAAGGAATATATCACCAGAGAGATCGACGGGACACTCTCCGGCGGGGAAATGAAGCGTCTGGAGATCGCGACCGTGCTGGCGAAACCTCACAAGCTCTGCATTTTCGACGAGCCGGAGGCGGGCATCGATCTTTGGAGCTTCTCTATGCTCATCCAGCAGTTTGAGAAGATCCATAAGAAAAAAGAAGAGTGTCTGATCCTCATTTCCCATCAGGAGCGGATCATCCGCATGGCAGACCGGATCATGGTCATTGAGGACGGGAAGATCGCGGCGTTGGGGGACAGAGACGAGATCCTCCCCTCTCTTTTGGACAGCAGTGACTCCTGCGTATGCATGGAGCGGGAAGACTAAGGAAAGGAGTACAGCTATGGCAGAATTAGATCAGATCACAAAACAGGTCCTTGCGCAGATCGACGGTGCCGGGTTTCAGCAGAAGGGCGCGTTTAATCTCCGCCACAACGGGATCGCCCTTTGTCACGGAGACAGTGAGCATATCAAGATCAAGAAGAAGACGGATAAACAGGGGATCGACGTTTATATCGATGGGAATACCCAGGGCGAGCAGGTGCATATCCCTGTAGTGGTAAATGCTTCCGGGATGACGGACATTGTATACAATGATTTCTATATCGAGGAAGGAGCGGACGTGACCATCGTGGCAGGCTGCGGCATCCACAACAGCGGCTGCAATGAGAGCCGTCATGACGGGATCCACGCGTTCCATGTAGGGAAGGGCGCCAATGTCCGTTATGAGGAAAAACATTACGGAGAAGGGGAAGGGACCGGAGCAAGGGTCCTGAATCCGGTGACGAAGATTTATATGGAAGAGGACTCTGTATTTACTCTGGATACCGTCCAGATCAAAGGCGTGGATTCCACCAAGCGGGAGACGGACGTCTATCTTGGAGCGGGCGCGAAGCTGTACGTGCTGGAGAAACTGATGACTCATGACGCCCAGAGCGCGGAATCCAACATGGAGGTCCAGATGAATGGAGAGGACAGCACGGCCCAGATCATTTCCCGTTCTGTGGCCAAAGGAACTTCAAAGCAGGTATTCCACCCCAAGGCAGTAGGAAACGCCAAGTGCCATGCCCATATCCAGTGTGACTCCATCATCATGGAGCAGGCGGAAGTATGCTCGATCCCGGAGATCGACGCGAAGCATGTGGACGCTGGGATCATCCATGAGGCGGCCATCGGCAGGATCAATGATGAGCAGGTGACAAAGCTTCGGACCCTGGGGATGGCGGCAGAGGAAGCGGAAGGAGTGATCATTGAGAACTTCCTGAATTAACGGGCGGGGAGTGATTTTTTATGAATAAGATGAAGAAAAGAATGCGGGTCATGGGCAAAGCGCTGAAGATGGAACTGCGGGAGCATAAAAGCTCTTTCATGGTGTATGTGATCCTGCGGGCGCTGGTGATCCTGATGATGATCCTGCAGATATTCAACCGCAATTTTGAAAATGTATTCCTATGCCTCCTGACCCTGGTCCTTCTGGTCATGCCCAGTCTGATCCAGGTCAATCTGAAGATTGAGCTTCCCACAGTGCTGGAGATCATCATCCTGCTGTTTATTTTCGCGGCGGAGATCTTAGGAGAGATCCAGGCTTACTATGAAAAGGTGCCGGTGTGGGATACCGCTCTGCATACGATGAATGGCTTTCTTATGGCGGCCATCGGGTTTGCCCTTGTGGATATTTTGAACCGGAATAAGAAATTTTCCATCCAGTTATCTCCGGTCTTCCTGGCGATCGTGGCGTTTTGTTTCTCTATGACCATCGGTGTGATCTGGGAATTCTTTGAGTTTGGCATGGACCGCCTCTTTCATCTGGATATGCAGAAAGACACTATTATCCATGAGATCTACTCGGTGGCGCTGGATCCCACAATGACAAATCAGGTGGTAGGGATCCGGGGAATCGAAGATGTGTTGATAAATGGAAGCTCTCTGGGGCTGGGAGGCTATCTGGATGTTGGACTTTACGACACCATGGAAGATATGATGGTAAATTTTGTTGGCGCCCTGGTGTTCTCGGTGATCGGATATTTCTATGTGAAGAACCGGGGAAAGGGGACGTTTGCCCGGAGATTTATCCCCAGGCTCAAGTCCAAGGACGCGGACTTCCTAAAGAAAGCCCAGGCGGAGGAGTCCACCACCTCCAAAGAGCATACATAGAGATTTGATCAAGGCACGAAGCGGCGCAATTTGTGGATGATACGCTCCCCGATGGAGGCGTGTTTGACTGTGGGGGAGGCGGGATGAGCTGCTCCGTGTCTTTTTTTGCTTTTGTGGGAAGCGGGTTTTTCTTTGATAAATCCTTCTTCCGCCATCCGCCTTTCGATCTCTTCTTCATGGGCCGCGATCCGGTCCACGGAAATGTGGCCGGTGCGGTTTTCCTCTACATAGTCGATGGTTTCCTCATCGTCCAGTTCGGAGAGGCTGGATAGGACGTCTTTGTAGTCGTCGGAAAGACCTTCCGGGGGAATCTCCGGCAGATCTCCTTCGTAGATGAC
>DXGF01000082.1 GCA_019114065.1 Candidatus Dorea gallistercoris
CACGCCGTCCACCATCTTAAGGACACGTTCCACTTCGCCGCCGAAATCCGCGTGTCCCGGTGTGTCTACGATGTTGATCTTGGTCCCTCTATAGAAAACAGCAGTATTTTTGGAGAGGATCGTGATCCCCCGCTCCCGCTCGATGGCGTTGGAATCCATGACCCGTTCCGCCACTTCCTGGTTTTCGCGGAACACGCCGCTCTGTTTGAGCAGTTCGTCCACCAGGGTGGTCTTGCCGTGGTCCACGTGGGCGATGATCGCGATATTTCTGATGTCTTCACGTTTTTGATTCATAACAGATATTCCTTCTCTCTACCTATGATATACTGTGCGCATTGTGTATAACGCTAATAGTGTATCATATTTTTAAAAATTTACAAGAGCCAGGAAAGTTGAGTTCTAAAATCCAGGTTCTCTTCATAGACTAAATAGTGACCGAGAAATACGTTTTAGAGGAAGGGAGATTGTAAAATTATGTCAGATAAGATCATTGAGAACAACCAGGTAACGATCATGGGAGAGGTGGCATCCGCTTTTACGTTCAGCCATGAGGTATTCGGAGAGGGATTCTATATGGTGGATGTGAGCGTGAAAAGGCTGAGCAATTCCAGGGACTTGATCCCGATCATGATATCAGAGCGGCTGATCGACGTGTCCCAGGATTATACCGGGGAATTCCTGATGGTAACTGGACAGTTCCGGTCCTATAACAGGCATGAGGAACAGAAGAACCGGCTTGTGCTGTCTGTGTTCGCCAGGGAAGTGGCATTCATCGAGGAGGAGCCGGATGGAGCGAAGACGAATAACATCCTGCTGGATGGATACATATGCAAGCTGCCGGTCTACCGCAAGACGCCGCTGGGAAGGGAGATCGCGGATCTTCTTCTGGCGGTGAACCGTCCGTATGGGAAATCTGATTACATTCCCTGTATCTGCTGGGGGCGGAACGCAAGATTCGCTTCTACCTTTGAAGTAGGGGAGCATGTCCAGCTCATCGGCAGGATCCAGAGCCGGGAATATGTGAAGAAACTGTCCGAGACAGAGACAGAGAAACGGACGGCCTACGAGGTGTCCGTGAGCAAACTGGAATGCTGTGAAGATTAGGCGGTCCCTCATTGACATCATATTTGATTGATGATAGAATTTTGATAAATCAAATTGTCAGGAGGGTAATTATGGCTATTTTTAAGGGCTCTGGAGTGGCGATCGTCACACCATTCCACGAAGACGGAAGTATTAATTACGATATGATGGATCAATTGATAGACTATCACTGCGCGAAAGGAACGGACAGCATCATTGTCTGTGGCACGACCGGGGAATCTGCCACTTTGACAGAAGAAGAACATATGGAATGTGTGAAATTCGTGATCGACCGGGTGAAGGGGAGGCTGCCGGTGATCGCGGGGACCGGTTCCAACTGTACGAAGACGGCGGTGGATATGTCCAGGGAAGCTGTGGACTACGGGGCGGATGGACTCCTTCTGGTGACCCCTTACTATAACAAGGCGACCCAGGCGGGACTGATCGCCCATTATACTGCTGTGGCGAAGGAGGCGAAGGCTCCGATCATCATGTACAGCGTAGCCAGCCGGACGGGTTGCAATATCGAGCCGGCGACGGTGGCTGCTCTGGTGAAGAATGTGGACAATATCGTGGGAGTCAAGGAGGCATCCGGCAATATCTCTCAGGTTGCCAAGATCATGGCGCTGACAGACGGGAACATCGATCTGTACTCCGGCAACGATGATCAGATCGTGCCTCTGCTCTCTCTGGGAGGCAAAGGCGTCATCTCCGTCATGGCCAATGTGGCGCCCCAGGAGACCCATGATATCTGCGAAAAGTATTTCGCGGGGGACGTGGCGGGAAGCGCGGCCCTTCAGCTGAAAGCGATCCCTCTGATCGAGCAGCTGTTTTGTGAGGTGAACCCGATCCCTGTGAAGAGGGCGGTAAGTCTGATGGGATTCGAGTGCGGTCCTCTGCGGATGCCGCTTACACAGATCACACTGGAACATGAGAAAGCGCTTGTCCAGGCAATGAAAGATTTTGGGATCAAACTGGCATAGAAGAGGCGGGAGGAAGAAAGAGGATGATACGAGCGATCATGCACGGCTGCAATGGAAGGATGGGCCGTGTGATTACAGAGATGATAGAGAAGGAACCGGAGATGGAGATCGTGGCAGGCGTGGATGCCTATCCGGGAACGACGAACACTTACCCGGTATTTGAGAAGATCAAAGCATGTGATGTGGAGGCGGATGTGATCATCGATTTCTCCACAGCGACGGCCGTGGATGAATTGCTGGATTACGCAGAGGAACAGAAACTTCCATTGATTCTCTGCACGACAGGGCTTTCCAAAGAGCAGCTTGGGAAGCTGGATGAAGCGGCGAAGGAAACGGCGGTCCTGCGGTCGGCCAACATGTCTATGGGCATCAACCTGCTGCTGAAGCTGCTGCGGGATGCCTCGAAGGTACTTGCCCCGGCGGGATTTGACATTGAGATCGTGGAACGCCATCACAACCAGAAGCTGGATGCGCCGAGCGGGACCGCGCTTGCGCTGGCGGATGCGGTCAATGACGCTCTGGGACAGGAATACCACTATGTATACGACAGGAGTGAGAGGCGGCAGAAGCGGGAAGCGAAAGAAATCGGCATTTCCGCGGTGCGGGGCGGGACCATCGTGGGAGACCACGAGGTGATATACGCCGGGACAGACGAAGTCATTGAATTCAAACATACAGCTTACTCCAGGGCGATCTTCGCAAGAGGCGCTGTGGAAGCCGCCAAATTCCTGGCGGGAAAACCGGCGGGGCACTATGACATGGCTGATGTGATCGAGGCCCAGCAGGGATAAGCGCTGTGGATCAAATTATGAGATTATATACCAGGAGGAGTTTATGAGGGATTTGGAAGAACGTTATCTGAAGAGACTTTCTGAACTTTATCCTACCATCGCGAAAGCATCGACAGAGATCATCAATCTGCAGGCGATCTTGAACCTGCCAAAAGGAACAGAGCATTTCCTGACTGATATTCACGGAGAATATGAGGCTTTTTCTCATGTGCTGAAGAACGGTTCCGGCTCTGTAAAGAGAAAGATCGAAGATGTTTTTGGAAATACTGTGAGTAGCAGGGACAAGCAGGCCCTTGCTACTCTTATTTATTATCCAAGAGAAAAGATGGAGAGGATCAAAAGATCAGAAGAGAATCTGGAGGACTGGTACAAGATCACCCTGTACCGTCTGATCGAGGTATGTAAAAGCGCAGCCAGCAAATATACCCGGTCGAAAGTGCGCAAAGCGCTGCCGGAGGAGTTTTCTTATGTGATCGAGGAGCTGATCACAGAGAAACCGGAGATCACTGACAAGGAATCTTACTATAATTCCATCGTCAGCACCATCATCGGTCTCGGGCGGGCAGAAGAATGTATCGTGGCTTTCAGCAAGGTGATCCAGCGGCTGACGGTAGATCACCTGCATATCCTGGGAGACATTTACGACCGGGGACCGGGCCCCCATATCATTATGGACAAGCTGATGGACTATCACAGTGTGGATATCCAGTGGGGGAATCACGATGTGCTCTGGATGGGAGCCGCGGCAGGCCAGAGAGCCTGTATCGCCAATGTGATACGCATCTGTGCCCGTTATGGAAATCTGGATATCCTGGAGGATGGATATGGGATCAATCTTCTGCCGCTGGCCGCTTTTGCCATGGATACGTACCGGGAAGACCCCTGTGCCTGCTTCGCCCTCAAGAGCCCGCCGGCTCACGGGGAAGGAGAGCGGGCTATGGACATGCGGATGCACAAGGCTATTTCTATGATCCAGTTCAAAGTGGAGGGACAAGCCAGCATGCGTAATCCGGGATTCCATCTGGAGAGGCGGAACCTGCTGCACAAGATCGATCATGAGAATGGAACAGTAGAAGTGGACGGGAAAGTATACGCCCTTCTGGACCGGAATTTTCCGACGGTGGATCCCGGGGACCCTTACGCGCTGTCCAGGGAAGAGGAGGAGATCATGGATCGGCTGGAACAGGCATTTCGCAACTGTGGGAAACTGCAGGAGCATATGCGGTTTCTCCTGAATAAGGGAAGCCTTTACAAGGTATACAACAAAAATCTTCTCTACCATGGCTGTGTTCCCCTCACGGAAGAGGGCCGGCTGAAAGAGGCGGATATCTATGGAGAGAAGAGGAAGGGCGCCGGCCTTTATCAGCTTCTGGAGGAATATGTACGCAAAGGATTTTACGCCCAGGATGAGGAGCAGCGCCGGCAGGGCCGGGATATGATGTGGTACATCTGGCAGGGACAGGACTCACCTTTATTCGGAAAGGATAAGATGGCAACTTTTGAGCGGTATTTTCTGAAAGAAAAAGAGACCCACGCAGAGAAGAAGAATCCCTATTACCGGTATCTGGAAGATCCTCAGGTGATGGACCAGATCCTGAAAGAGTTTGGGCTGGAGGGGGAAGAATCCCATATCATCAACGGCCATATGCCGGTTCGGCTCAAAGACGGGGAGAGTCCGGTAAAATGCGGCGGGAAAGTGCTGGTCATTGACGGGGGATTCTCCAAAGCGTACCAGAAAGAGACGGGGATCGCGGGATATACGCTGATCTATAATTCCTATGGCCTGATCCTGGCGGCCCATGAGCCTTTTGAGTCTACGGAAAGCGCGATCGAGAAGGAAAGAGATATCCATTCAGACAGCATCATTGTGAAACAGGTGGTGCGGCGCAAAAAAGTGGGAGACACGGATATCGGAACCGAATTGAAAGCCCAGATCAAAGATCTGGAGGAACTTCTGAAAGCTTATCGGAGCGGCCGTCTGACAGAAAAATTTTAACAGGCAAAAATAGCCAGTAAACAGGAAGTATAGAATCTCTCATTTTGCAGATATTACTAACACCAGGAAATACCTGATAACTAAAGAATATACATGAAAGGGAGATTTTATCATGAAACAGTTTAAGAAATTACTGGCAGTATTTCTCTGCGCGGCAGCGCTGATGAGTCTTGCCGCCTGCGGAAGCGATGGCGACGCGCAGGATAACGGCGCGGTGAACACAGAGACGACAGACGATGCTGATCGCAATGGGACCGATCAGGATAACAGCGATATGAACGGAGCCACGGACGGCACCGCGGATGACGGCGTGCTGGATGAGATCGGGGACGATGTCAGAGACGGCGCGGAAGATATCGGGGATGGCGTCAAAGACAGCGTGGAGGACATGGAAGACAACGCCAAGGACACGACAGACCAGAACAACGCGGACAATAACCGATAACCGGGCAAAAAGCGAAGATGTGATCAAGAAAAGGAGACTGCCGGACAAGACGCGGTCTCCTTTTCAATTGGTCCGGCACTGTGTGTGATTCCCGCTCTTCCCATGTTTTCCCGATTGTGATATACTGTACGGGTAAGCGCCGGCCGGGCGATGAGAGGGCTGGCGATGGTTCAAAGTACAGAACTAGAAGGAGATATATCACATGGCGAGAGAATTACTGATGGGAAATGAGGCCATCGGTCTGGGTGCTGTCCACGCGGGCGTGGTCCTGGTGGCCGGGTACCCCGGGACTCCATCTACAGAGATCCTGGAGACGGTGGCGAAGAATAATGAGGATAAGAAGATCCATGTTGAGTGGTCGGTCAATGAGAAAGCGGCGCTGGAGGTGGCGGCGGGCGCCTCCTATGCCGGTGCGAGAACGATGGTGACCATGAAGCAGGTGGGGCTGAATGTAGCCAGCGATCCGCTGATGAGCCTTGCCTATATCGGTGTGGAAGGCGGCATGGTGATCATTGTGGCAGACGATCCGGGGCCCATCTCTTCTCAGACGGAGCAGGACACCCGGCATTTTGGCGCGTTTTCCAAGCTGCCGGTCTTTGATCCGACTTCCCCGGAAGAAGCTTATGAGATGGTGGCGGCAGCGTTTGCCTATTCAGAGGAATACCAGACGCCGGTCATCCTGCGGCCCACCACCCGGGTCTGTCACGGCTGTGCTTCCATAGAATTAAAGGAGCAGACAGAACCGACGCCGGTGAAGGGATTTGTCAAGGATGCCGGGCGCTGGGTGATCTTTCCAAGGCTTTCCTACCAGAATCACAAGAAGATCGAAGCAAGAAATGAAGAACTTTCCAGGCTGTTCTCAGACGGTCCCTATAATTGGATCGAGGGGGAGAAAGGCCGGGGGAATAGAGGGGGAAAGGGTGTTGCCACAGGCGGTGTCTCCTATGCTTATGTCAAGGAATCTCTGCCGGAAGAGGTCCCTCTTCTGAAAATTGGCACGCCTCATCCGTTCCCGGAAGAACTGGCGGCAGACTTCCTTGGAGGACTTTCGGAAGTGCTGGTCTTTGAAGAACTGGACCCGGTGATCGAGAAGGAACTTCTGCGGATCGCGGGGAAATATCATCTGCCGGTGACGGTTAAGGGGAAGCTGACCCACGACACCCAGAACGCGGGGGAAAATAGTGTGGAGAGTGTCCGGTCTGATCTGGCGGTGTTCCTTCCGGAATATCCGGATCTGGCAGACGTTCCGGTGTTCCTTCCTTCCCGGGACAGCCAGCAGCCAACCCTGCCCGTCCGTCCGCCGGTCTTATGCGCGGGCTGCCCTCACAGGGCTTCTTTCTACGCGGTAAAGCAGGCGGCAAAGGGGAGAAAAGCGGTCTACAGCGGAGATATTGGCTGTTATACACTGGGGAACGCGAAACCGCTGGATATGGTAGACACCTGTCTCTGTATGGGAGCAGACGTCACCATTGCCCAGGGATTACATATCATAGAACCAGATGCGGTGAATTTTTCCTTTATCGGGGATTCTACATTTTTTGCTTCCGGTATGACAGGTGTGGTGAACGCGGTCTACAATCAGACGGATATTGTGCTGATCGTGCTGGATAATTCGACAACGGCGATGACCGGCCATCAGCCGCACCCAGGAACGGGCCGGACCATGATGGGAGAGATCGTGGAGAAGATCAGTATTCGGAAGATCCTGGAAGGCATCGGCGTGGCAAAGATCGTGGAAGCAGACCCTTTGAACCTTAAGGAGGCGGTCAGCGCCGTGAGGGAAGTGCTGGACGTCCCAGGCGTCCGGGCAGTGATCTTCAAGTCGCCCTGCATCGCGGTGACGAAGCCGGTCAGACAGTACCAGGTGGACAGAGACAAGTGTACCTTCTGCCGCAAGTGCATACGGGAGATCGGGTGTCCGGCGATCGCGACGGAGGAAGGAAAGGCGCATATTGAGCCGTCTCTTTGCTTTGGCTGCGGCCTGTGTACGCAGATCTGTCATTTTGACGCCATAAAGGAGGTGCGGTCACATGAATAAGAATTGTCTGCTGTGCGGTGTGGGGGGACAGGGTGTGATCCTTGCCTCGAAGTTGATCGCTTACGCGGCGATGGAGAAAGGGATGCAGGTCAGGACCTCTGAGACGATAGGCATGTCCCAGAGAGGGGGAAGCGTGGTCAGTCACGTCCGCATGGGGGAGGCCGTCCATTCTCCTATGATCCCTAGGGGCGAAGCGGATGTGCTTCTTGCCTTTGAACCGGCGGAGGCGGTAAGGAATCTGTCCTATCTCAAAGAAGGCGGCGTGGTGATCGTGAATCAGAAAGCGGTAAAATCAGCGGCTTCGATCCTGAGCCAGGACGGCTACGAGGGACCGGAAATGCTGGAATTCCTAAGGACACAGGACCTCCATCTGTATGCGGTGGACGGGGAAGCCCTGTGTGTGGAAGCAGGTTCCCCCAAAGTGCTCAACGTAGCGCTTCTTGGAGCGGCGGCAGCCAGCGGCGCGCTGGGGATCACACCGAAAGAGATGGAGACCCAGATCCGCCGCCGGGTAAAACCGTCTTATGTGGAAATGAATCTGAAAGCCTTGGCCCTTGGAGCCGAGGTGGAAAAGGAAGGGAGGACCAGCCGATGAAAATGACGGAACTGCAGTTCAGGCTGATCAAAGAGAATCTGAAGGTGCTGACATCAAAGCCCTGTTTTTATAAAGAGAAATTCAAAGAGATCGATGTGGAGTCCATCAAGAGCCAGGAGGATTTTGAGAAACTGCCGTTTACCTGGAAGGGCGATCTTAGAGATGCTTATCCCCTGGGGCTGCAGGCAGAACCGGATGAAGAGATCGTGCGCATCCACTCTTCTTCCGGGACCACCGGCACACCGGTGATCATTCCCTACACTCAGAAAGATGTGGATGACTGGGCGAAGATGTTTGCCCGCTGTTATGAGATGGCGGGGATCACAGCTCTGGACCGGATCCAGATCACGCCGGGATATGGGTTGTGGACGGCCGGTATTGGATTCCAGCTTGGAGCGGAACATTTAGGCGCGATGACAATCCCTATGGGACCGGGAAATACCGACAAACAGCTTCGCATGATGCGGGATCTGAGGGCGACGGTACTGTGCGCCACCTCCTCCTATGCACTTCTTCTGGCGGAAGAGATCGCGAAAAGGAATCTGACCGATCAGATTTATTTAAAGAAGGGAGTGATCGGCTCAGAGCGTTGGGGCGAGAAGATGAGAAAACGGATCGCCGCGGAACTTGGCGTGCAGCTCTATGATATCTACGGGCTGACAGAGGTCTACGGCCCGGGTATCGCCATGAGCTGCGATTATGAGTGTGGGATGCACTACTGGGATGACTATGTATACTTTGAGATCGTGGACCCCAAGACAGGGGAAAACGTACCGGATGGGGAGATCGGGGAACTGGTGATCACGACGCTGCGCAAGCAGGGCGCGCCTCTGATCCGTTATCGGACCCACGACCTGACCCGGTTTGTGCCGGGAGACTGTCCCTGCGGTTCCAGGTTCCCGAGAATTGATACATTGATCGGCCGGACTGACGATATGGTCAAGGTAAAGGGCGTCAACATTTTCCCAAGCCAGATCGAAGAGATGTTAAAAGGCGTGGAAGAGGCGTCCAGTGAGTATCAGTTTATGTTAGACCATATGAACGGCAAAGACGTATGCACCTTGTTTGTTGAGATCAACAAAGGCGTAGAGCCAAAGGCGGCGGCCAAGGTGATCCAGCAGGAATTTAAAAGCAAGATCGGGATCATGACCAATGTGAAACCAGTGGCCATCGGAGATCTTCCCAGAAGCGAGAAGAAATCCACCCGTATCTTTGACAACAGGTACTAGCGAAAGGAGAGACTGACATGAAATTTCGCCCCTGTATCGATATCCACAATGGAAAAGTGAAGCAGATCGTGGGAGGCAGCCTGACAGATGAAGGAGACCAGGCCAGGGAAAACTTTGCCTCAGAGAGGGGGGCGGAATATTACGCAAAGCTTTACCGGCGGGACGGGCTGACAGGAGGACACGTGATTCTCTTAAATCCAGTTTCTTCCGAGTATTATCTGGAGACGAAGCGGCAGGCAGTGAACGCCCTGAAGGTATATCCCGGTGGCCTGCAGATCGGCGGCGGGATCACGGCGGAAAACGCGGCAGAATATCTTGACACCGGGGCCAGCCATGTGATCGTGACTTCTTATATCTTCCGGGATGGGAAGATCCACTGGGAGAATCTGGACAAGCTTAAAAAATCGGTGGGAAAACAGCGGATCGTGGTGGACGTAAGCTGCCGGAAAAGG
>DXGF01000083.1 GCA_019114065.1 Candidatus Dorea gallistercoris
AGTGAAGAGATCATCCTGTGGAATTCCAATGAGTACCAGTTTGTGGAGATCGACGATGCTTACAGCACCGGGAGCAGCATCATGCCTCAGAAGAAGAATCCGGACATCGCGGAGCTTGTGCGGGGGAAGACCGGCAGAGTATACGGGGCCCTGCAGGCGCTGCTGACCACGATGAAAGGGATTCCTCTGGCTTATAATAAAGACATGCAGGAGGATAAGGAGTGGGCCTTTGACGCCATGGACACGGCGAAAGGCTGTCTAGCTCTCTTTGCGGGAATGCTGCGGACCATGGAATTTCGCAGGGAGCGGATGGAGCAAAGCGCCAAGGATGGATTTACCAACGCCACCGACGCGGCGGATTACCTGGTCAACCGGGGAGTGCCGTTCCGGGATGCCCACGGGATCGTGGGGCGGCTGGTGCTTCTGTGTATCGAGAAGGGCATCGCTCTGGATGAACTTCCTCTGGAAGAATATCGGAAGCTGTCGCCCAAGTTCGAGGAAGATATCTACGATGCTATCAGCTTAAAGACCTGCGTGGATAAGCGGACCACCATCGGCGCGCCGGGAAGGAAGGCCATGGAAGAGGTGTTAAAGATTTATCATCAGGCCATGGATTGTGGCTAAAGAAGGGCAGTGGGTGTGACTTGTAACCAATGGATATAGAATAGGAACATAGAAAGTATGGCAGGAAGGAGACGAAAAATGAAACAGAAATTAAGAGTGGGAATTCTGGGAGCGACAGGAATGGTGGGACAGAGATTTATCTCTCTGCTGGACGGACATCCCTGGTATGAGGTGGTGACGGTGGCGGCAAGTCCTCGATCCGCCGGGAGGACATACGAGGAAGCGATAGGCGGCCGCTGGAAGATGGACACCCCCATGCCGGAAGCAGTAAAGCAGCTGGTGGTGGAGAATGTCAACGAGGTGGAGAAAGTAGCCGCGGGTGTGGACTTTGTATTCAGCGCTGTGGATATGACCAAGGATGAGATCCGCAGGATCGAAGAGGATTACGCCAGGACAGAGACGCCGGTGGTGTCCAACAACAGCGCGCATCGCTGGACCCCGGATGTGCCTATGGTGATCCCGGAGGTCAATGTCGACCATTTCGATGTGATCGCAGCCCAGAAGAAGCGGCTTGGCACGAAGAAAGGGTTTATCGCAGTGAAACCAAACTGCTCCATCCAAAGCTATGCGCCCTGTCTGGCGGCATGGAAGGAATTTGGCCCCAAAGAGCTGGTGGTGACCACCTACCAGGCAATCTCTGGCGCGGGAAAGACCTTCAAGGACTGGCCGGAGATGGTGGAGAATATTATCCCCTATATTGGCGGAGAGGAAGAGAAAAGTGAGCAGGAGCCTCTGCGGGTGCTGGGAAGGGTGGAAAACGGGCAGATTGTGAAGGCCCAGGCGCCGAAAATCACCTGCCAGTGTGTCCGGGTGCCGGTACTCAACGGTCATACCGCGGCGGTGTTCATCAATTTTGAGCAAAAACCGTCCAAAGAGGAGCTGATCCAGCGTCTGGAAGCCTACAAAGGATTCCCCCAGGAGGCGGACCTTCCCAGCGCGCCCAAGCAGTTCATCCGGTATCTGACAGAGGACGACCGTCCTCAGGTCAAGCTGGATGTGGACTACGAGCGGGGCATGGGAGTCACCATCGGACGGTTGCGGGAAGACCTCATTTATGACTATAAATTCATCGGCCTTTCCCACAATACAGTCCGGGGCGCCGCGGGAGGTGCGGTCCTGTGTGCCGAGGCTCTGACGGCCAAGGGATATATCCAGGCGAAATAAAGACTGGCTCTTTTTACATAGAATTAACCCGCTGTTTACACTGTCAGGATAGAACGGGCAGAAGGAACATGTTATGCTTATGAGTGAATAATGGCGGATTCTGGATTTTTTTCAGGATCAGGAAGAAAAAGCGAGGTCAGAACATATGGAAAAAGAGATTTTGAATTATACGCAGAACAGAGAATTGTCATGGCTGAAATTCAACCAGAGAGTGCTGGAGGAGGCGCGGGATATCACCGTGCCGCTTCTGGAACGGATGAAGTTTGTGGCCATTTTTACCAGCAATCTGGATGAATTCTTCATGATCCGGGTAGGCAGTCTGTTTGACATGGCTCACACGGACGCGGAAGCCAGAGACAGCCGTTCCGGCATGACGCCGGGAGAGCAGATCCAGAAGATCCTGGAGGAAGTGGCCCCGCTTTATAAGGAACGGGATAAGACTTACGCGGATATCAAAAGGCAGCTGCATCCATATGGGGTGTGCGGCCTGGACTTTAAAGAGTTAGAGCCAAATGAGAAGAAATACGTAAAGAAATATTTCAAAGAGCAGATCCTGCCGATCCTGTCTCCCCAGATCGTGGATGCCAACCATCCGTTTCCCCATCTTCTGAATAAGGAGATCTATGTGACGGCCACGCTGAAGATGAAAGACAAAGATATGATCGGGATCGTGCCGGTGCCTCAGTTTGTGTCGGACATCCTGTATCTGCCGGGCCATGACATCCGGTACATCCGGATGGAGAAGGTGATCATGGAATATCTCTCCTTGGTATTTCCCCAGTATGAGGTGGCGGATCCCAATTATATCTGCGTGACCAGAAACGCGGACGTGGCTCCGGATGACGAGGCTCTGGAAGTGGAGGAGGATTTCCGCAAGCTGATGAAGAAGACTCTCCATAAGAGACGCCGTATGGCGGTGGTCCGACTGGAAGTGGCGGAGAAATTAAGCCCGGAAGCAGAAGGGTATTTCTGTGAGAAATTCAAGATCAGGCCAAACCAGATCTTTCGGACGAAAATGCCCATGAAGCTGGCTTACATGTTTGCCATCAGCGGGAATCTGCCGGAGCCTATGAAGCGGTCTTTGACCTACCCGCCTTTTTCACCCCAGAATTCTGTCCATGTGCAGGAAGGGGTCAGCGTGATGCGGCAGGTGAAACACAAAGATATCCTGCTGTTCTATCCTTATGAGAGCATGAATCCGTTTTTGAGGCTGATCAAGGAGGCCTCCACGGATCCTTCCGTCATGACCATCAAGATCACTATATACCGTCTGGCTAAGAAGGCCCGTCTGGTGGAGTATCTGTGCGCCGCGGCGGAGAACGGAAAGGAAGTGACGGTGCTGATCGAGCTG
>DXGF01000084.1 GCA_019114065.1 Candidatus Dorea gallistercoris
TAATTATAAATCTAATGAATCGCCAGAGTCCTTTAACGGTCTTCTTATACTTTCGAAACCTTCTGCCCTTTCATATCTGGTTCCGAGATTTAGAACTTCTTTTAGATTTTGATCTAGGTAATAGATTCTTCTTCCTCAATCTATTACCTCTCTTAAAACTTCAAATCCATCAGACTATTCATACAAGAATATAATGATCTGGCCGCAAAAACCAACCGCTCCAGGAATGAGCTCATCAGTATGGCTTTGCGGTACGCTCTTGATCATATGGAATTAAAAAGCGAATAGCAAAGCAGGCTGGCAGCGGTAGTCAAAAGACTACTACTGCCAGCCTGCTTGTTTGTGTCATACGATTATAACTAATAAACTAATTTGTATATACTCCCCCTCACAGCGCCCACCGCTTCACCACCTGGCTCAGGCACCATCCAAGATCCCGTTTCCGGGCCGCCTCCAGGGTCACCACCTGATACTCCCGGATCTCGTCTCCATCCAGCATACACAGCACCTTCCCTGCCTTCTCACCCTTTGCTGCCGGGGCGGACAGGAACTCCTGGTACTCTTCCTGGATCTCCACCTGTTCCTCTTTTCCCAACAAGATCTGGAAGCTCTCCGGATGGGGCAGACCTGCCAGCACCGTGGTTTCCGCCGCAAAGGGCGATTCCGGCTTCACTCCGTCCACCACCGGGATCTCTCTGGGACTGACATCCACCGTGATCTCCCGGTATTCATAATTTGCCAGTCCATACTCCATCAAGGCCCGGGTATCCTTCCACTTATATCCTTTATTGTTGGGCCAGCCGCAGGCCAGAAGGGCAACGATGAAGGTCCGCTCTCCCTGGGTCAGGGCTCCCACGTAGCAGTAGCCCGCATCTGCGGTAAAACCTGTCTTCCCGCTCAAAGCCCCTTCCATCATATCCAGAAAGGCATTGTGATTGGTACAGGTAAAACTGCGCTTCCCCGAACAGTCGGTAAACTGATAGGTCTTCGTCCGGGTAATCTTAAGGAAGTCGTCCTTCTTGGGGGATTCACGGATGCAGTAACGCATGATCCTGGCCAGGTCCGCGGCGGTGGTGGCATGGATGCCGCCGTCATCCTCCCCATCCAGACCGTTGGGAGTCACGAAATGGGTATCTTCACACCCTAATTCCCTGGCCTTCTCGTTCATCAGTTTCGCAAATGCTTCCACACTTCCGCTGATGCCTTCCGCGATCACCACCGCGCTGTCATTGTAGGACTCCAGCATCAGGGCATAGAGAAGGTCCCAGATCAGATATTCTTCCTTCCCCCTCACCCCAAGCCGGACCTTGGGCTGACTGGCGGCGTAGTCTGATACCGTGGCCGTCTGCCCTTCCTCCATCTGTTCCAGCGCGAGGATACAAGTCATGATCTTGGTGGTACTGGCCATCGGCCGCACCTCCCCCTCATTCTTCCCAAATAAAATACGCCCGCTGTCGCCATCCATCAGGACTGCGCACTGGGCGTAAAGATTCAAAGGCTCGTCTTGGCTCTCACTGGCATATGCCGGAATCCGGGCTGCCCCCAGGGGCCCGAGAATCTGCGCCGCCATCAGGCACACCAGGAGCATACCAAGTCCTACTATTTTTTTCACACGATCCGCCATCCTCTATCCTGCCACTTCATCCGTTCATTTCAGTGTATGAGGCAGGCGGCTCTGCTATGCCTCTTCCTTTCTTTGGGCTTTCGCCCGAGAAGCCTGGTCCGCCAAAAGTTAGATATCCAGCTTCAGCTGCACTTCTTCCTCCGCTTCCGTCTTGAAATTCTCCACCTGCTCCGGGTTCAGGCCCGGAAGATCCTCGATGGAGTGGATGCTGAACCTGCGCAGGAACTCTTCCGTGGTCTGGAACAATAGGGGACGTCCCGGCGCATCCAGCCTTCCGGCCTCGCAGACCAGGTTATACTCCACCAGCTTGTTGACCGCGTGGTCCGATTTCACTCCCCGGATCTTCTCGATCTCCAGCTTCGTCACCGGCTGCTTGTAGGCGATGATCGACAACGTCTCCAAAAGCACATCCGTCAACACATATTTCCGGGGCTGCTTGGCCACCCGGATCAGATATTCGTACATTTCTGTCTTGGTGCACATCTGGAAGGAATCTTCCAGTTCCACGATCCGAATGCCTCTGTCTTCCGCCTCGTACTGATCCATCATCTGATGGATGATCTTGCGCACTGTAGCCTCATCATGCTCCACAGCGGCGGCGATCTTGCTCAGCTCCACCGAATCTCCCATGGTAAAAAGAATCGCTTCGATTGCTCCTTCCAGCTTCTTGATCTCCACGCTATCCATACAACCTTTCTTCTATCTCTAATCTGCTTTGGTCCAGGTGATCAAAATATCGTCAAAGGGCTGTTCCTGCTCCGTGTGGACCGCCCCCTCTTTCATAAGCTGCAGGACCGCGAGAAATGTGACCACGATCTGAGTCCTGGAGCTTTGACTGCTCAAAAGCTCACGAAAGCTGAAGGTCCTGCTCTCCCGGGCATAGTTCCTGATATCTTCCATCCTCTGGGTCAGCGTCACCGTCTCCTTCTCGATCCTGCCAAACTTGCTGCGCACCGGGTCGATCTTGTCCGCCTGTCTGCGGATCACATCCTGGAAAATGTGGTTCAGCCGGCCAAGGGTCAGATCTCCCAGAAGGGCATCCATGTCCACCGGTTCCACATACTCCTGTACTTCCTCCGGCAGGGCGGGCGCCCGGTAAACAGCTCTCTGCCCGTCGATCTCCCGGTCCCGCAGCTCATAGGACATATATTTATACATCTTATATTCCAGAAGCTGCTCCACCAGTTCCTGCCTCGGGTCCTCTTCCTCTCCGTCTTCCTTCACTTCCTTGGGAAGGAGCATCCGGCACTTGATGTCCAGCAGGGTAGCCGCCATGACCAGGAATTCGCTCATCACATTCAGGTCTTCCCGCTCCATGGCCCGGATATATTCCATATACTGATTCGTGATCTCTACGATGGGGATATCATAGATATCAATTTTATTCTTATCGATCAAATGCAGCAGAAGGTCCAAAGGCCCTTCAAACACCTGCAGTTTTACCGGAATTCCCATTGATCTTCCTCATACTTTCCTAATGGCAACTTTATTATTATACAGGATTTTCCCCATTTGTACAAGTATTCCGGGACAGTTTCCACATCCCTATACTCTCTTTTCCTCCCTGGCAGCTTACCCTCCGCCTTTTCCCTCACGCCTGAGGGGGCGCCCCGCTTAGACGCAGCAGGATAGCTTCCGCCGGATTCCCCAGCCGGATGTGGAAGGTATGGGTCCCAAGTCCTTTGCTCACCACGATATCCTGGCCGTTCTCCCGGTATCTCCCGCCGGAATAGGGTGGAAACAGTTGAAAGCCAGGGGACATCACCGCGCCCACGCCTGGCAGGCGCACCAGCCCGCCGTGATAATGCCCGGACAAGATCAGGTCTGCTCCCCAGTCCAGATATTGCTTCATATAGGAGGGATTGTGGGCTAGAAGGACTGAGAAGCCCCCCCGGCTCCGTTGCCCGATCCGCTCTTCGATCTCCCTCATCTTGAGCTTTGGCTGATAGAAGCGGGCGTAATCCTCCAGGGGGATCTCCAGCCCGGTAAGAAAAAGCCTGGCGCCTTTCAGAACATATTCCTCCGTCCGGTTTTCCAGAAATAACACTCCTTTTGCTTCCAGTTTTTCCCGATACTTAAGATAAGATCCCTGGTATCGTTCTGGATGCTCTTTGAGCCGCTGTTCATGGTTCCCGTTGGCGTAATACACCGGGGCAATGTCTGGCAGCGCCTGGACAAATTCCAGAGCCGTCTGGTCAGTGTGGCCGTCTTTCGCCACTACCATATCCCCTCCGATCAGGATCAGATCCGGTCTCATCCGCCGGACCGCTTCCAGAAGCCGCCGGTTTCCTCTGCCATACCTGTGGTTGTGCAGGTCGCTTAAGAACAGCACGCTTGCCTCCCCCTCAAGACCCGCCAGTTTTTCTGAGGTGATCTGGTACTCTGTGACCCGGAAGTCATGAAGCTCCCGGAAATTTTCCAGCAAAGCCAGCAAACCTAAGCTCCCCGCCGCTATTTTCAACCGCTTCATGTGATCCTCCTTCTACCTTTCCGCCCGGAAGGCCTCGTAAAGTTCCCGGATATCCTGATAGATATAGTCCGGCTGATACTGGGTTGTGGCAAGATCTTCCTCCCTGGCCTCTCCTGTGTAGACCAGAGCCGTCTCCACTCCCGCGTTGATGCCGCAGGCAATGTCCGTGTACAGACGGTCTCCCACCACCAGCACCTCCCGCTTGTCCGCGTTCACCTGTTCCATACACATCGACACGATCGCGGGGTTTGGCTTCCCGATATACAAAGGCTCCCTCTCCACGGTCACGTTCAGCATCTGGCAGATGCCGCCGCAGTCCGGCATGAAACCATAGGAGGTAGGACAGCGCAGGTCCGGGTTGGTCCCGATATAATCCACTTCCGGCCGGAACAAAAGCTCACAGGCCTTCTCCACCTTTCCATAATCCAGCGTACGGTCAAATCCTGCCACCACACAGGCCACATCCGCCTCCACCTGGTCCGTCACCTTCAATCCAAAGCTTTCCACCTCTTCCACGAAAGAAGGGGTCCCCAGGACAAACAGCTTCTTTCCCTGATAATGTCGTTCCAGATACCGGCAGGTGGCATAAGATGCCGTCATAAACTGCTCTTCCTTCGTCTCAATTCCCCACCGGGCAAACTTTTTTCTATAATCCTTCCGGCTTTTCATCGAGTTGTTGGTAATATAGAACGCCTTCCCGCCCGTCTCATCGATATAGGCGATCAGCTCCCGGCTCCCGTCAAATAACGTATCGTCCACGGCAAGGGTCCCGTCTATGTCAAACAAAAAATATTTCTTCTCTCCAAGCACAGTTGTATCTCCTTTATGTCGTCGTTTCCTATCCAGTATAACAGAAACCACCATGCTATTTCCATCAAATCTCAATTTTTCCTTGACATCTTCTCTCGTTTGTCTTATTGTATTATATAGTTAATACAAAAAAAGCGAGGTGAAATGGATGTCATGGGATTTATCGAATGACCGCCCGATCTATCTGCAGCTTATGGAGAAGATCCAGCAGGATATCGTCTCCGGCGTATATCAGCCGGGAGACCGTCTGCCCTCTGTGCGGGAACTGGCTCTTGACGCCGCCGTCAATCCGAATACCATGCAAAAGGCGCTCTCAGAGCTGGAGCGGACTGGCCTTGTATATTCACAGAGGACCAGCGGAAGATTTATTACGGAGGATGAAAAAATGTTAAAAGAACTCAAAAGTCAGCTTGCGCAGGAACATATCCGTGATTTTTTTGAAAAAATGAGACAGCTTGGATTTCCCCAGGAGGAAACTCTAGCGCTGATCCAGGAAGCAATAAAGGAGGAACAATAACATGAATCCGATTTTGGAATGTCAAGGGCTTTCCAAACAATATCAGAATACCTGCTATGCCCTGAACAATCTGAATCTGACTCTGGAGCGGGGCCAGATCGTCGGCCTTCTTGGGCCAAACGGAAGCGGGAAGACCACATTGATCAAGCTCATCAACGATCTTCTGACACCTACCCAGGGAAGAGTGTTGATCGATGGAAAGGAGCCCGGCGTTGAGACGAAGAAGATCATCTCTTATCTTCCAGAACGCACCTACCTGGATGACACGATGAAGATCCGGGATATCATCGGCTTTTTCGCCGACTTTTATACGGATTTTGTAACTGACCGGGCATATACCATGCTCAAAGATCTGGGGATCGAGCCAAATGTCAGGCTGAAAACCCTCTCCAAGGGCAGCCGGGAGAAGGTCCAGCTTGTGCTGGTCATGAGCCGCGACGCCAAGCTCTATATCCTGGATGAGCCCATCGGCGGCGTGGACCCTGCCGCCAGAGACTACATCCTGCACACGATCCTCGCGAATTACAGCGAGGATGCCACCATCCTGCTGTCCACCCATCTGATCGGCGATGTGGAGAATATCCTGGACCGGGTGCTGTTCATCCAGCAGGGACAGCTGGTGCTCAACTCCGAAGTGGATGAGATCCGTACAGAACAAGGGAAATCGGTGGACGCAATGTTTCGGGAGGTGTTCAAATGTTAGGAAAATTGATCAAATATGACTTAAAATCTACCAGCAAGATATTGATCCTGGTCCATGGCTTTCTGCTGCTGTCCGCCCTCTTCATGCGGCTGTTCATAACCGGGCAGCTCCAGGCAGAGTCTATGTCAGAAGGCTCTGAGCTCCTTCTTACCCTGACCATCCTTCTCTATACGCTGCTGATCATGGGCGCCAGCTTTGCCACCAGCATCATCATCGCCGTCCGGTTTTATAAGAACCTGTTCTCCGATGAGGGGTATCTTACAAATACCCTGCCTGTGAAGCGGGGAACCCACCTTCTGGCAAAGACGATCTCCGGCGGGATCTGGGCAGTCATCGATCTGATCCTTTTGTTCCTTTCCATCTATATCGTGGCCTTTCCGCCAATGGTGATGGAACTGTATCAAGAGCATGAAAGCGAGATTCTTGAGGCCCTGGGCTTTACCGGAGCGTATGCCCTGCCCTCCACCCCAGTGCTGCTCCTCTTTCTCGCGGCGGTCTGCATCCTGTCCGGGCTTTCCTCGGTGGCGATGATCTACGCATCCATTGCCCTGGGCCAGTTGTTTGCCAGCCACCGGGTGGTCGGCGCGGTAGCCTGCTACTTTGCCATCTCCACCGTGTTTTCCATGATCTCCTACGCGACCACAATGATCATCGGATTATCCACGGACGCGTTCGTCACCACGGATGAGAACACGGGCATGAACCTGGGACGGTACATCTTTGGCATCTTGGAATTTTCTACTGTGTGGGCAGTCATCACCGGCATCATCCTCTACATCGTTACCTGGAGGCTCCTGGACCGGAAGCTGAACCTGCCTTAAGGAACTTGTTCCGTCAGAGACATGCGCCGTCAGGCGCACGCAAAGATAGGAGTATCCCGCGGTCTTAGACACGGGGTACTCTTT
>DXGF01000085.1 GCA_019114065.1 Candidatus Dorea gallistercoris
AAAAGAAAAACGGAGATTGTAGATACCCCTCAAAGAATGTCAAAAAATTAATGACGTGGCATATAATTGTTGGTATAATAAGGTCTAGTAGGAGGTGCAGCATGGAAGAAAAAGACAGAAGAAGCCGCACAGCTTCCGACCGGCCGATCAGAAACCGGACAGCCGGAAGAAACTCAGAACAGGGAACTGTCCGCCGGACAAAACCGGCAGGGGAACGGCAGGAAAGGCGGTCCTCCAATGGACGGTCTCCACAGAGCCGGACGATCAAGAGCCGGACAGCCAGATCAGAAGCCGCAAGGCGTCCGGCCTCCAGAAGACCACAGTCCAGGAGGAGAAGAAAGAGGAATCTTACGATTAAGATCATTCTTTTGGTCATATTAATAGCAGCAGTAATCGTGGGCGCGTTTTTATGGAAAAGATACAGCCCTTCGAAAGAACAGGCAGATCTTCAGGAATATTATGGAATAGAACAAGAAGGACAGCTGGCTGTTGTGGTAAACGACCAAATCACAGAACCTCGGGGAATGATCTCTGACGGGAAAGCCTACCTGCAGTATGAGATCGTGAGAGATTATGTAAACAGTCGGTTTTACTGGGATCCAAACGAGAATGTCCTGTTATACACACTGCCCAATGATATGGTCTCTGTGGAAGTAGGGAGTACGGATTACAGTGTTTCGAAAAATAAAAACAGTGAAGACTACGTCATTTTAAAAACCGAAGGAAGTACAGCGTACATCGCTCTTGACTTTGTCCAAAAGTATACCAATATGGAGTATGAGGTATACGATAATCCCCAGCGGATCGTGATCAAGAATGACTGGGGTGAGACGACCGTCGCGGAAGTAAGACGGGATACGGCGGTACGGTATAGGGGCGGTGTGAAGAGCCCGGTGCTGACAGAAATCGCTAAGAATGACGAGGTGACAATCCTGGAAAGTGAGGACAACTGGAAGAAAGTCCTTACCAGTGACGGGTTTGTCGGCTATGTCAAAAACAGCGCTTTAAGGAAAGAAGAGACCAAGGACATTACCAGAGAATTTGAAGAACAGGAATTTACGAATATCTCGAAGGATTATACCATCAACCTGGCATGGCACAACGTGACCAACAGCGATGCCAATGATACGGTGCTGCAGAGGATTGCAGAGAGTAAGGGTCTTACGACGATTGCGCCGACCTGGTATCATGTGGGAGATACCGACGGGAATCTGGAGTCGATTTCTTCTTCCGAATATGTCAATTACGCGCACCAGGCGAACATTGAAGTCTGGGCGGCAGTCAGGGACTTTGCCGGAGGCATTGATTCCTATGATGAGTCTCTGGAACTGTTGAGTTCAACCTCCAGCAGAGAAAATCTGATCAATCAGCTGATCGCGGATGCCCTTCAGACGGGAATCGATGGGATCAATGTGGATTTTGAGAGGATTTCTGAAGAATGTGGCGAGCATTATATCCAGTTCATCCGTGAACTTTCTGTGCGCTGCCGGCAGAACAGTCTGGTCCTGTCCATAGATAATTATGTTCCTATGGGGCATAATATGCAGTATAACAGGGAAGAGCAGGGAATCGTGGCGGATTATGTGATCATAATGGGATATGATGAGCACTATGCGGGTTCCCCGGAGGCAGGTTCGGTATCTTCTTATAATTATGTAAAAAATGGGATCGAGGCGACCCTGAAAGAAGTTCCTAAGGAGAAAGTGATCAGCGGGATTCCGTTCTTTACCCGTCTGTGGCAGGAGACGCCTAAGACAGAGGAGGAACTGGCTGAAGAGGCAGGAACGGATGCGGCCGAATATCCCATGAACGTTACCAGCGAAGCATTAGGCATGTCCTCCGCCCGAGCAGCGGTGGAGGAAGCCGGCGCGGAACTTACATGGAACGAGGAGACACAGCAGAACTACGCGGAATGGACAGTGGATAATACGACTTATAAGATCTGGCTGGAAGATGCCCAGTCAATCGAGGCGAAACTGCAGCTTATGAAAGAAAACCAACTGGCAGGGACAGCGGCATGGGCGCTGGGCCAGGAGGATTCCAGTATCTGGGATCTGATCCTGCAATATGTAAATTAAATAAAACACCTCCGGCAGTCATATATTTAACAGACAAAGACTGTCGGAGGTGTTTTTTGAGAAAAAAAGCAGAATTGGTACTCATGCTCCTTCTGATCGGGGGTCTGCTCCTGGCCGGGAAGAATCTTGGAGAATACGTGTCTTCAGACCAGGTGGAATCTAAAGACAGGAAGGTGGTGATCGACCCGGGACACGGCGGTCGCGATCCTGGAAAAATAGGCGTCAATCAGGTCCTGGAGAAAGACATCAACCTGAAGATCGCCAAAAAAGTACGGGATCGGCTGGAAGAGAAAGGAATCAGCGTGACGATGACCCGTGAAAAGGATGAAACACTTGCGCCGGAGGAAAGTTCCAATAAACAGGTAGAGGATATCAAGAAACGAGTGGAGATCATCGATCAGACGGCCCCGGCGCTGGCGGTCAGCATCCATCAGAACAGTTATCACTCATCGGATGTGCGTGGCGCCCAGGTCTTCTACTATCAGCATTCAAAAGAAGGAGAGAAAGCCGCGGCTGTCATGCAGGAAGCGCTTGCGGCGGTGGATCCGGAGAACGCCCGGGATGCGAAGGCGAATGATACTTACTATCTGCTGCGGAGGACAGAATCTCCTACGATCATCGTAGAGTGCGGATTCCTGAGCAATCCGGAAGAGGCAGATAAACTGAAGACGGAAGAATATCAGGAGGAACTGGCAGACGCCATCGCGGAGGGAATCGAAACTTGTCTGGCTGGTTAGACTGTAGTATAATGAGTGCCATGGAGACGATCATTCGAAAAATTGAAAATTCACAATTAGATAAAGAAGTCATCGAACAGGCCGGAACTATTCTGAAACAAGGAGGCCTTGTGGCATTTCCCACAGAGACTGTATATGGACTGGGCGCGGATGGGCTGAATGAGAAGGCGGCGGAGAAAATATACGCGGCGAAAGGGCGGCCTTCGGATAACCCTCTGATCATCCATATCGCCAGGATGGAAGACCTTCCCAAGATCGCGGAGGTGATTCCGGAGGAAGCGAAGATGATCGCGGAAAAGTATTGGCCGGGGCCTCTGACGATGATCTTTGAGAAGACGGACATCGTGCCCTATGGGACGACTGGCGGGCTGGATACTGTGGCGGTGCGGATGCCAGACAGCGCTGCCGCCCGTGCGGTGATCGAAGCGGGAGGGGGATTTATCGCGGCGCCCAGCGCGAATACATCCGGACGGCCAAGTCCCACGATAGCCCGGCATGTGGAAGAAGATCTGGCAGGAAAGATTGACATGATCATAGACGGAGGAACGGTAGAGATCGGTGTGGAATCAACGATCCTGGATATGACAGTATCTCCGCCGATGATCCTCCGTCCCGGGGCGGTGACCAAAGAGATGCTGGAGAGTCTGGTCGGTCCGGTGGCAGAGGATGTGGCCAGTATTTCCATGGACAGCGGGAAGGTGCCGAAGGCACCGGGGATGAAATACCGGCATTATGCGCCGATGGCGGACCTAAGTATCGTGGAAGGCCCGATGGAACAGGTCATTGAAGTCATTAATAAAATGGCCGAAGAGCGGATATCCCAGGGATATAAGGTAGGGATCATCGGAACGGAAGAGACCGTTGCCAGTTACAGGCAGGGAGAAGTGAAGTCCATCGGAACAAGGGAGGATGACTCCACGATCGCCAGCCACCTTTATGCGATCCTGCGGGAATTTGACCACGAGAGGGTAGATTATATATACAGTGAGTCGTTTGCGGCAGGAGGGATTGGAAGCGCGATCATGAACCGCCTTCTGAAGGCAGCGGGGCATCATGTGATAAATATTTAAAAATGAGGAGGAAACGGGATGGCAAAGGTACAGATTATGGATCACCCACTGATTCAGCACAAGATCACGTATATCCGCAGAGAAGAAGTGGGATCTAAGGAATTCCGGGAGATCGTCGGAGAGATTGCGGCGCTGATGTGTTATGAGGCGACAAGAGATCTGAAACTGCAGGATGTGAAGATCAAAACGCCGATCTGCGAGATGGTCGGGAAGGAATTAAGCGGGAAAAAGCTGGCCGTAGTTCCAATCTTGCGGGCCGGCATCGGCATGGTAGACGGGATCCTGAATATGATCCCGGCGGCGAAGGTGGGGCATATCGGCCTGTATCGGGATCCCGGGACCTTCGAGCCAGTGGAGTATTTCTGCAAGCTTCCGGCAGACTGCAGTGAGAGAGAGGTTTTCGTAGTGGATCCTATGCTGGCGACAGGAGGCTCCAGTGTAGCAGCCATCCAGATGTTAAAGGATAAGGGAGTCAAACATATCCGGTTTATCTGCATCATTGCCGCTCCGGAAGGGGTGGAGCGGATGACCAGGGAGCATCCGGATGTGGACCTGTATGTCGGGGCGCTGGATGACCACCTGAATGAGCACAAATATATCGTGCCCGGCCTGGGAGATGCGGGAGACCGGATCTTCGGGACGAAATAGGGAGCGGAAGGAGAAGTATCTATGGGAAGCAAAAGAAGAGACTATATCAGCTGGGACGAGTACTTTATGGGAGTGGCCAAACTGTCCGGTATGCGTTCCAAAGATCCGAATACACAGGTGGGCTGCTGTATCGTGAGCCAGGATAATAAGATCTTATCTATGGGTTACAACGGGCTTCCAGTGGGGTGTTCCGATGACGAGTTCCCTTGGGTGAGAGAGGGAGAGGATCCGCTGGAGACCAAGTATGTCTATACGGTCCACAGCGAACTGAACGCTATCCTGAATTACCGCGGCGGGAGCCTGGAAGGGGCTAAGCTGTATGTATCCTTGTTTCCCTGTAATGAGTGCGCGAAAGCGATTATCCAGAGCGGGATCAAAGAAGTGATCTTCGACAGCAACAAGTATGAGGACACCCCTTCAGTCCAGGCATCCATGCGGATGTTTGACGCGGCGGGAGTACGGTATCATCAGTATCACAGCAGCGACCGAGAGATCACGATCCGGCTGTAGATCTTTTTTGCAGAATCTAGAGGGACTGACACTTGGGTCAGCCCCTTCTTTTATCCCATTTTCGCCTGCCGCAGGAGAAACTGATACCTCTTCCAGGCGGCATTTCCCCGGAAGATATAACAGTCGATCAGATCCGGGTCAGAAGCGTTCTGAAAATTGTTGTAGGCATCTTCGATCTCCTGCTGTGCCTGGGCGATCTCCCGGATAAGGGAGCTGCCATTTTTGCTGAGAAGTCTTTTGTATACGTCTGTATCCCCATTCTTTTCTCGCTGGAATAGTTTCATGATCCACCTCCATGACGCAAGCCTTGCTGTCCTTTTTTTACCTAGTATAGGCAATTTTTGAGAATAAAATACCAAAGACAAGGATATACATGGATAATAAGAAAGAGAAGAGGTGCGCGGACATGTCTGAGCAACGGTCCCATCTGGTGGTCAACTTTCTGGTTCGGGGGATCCTGGGAACGGCGATGATCTTTTTTATCAATCAATTTCTGGAAACAAAGGGAATTTCCTGTCATGTGGGTCTGAATCCACTTACCTTCTGTGCCTCTGGATTTTTTGGCGCGCCGGGCGTGGCGCTGCTCTATGGGATCACTTTTTACCAGGGTCTATGATTCCTGATAGGCAAGACTGCAGAAATATCCTTCCGGGGCGGAGATGGGAACAAGTTTCCAGCGGGAATAGTCAGCAGGGCCTTTTTCGATACAGAAGGCGTCAGAGTGTGGATCCGGACAGATGCAGAAGGAATCCGGCCGGGTGTGGAATCCGGTGCCCAGCCCTTTCAGGAAAGCTTCCCGTAGAGTCCAGAGCCTGAAGAAAGCTGTTTTCTGTTCTGAGGGCGGCAGACAGGCAATCTGTCCCGCCTCTTTGGGATGATAAAAGCGTTTTGAGATTTCCAAAGGCTTTACAGAAGACCGGGATCTCTCAATGTCGATGCCTACCGGTGAGGTAAGGGAGAAAGCGAGAGCGGTATACTCACCTGAGTGGGACAGGCTGAAATGAAGGGGACGCCGATGGTCATGCGGATAAGAAAGGAAGGGTTTGCCGTACTCGTTGGAAGAAAACGCAAGGTCCCTGGCAGGACAGGCCAGATAGGAGGAAAGGATCCTGCGCAGAGCGGCATGAGCGGCAAGATAGCGCTGCCGGTCATCCGGCCGGGAAAATCGGGAGGCCGCCGCCTGTTCCCCGGGAGAAAGATATTTGAAATCTGTGCTTTCAAACCCATGGTTGTAGATGGGAAGCAGCCACACATGAAGATCTCCAGGGGCAGGCAGACCTGCGGGAGCGGGTTGCTTAAAGGAAGAAAAAAGACTAATTTTCATCAGAAACTCCTTTCTGAGATTTTTGCCGCTGTTTGGGATTTATTATAGCCTTTGTGGAGTCGTTTGTATAGAAATTTCTACACAAATTTGAACTGAAATTTTGTAAAGGTTTTACAAAGATTCAGAATATCAGAAAAAGGGATGGACAAAAAGAAATTGTCAGGGTATAATCTCCCTACAAGTCGAGTCGAGGACTTGGATCTGATTGTTTTCTATAGACAGTTTTCAATTCAATTGTATTCTATGCTGATTCAGCACGAGAATCCATGCAAACGTACAGGAAGTTATTTACAGACAAAAGAGGAGGGATATTATGTGGACAGTAAACGACTGATCATTTGTGACCCGGAGAAAGGATACGCAGAGGCGCTAGGGATGTTTTTGTCTCAGAAGAGAGAGCTTTCCCTGCAGGTCCAGGTGTATACAAGTCTTGACAATATGCGAAAGACTTGGGAGGAACCTCTGGACTGCTTACTCATATCAGAGGATTTCCCGGCAAAAGAGCGGGAAAAAGTCTCTGCCAGGGACGTCTTCCTGCTGACGCAGAAGCAGGAGCAGCAGACGGAAGAGGGAGAGACCGCGCTGTATAAGTATCAGCCGGGGGAAAAGATTTTGGCGATCCTTCTGGACAGCTGGAGGATGGAAGGCGGGAGAGAGGTTTTCCGGCAGCCATCCGGTAAGAAGAACGGAAGAATCCTTGGCGTGTTCTCTCCGGTCCACCGGATTGGGAAGACCAGCAGCGCCCTGAGACTGGGAGAGGAACTGGCGGCCTCACAGAATGTACTTTATCTGAATCTGGAGGTGTATGGCGGGAAAGGCGGACATTTCGAAGAAGGCGGACAGACCATGGCGGATGTGATCTACTATGCCAGACAGGAACAGGGGAATCTGGGCCTGGTGCTTACTACGATGGTAAGGCACAGGAACGGACTGGACTATATTCTGCCCATGCCCATGTCCGAGGATGTAAAAAGCATCGGGGCAGAGGAGTGGCGGGAGCTGGCCCTGCGGATCCTGCGGGAAAGCCTCTATGAGACGGTGATCCTGGATATAGATGACGCCATTCCGGGGGTATATACACTGCTGGAGATCTGTGAACAGATCTATATGCCGGAAGCGGAAGATCCGTACGCGCAGGCGAAGATCCGCCAGTTCCGGGAAGAGGCGGAACTGCTTGGACGGGAGGACATCCTGGAGAAGATCACGTATAAGAAGGGGCAGCCATGAATGGGGAAGAACATCTGCATGCCAGGATCCTGGAAGAACTGGATCTCTCAAGGGAGGTCCAGGATGAAGAATTGACAGAGATCATCTATCGGGTCCTGCAGGAAGCGGGCAGACGGGAATACCTGCCATTGGCAGAAAAAAGCGCACTGGGACGGGAACTTTTTAACGCGTTCCGCAAGCTGGATCTTCTGCAGGAATTTCTGGAAGATGAGGAGATCACAGAGATCATGATCAATGGGACCCAGAGCATCTTCTTTGAGAAACAGGGCAGACTGTTCCAGTCCGACAAGCGGTTTCTGTCAAGGGAGAAGCTGGAAGACGTGATCCAGCAGATCGTGGCCGGATCTAACCGATTGGTAAATGAGGCGTCTCCCATCGTGGATGCCAGGCTTGCGGATGGCTCCAGGGTCAATGTGGTCCTGGCGCCGGTGGCGCTCAATGGACCGATCGTGACGATCCGGAAATTTCCCAGGGAATCGATCACCATGAAACAGTTGATCGACTGGCAGTCTGTCAGCCAGGAGGTGGCCGGATTCTTGGCGCTCCTTGTGCAGGCGGGTTACAATATCTTCATCAGCGGAGGGACTGGTTCCGGTAAGACCACTTTCTTAAACGCATTGTCTGAGTTTATCCCTAAGGATGAAAGGATCATCACCATTGAGGACAACGCGGAACTGAGGATCCTGGATGTGCCTAATCTGGTAAGCCTGGAGGCCAGGAATGCCAATGTGGAGGGAAGCGGCGAGGTGACGATCCGGGAATTGATCCGATCCGCCCTGCGGATGCGGCCGGACCGGATCATTGTAGGGGAAGTCCGGGGCGCGGAGGCGATCGATATGCTGCAGGCCCTGAATACAGGGCATGACGGAAGTCTCAGCACAGGACATGCCAACAGCCCGATGGATATGCTGAGCAGGCTGGAGACGATGGTCCTCATGGGAATGGATCTGCCGCTGGCGGCGATCCGAAGGCAGATCGCTTCCGGCCTCGATATCATCGTCCACCTGGGGCGGCTCAGAGACAAAAGCAGGAAACTTTTGGAAGTGTCAGAAATAACCGCGTACCGGGAAGGAGAGATCGAACTGTCGCCGTTGTACAGGTATGAAGAAACAGGGGAGAAAGATGGGAAGATACAGGGAATTTGGAAGAAAGATCATGGGCTGGCCCACACAGAGAAGCTACTGGCAGCAGGCTGTAAAGAAACGTGAGCGGTTGCTGGCTCTTATCCGGGCGGGAGGATTCGTACTGCTGACGGCCTGGCTGTATTACCGCTCCTTTGGAGCGGCAGTGTTTCTATTGCCGCTTCTGATCTGGAAGTACCGGCTCCGGGAGGAGGAGTATATGCGCAGGAAAAAGAGCGAATTCCTTCTCCAGTTCAAAGAAATGATCCAGGATATGGCCTCCGCGCTGAACAGTGGATACTCGGTGGAAAATGCTCTCCGGGAGACACAGAAAGAGATGAAGCTTCTGTATTCGCCCAATGCGGTCATATCAAAGGAGCTGGAACGGATGGTCCGGCAGATGCGCCTTCAAATGCCTATAGAACAGGTGCTTGAAGAGTTCGCCGGCCGGGTGGAGTTAGAAGATGTCAGGAACTTCGCCGCTGTTTTCTCTGCGGCAAAAAGAAGCGGCGGAGATATGATCGGGATCATACAGGATACGGTGGGCCAGATCGGAGACAAGATCGAGGTACACCGGGAGATTGATACGATCCTCGCCGCGAAAAAATATGAGTTCAAAGTTATGTCTGCGATCCCGTATGGGATCATCCTCTATCTGATCTTGAGTTTTCCGGAATTTACAGCGTGTTTATATGGAAATATAGCGGGAATAGGAGTGATGACGGTATGTCTGATGGTTTATACCGGCGCCTGTGTGATTGGCGCAAAGCTGGTAGATATCGAGGTCTGACCCTTCTGGCCGCGGGCCTTCTGCTGGGGGTGGGGACGGTAGTTTTTCTCCTGGATATCCAGCGGTCCGCCGTCAGGATCGAGGATGGTCTTCTCAGAAATCCTTATGGGAAAGGGAGCCGCCTGGAAGAATTGACCGCGGCAGTGGAAGGCGGCATCCGAACGGATATTTCTGTTGAAGTGTCAGAAAGAGCTTACTCCGGAGGAGAAATACAAGAATTATTCCGCAGGTGTACCGCCCTCCTGGACCGGGTGATCCTGGGAGAAAATCAGAGTCTGGACCGGGTTGAGACGGACCTGGATCTGGTGACGGAGGTCCCGGGGGAACCGGTGGATGTGTCCTGGGAACTGGACCGGTACGATGTGATGAATGTGTATGGAGAGATCCAGTCAAAGGCGCTGTCCCTGGAGGGAAGCATGGTCAGACTCAGAGCAGTCCTGACCTATCAGGAGGACGAGACGAAGCAGGCGCTCTACGAATGTACAGCAATGATATATCCCAGGACCTTAAACGAGAAAGAGGAAGAGCGGGAACGGCTGGAAGAAACGATCCTGGAACAAGACAAGAAAACCCAGTCGGAGGAGCGGCTGCGGCTTCCGGATGAAGTGGACGGGAAACGGGTCCTCTATTATCCAAAACTGGATATACGGGGGCCGGTGATCATGATCCTGGCAGTGCTCATGGGCTTTCTGCTCTGCGCCAAGGAAAAGCAGGATCAGGAACAGCAGACCCGAAAGAAAAGAGACCAGATGCTCCGGGATTATCCGGAGGTTATCAGCAAGCTGACACTGTTTCTGGGAGCAGGGATGACGGTGAAGAAATCCTGGAAGAAGATCGTCCGGGATTATGAAGCCGCACGGGAAGTAAGCGGGGAGCGGTATGTCTATGAGGAGATGGCGCAGACCTGTCGGGAGATGGACAGCGGGATCATGGAATCCGAGAGTTATGAGCGGTTTGGGAGGCGCTGTCAGGTGCAGGAATATATGAGGCTGGGAGCGCTGCTGTCCCAGAATCTGCGGAAAGGGACCAGAGGATTGACACAGATGCTGCGGATGGAAGCCATCCAGGCGTTTGAGGAGCGGAAAGCCCGCGCGAAGCGCCTTGGCGAGGAGGCAGGGACAAAGTTGCTGGCGCCCATGTTCCTGATGCTGGCGGTCGTGCTGGTGATCGTGATCGTTCCGGCGTTCCTGTCGATCCAATTATAAGAAGGAAGGAAAAAGAAGAAAAAGCAAGAACGAAAGGAGTAATGTTATGTGGAGCAGTTTCATGTGGAGACTACAGTCTTTTATAAGGACCATGAGAGAAGACAGGGGGATTGGCGTAGTGGAAGTGATCCTGATCCTGGTGGTACTGATCGGGCTGGTGATCATTTTCAAATCACAGCTTACCAGTCTGGTCCAGACCATATTTCAGAAGATCACCAGTGAAAGCGCAGGTATCTAGGGGCGGACAGAGAGCGGAGGTAACGGCGTACCTCAGCCTGGTATTCATCCTTCTGATGGCTTTTACCGGTTCTATGATCGAGAGCGCCTCGATCCAGAACGCAAAGAATTACGGGCGGGCAGATATGAACCGGGCCATAGAGTCTGTATTCGCGGAGTACCAGAAAGAACTGCTGGAGGATTATGATATCTTTGCGCTGGAAGGGACCTATGAGACCGGAAACTATTCAGAGGAGCAGGTCCTGGACAGGCTGGCCTATTACGGAGCGGGGAGTATGGAGCATCAGGTAGAGAGGATCCAGCTTCTGACGGATCAGGGGGCTTGGGCGTTCTATCAGCAGGCTGCCGCCTATATCGAACACAAATACGGACTTACGGTGTTTGGGGAGTTAGAGGGTGATATTACGATCTGGAGGCAGCAGGAACAGGAGGCGCAGAAGTATCAGGCCCGGGAAAAAGAGCAGCATCAGGAACTGGAGGACCTCTTGCAGGAGGAGGAAGCGGCGCTCCCCGAGAAGGATAATCCCATCTCTCATGTGGACAAGCTGAAGGAGTCGCCGCTTCTGGAACTGGTACTGCCAAAGGATATGCAGGTGTCAGACAAAGCCATAGACCTGGAGAATACGGCGAGCCACAGGAATCTCCAGACAGGATACGGGGACTTCTCTGACGTGGCGGAAGAAGGAGGAGTCCTGTCAGATCTTCTCTTCGGGGAGTATCTGATGGATCATTTCTCCATGGCGGTGGGGGGAGACAAAACCGGCGCCCTGGATTATGAACTGGAGTACATTCTCGGAGGGAAGGACAGCGACAGAGCAAATCTGGGGGCGGTGGCCGACAAGCTTCTGATCCTGCGGTTTGTGCCGAACTACGCCCATCTGCAGAGCAGCGCCCAGAAGAAAGGGGAAGCCAGAGCGCTTGCCGGAACGCTGTGTACGCTGCTGGCGGTCCCGGCGATCACAGAGGCGGCGGCGCAGGCGATCCTGCTGGCCTGGGCCTTTGGTGAATCCGCAGTGGATATCCGGAGTCTTCTGAAAGGGAACAAGGTACCCTTGATCAAATCAGAGGAAAGCTGGCAGCTTTCTCTGTCCGGACTCATGAAGCTGGGGAGCGGGGAAGATACAGGGGACGGGATGGATACCGAGGAAGGGCTTGACTATCAGGATTACCTCCGTATGCTGCTCTTCCTGGAACCAAAAGAAAGAACGGGGATGCGTGCCCTGGATCTGATCGAGCAGAATCTCAGGACAGAACACGGGCTGGGATTTTTCCAGGTGGATCAGTGCGTCAGCCGGATAGAAGTAGAGAGTACCTGTCTCCTGAGGCGGGGTGTTACGTATCGGTTTTCCACATATTTTGGATATCGGTGATGAATGGGAGGTGAAGACAGATGCCCTTCCGGCAAATCTTAAAAATACCATACCGGAAAAGAAAAAAATTGCGAGAAAGGAGAAAGATTCGTACGATGTATATTTACAAAGTCCCTTCACAAATGGCCTGTCACACATCTGCCGGGAGGGCATCTGTCTTCACCTCCATGAAAGGAAGTATCACACTGGAAGCCGCGGCGGCTGTGCCGATCTTCTTTTTCGCGGTCCTCTGTCTGCTGTTCCTGATGGAGATCATGGCAGTCCAGACCGCAGTCCGGTCAGGGCTGCAGTATGCGGGAAAGCAGGCGGCAGCCAAAGCTTATCCGGTGGCGGCGCTGATGCCGGGACAGATTGAAAGCGATGTAGTAAACGCGATCGGAGCAGAACGGCTGGAACGGAGTATCGTGGAAGGGGGCATCGACTGCAGCGGCTCCCGGATGTCAGCCCGGACGGGAGTGGCGGAACTGTCGGCAGTCTACCGGGTCAGGATTCCGCTTCCGATCTTCCAGATCCCGCTCCTGGAATATGAGCAGACCATGCGGATCAAAGGATGGACCGGGTATGAGAAGACAGGATTCGGGTCGGAAGGGGACGAGACGGTCTATGTGACGGAGACAGGGCTTGTATATCACACAGACTATCACTGCTCCCATCTGGAGTTGTCCATCCGTATGGTAAACCGATCGGAGGTAGGCGAGATGCGCAATGAGAGCGGCGGGAAATACCATGCCTGTGAGCGCTGTGGGAGAAGCGGGGCAGGGGGAGTCTATATCACAGATACAGGAGACCGGTATCACGGAACTCTGTCCTGCAGCGGTCTGAAGCGAACGGTATATGCGGTGCCGGTCTCGGAAGTGATCGGAAAGGGGGCATGTTCCAGATGTGGGAAGTAGGGAGAGTGATGTGCCTGGGAGTATTGGCCGGTCTTGCGGTAACGGATATCTGCTGGAGGAGGATCCCCGCGGAGATCTTTGTCATGGGAACTATCGGGATCCTGGTCTATCAGGCATGTTCCAGAGAGACGGATCCAATACTTTTGCTTGGCGGGGCGGGAGTGGGATTGATCTTCTTTGTGATCGGCAAAGCCACGAGCCAGGGGATCGGGTATGGGGACTGCTGGGGGATCCTGGTGCTGGGGCTGTATCTGGGCCTGTGGAAACTGCTGGAGGTGCTGGCCGGGGCGTTTCTCCTTCTTCTGGGAGCGGTCATGGTCCTTCTGGTGAAACGGCGGATGCGGTCAAAATGTACACTGCCATTTTTCCCTTTTCTGACAGGAGGATATCTGATGGGGATGATGATGGGAGGAACGCTGTGGTGAGAAAAAGAAGGTGGTTAAGAGGCAGCCTGACGGTTGAGATGTCTTTTCTTATGCCCCTGATCCTTCTGCTTCTTATGAGCTGCATCCTGGCGATCTTTTATTTCCACGACAAAAATATCCTGGCGGGGGCGGCTTATGAGACGGCCGCCGTGGCGGGAACGAAGATCCGGGAGAAGGAGAAGACCGATGCGGCGGAACTGGAAGCGCTTTTTCAGGAACGGATACAGGGGAAGTGTATCTTATTCCCCACGCCTGACGCGCAGGTGGAGATCAAACGTCAGGAAATCACGGTAAGAGCAAGTGTGCAAAGGGGGAGATTCGGGCTCTCTGTAGAGAAAAAGATCCCGGTCACAGAGCCGGAGAAAACGATCCGGGACAGAAAACGACTGAAGGAGATTGGAAATGGAACGAAGAATCACGATTGAAGAGGCGGGAACCTATAAGGAGGATTATCAGATGAAGATGCTCCTGGCAGGAGAACCGGAAGGGCTGCTTCCGGTCAAAGCCAGAGGGATGGACGGCAGCAGCTTTTATGATTACGATGTCAGCGGGAAGGTGTCCTTTCAGGCCATGTATGAGCGGAGCAAGATCAGCGGGGAGGATCTTAAGCTTTTTCTGCGGCAGTTTCAGGCGGTGCTCACAGAAGTAAGGAGATATCTTCTGGATATCAACAGGATCCTCCTGAGACCGGAATACCTTTTCTACGAGGAAGGGAGGGTGCATTTCTGCTACTATCCTCCATTTCAGGGAAACCTCTGGGAGGAATTCCACAGTCTGACAGAGTATTTCGTGAAACAGGCAGATTATGAGGACAAAGAATGTGT
>DXGF01000086.1 GCA_019114065.1 Candidatus Dorea gallistercoris
CATACCAATGGCACACGTAATTAGTGATGAATGTGTAAGCTGTGGAGCATGTGAGGCAGAATGTCCAGTAGGCGCCATCTCTCAGGGCGCGGAGCACTATGAGATCGATGCGGACGCCTGTGTTGACTGCGGCGCATGTGCTGCTCAGTGTCCGACAGGAGCTATCTCTGAGGGTTAAGCAAATAAATGGATTTCTATCAGGGATTCCTGTATTTACGGAAATAAAGAGGAACGCGACAGAATGCGTTCCTCTTTGTTTTTTCACGGTCATATGCCAAAATACGCGTCGATCCCCTCTGCGATCCCCTCTGCCATCTTGTCCTGAAAGGCGGCATCCGCCATCTTTGTATCGTCATGCTCATTGGTCATAAATCCCATCTCCAGGATCATCACCGGAATCTCACTCCAGTTCAGACCGGTCATCGTGTCATTGGTGACCACTCCCTGGTCCGTGAAACCTGTGGCCTGGCAGTAGGCCTCCAGCACAGCTTCCGCCAACCTGCTGCTCTCCTCATAAAGCTGCCCCACATAGGGATTGGCCCGGGACATGACCAGACACAGCGCTCCCTGACTGGATGGGTCTTCACTGCCGTTGGCATGGATCCTGACACAGACGTCCGCCCCTGCCTCGTTCGCCAGCAGGGCCCTCTCTTTGTTGCTGATCGCCGTGTCATTGTCCTCCCTGGCCATCACCACCTGATATCCCCGTTCTTCCAGAAGGTCTCGAACCTTCAAGGATACGTCCAGATTCAGCTGATATTCCGGAAGTCCCGTATAGGCGCCGGTCGTCCCTCCGGTCGCCTTGGCTTTCATCTCCCCGGAGCCCGGCCCGTTCTCCTCCTGCTCGCTCATATCTATATGGGATCCCTGATGGCCCGGATCGATCGCCACGATCAGACCGTTCCCCACCGCCTCTGCATCGTCCGCAGCCTCCGCTTCTTCCCCTGCTTCTCCTTCCCCGGAAGCCTGTCTTCCCGCTTCCCGCTCCATCCGTGCCGCCAGAGCCATGACCTGTCTTGATCCCCCGGCTTTCAGACCGCCTTTTGTCCCTGCGTTTTCCGCCGCGCCTATGTAATAAAGGATCCCCACAGCCGCCAGAAGTTCCACAACAAGGACCACCGACAGGATCCAGAGCAGCCTTTTTTTCTTCATGCCTTTCTCTCCTTTGCCCTCTGTATCTTCTTACCATTGTATCATAAAAACACGTCGTTTTCTCTCTGATTTCGGAAGAAAATTTCCCGGTTCCGGCGACTGGTTGCGACTTCTTTCGCTTTTCCTTCGTGCTATCCTATGCATACCTGGAAAGGGACAAGTAATTGAATAAGGGGGTTTTACTATGGGAAACGCGTTAGAACAGCTAAAACGCGAGACAAAAGACGACGCCAAACTCTACGGCTGTATCCGGGAATTATACGAGCAGGGAGTTCCTTTTGACGAACTGAAAGCTCTGATCCCGGATCTCAAAAGGACGCGGGAACAGCTCCGCATGAAGCGGATGCTGGAAAATAATAATGAAGTGCTCCTTTCTATGTTCAGCAAGGAGATGTCCTTCCTCCTGGATGCCAAAGAACGGCAGGAGGAAGAACAGTTTAAAAAACTGGACCAGCTCATCCGGCAGCAGCAGTCCTTTCGGAAATCCGCCGCCGAGAGCGGCCCAGTAGAACGGTTAAAACGACTATTCCTGCCGACTTAGATTGGCAAACTTGGTATAGTCCGCCAGCCAGGCAAGATGAACGGTCCCAACAGGGCCGTTTCTCTGTTTGGCGATGATGATCTCTGCCTGTTTCTTAAATTCTGTATCTTTGTTATAATACTCGTCCCGGTAGATGAACATGACCACATCCGCATCCTGCTCGATGGCGCCGGACTCTCTCAGGTCTGAGAGCATCGGCCGCTTATCCGGCCTGGACTCCACGGCGCGGCTCAGCTGGGACAAGGCCACCACAGGGACGTTCAGCTCCCTCGCCAGCGCTTTCAAGGACCGGGAGATCTCGGAGATCTCCTGCTGGCGGGATTCCGAATGTCTTCCCACGCTTCCTGTCATCAACTGCAGATAGTCGATGATGATCAGCTGGATATCATGCTCCAGCTTGTATTTCCTGCATTTGGAACGAAGTTCTGACACAGAGATGCCCGGGGTGTCGTCGATGATCAGATTAGACTTCCCGATGATCCCAGCCCCCTCGATCAGCTTCTCCCAGTCAGAGTCCTTCAGATTACCGGTCCTAAGCGCCTGGGAGTCGACCTGGGACTCCAGGGCAAACAAGCGGTTCACCAGCTGTTCCTTGGACATTTCCAGGCTGAAGACCGCCACGCTTTTCTCTCGTTTGAACGCGACGTACTGAGCGATATTCAGCACGAACGCGGTCTTTCCCATGGAGGGTCTGGCCGCCACCAGCACCAGATCCGATGGCTGCAGTCCTGACAGCTTATAGTCCAGATCCGTGAATCCTGTCGGGATCCCCGTGACCTTTCCTTTATTCTGAGAAGCCTTTTCAATCCGGTCAAGGGCATTCAGGACTACCTGCTTGATAGGTGTATACTCTCCAAGGTTCCGCCTCTGGAGCAGCTCGAACACCGACTTTTCTGTCATCTCCAGGATTGCCGGCAGAGGCTCATTCCCCGCGTAGCAGGCGTTGGAGATCTGATCGTTCAGCTTGATGAGACGCCGCAGCATAGATTTGTCCGCCACGATCTGGGCGTAGTATTTCACATTTGCTGATGTAGGGACAGCCGCCACAAGATCCCGGACGAATTCCAGGCTGGAGATCTCAGGCGGGACGTCCTTTTCCTTCAGCCGGTCCTGCAGAGTCACCAGATCCACCGGTTTCCCTTCATTGAACAGCTCCACCATAGAATCAAAGATGACCCCATACGCACTCTGGTAGAAGTCCTGCCCGCTGACCAGTTCCGAAGCTGTCAGGATCGCGTCTTTGTCCATCAGCATGGCTCCGACCACCGACTGCTCCGCCTCAACACTGTGGGGCATGACCCGTTTGATGAGTGCTTCTTCCATATGCCACCGCCCTCCTATGCTTCTTCCGTCACGACCACCTTTAATTCCGCCGTCACCCTGGGGTGCAGCTTGATCGTTACGTTGTGGGTTCCCAGCGTCTTGATCGTCTCTTTTAACTGGATCTTCTTCTTATCAATATCCAGGCCAAGCTGGGATTTCGCTTCCTCAGCGATCTCTTTGGAAGACACGGATCCAAACGCCTTACCTCCCTCGCCTGTCTTGATGGACACCTGAATCTGCCCGGCTTCCACTTTCTTTCCCAGTTCCTGGGCCGCCTCATACTGCTCCTTGGCCAGCTTATCCTGATTTGCTTTCTGCAGCTTCAGGTCATTCATATTCTTGGAATTAGCCTCTACCCCTTTCCCCCTTTTCAAGATAAAGTTTCTGGCATATCCGTCACTTACATCTACAATCTGCCCTTTTTTCCCAAGGGATTTTACATCTTCTTTTAAGATTACTTTCATCAGATATCTCCTCCTTCGATCATTTCATCAATCACTGCTTTCAGGCTGGCCACCGCCTGATCCATATCCGTATGGTCAAACTGCGTGCCTGAAGCGTTCATATGGCCGCCGCCGCCCAGACGCTCCATGATGATCTGTACATTGACTTCATCGATAGAGCGGGCGCTGATATAGATCCTGCCGTTGTATTCCGTAAGGACAAACGAGGCTTTGATCTGATTGATATCCAGAAGTTCATTGGCCGCCTGTGCCCCGACGATGGTCGGGCTCTCAATCTTAAGGTCCATGCCTACGGCGATCGCGAACCGTTCCCGATATACGGTGGCGCTGCTGATGATCTCCGCTTTTGCCCGATAAGATTCTATATCATCCCGGAACATCTTGCGCACCAGCGTAATATCTGCCCCATGGCGTCTCAGGAAGGCAGCCGCCTCAAAGGTCCGCACACCCGTCCGGTTTACAAAGTTGCTGGTATCGATCATGATCCCCGCGTAAAGACTGCTGGCCTCCAGCTTCGGGATACGGATGTCATCCACGATATACTGCAGGATCTCAGATACCATCTCACAGGAAGATGAGGCGTAAGGCTCAATGTAGGACAGCAGAGCATTGTCGATATTGTCGCTGCTCTGTCTGTGGTGGTCCAGCACTACGATCGTCTTGGCGATATGCAGCAGTCCCTCGCACTCTGTCATCCCCGGCCGGTTGGTGTCCACCACCACCACCATCGAATTCTCATCCGCCAGCCCCATGGCCTCCGCAGGCTGCAGGAACAGGTCCTCAGGATAGTCTGGATTATCCAGATAGGCATTGTAGAGAGGCCTGAGAGATGCAGACACCTCGTTCAGGACGATGTGGGCCTTCTTCTCCAGCGCCGCGGCAGCGCGGTAGATCCCCACAGCCGCCCCCAGCGCGTCCGCATCGCTTAACTTATGTCCCATCACGAAGATCTTGTCTTTCACCGTCAGGAACTCCCTGAGCGCCTCGGCCTTGACTCTGGCTTTGACCCTGGTATTCCTGGAAGTCTGCTCCCGCTTTCCTCCGAAGTATGTGATGCCGCTGGAGTCCTTGATGACCGCCTGGTCTCCGCCGCGGGCCAGCGCAAGGTCGATCGACACTCTGGCATAGTTATAACTCTGAGAGTAAGAGTCCGCGCTCAGACCTAGCCCGATGCTCAAGGTCACCGGGACCCCGTTTCCAATATTGACGGACTTCACCTCTTCCAGCAGAGAAAATTTATCTTCCTCCAGCTGTTTGAAATACTGTCTCTGGATGGCGATGAAATATTTATCCGTCTCCATCTTCTTGACGATCCCATCCGCTTTGGCGATATATTGATTGATCTTACGGTCCACCAGCGCCACCAGAAGGGACTGCCTTACCTCCTCCACGCTGTTGATCACTTCATCATAATTATCGATATATATCAAACCCGCCACCAGTCTCTGCTCTTCATTCGCCTTGATATAACGGTTCAGCTCCGTCACATCCTGCAGATATACGGCGATAAAATACTCCTGTTCTTCGGGCATCTCCATCAGCCGTTCCGTTTCACTGAAGCCCTCCACAGACACTTTCCTGAGTTCCGCCTTATATTCTCTGACTCCATAATAGACGTCCATATGGACCACATCATTTTCTTCTTTTGGGAAAATGCTTTTGTTCAGTTCAGGAATATATTTGCTGATATAGACGTCCCGCTTCGGCCTGCCTCCCAGAACCTCCTCAAACTGACTGTTCATCCATACCGCTTTCCCATCCTCCAGAAAGATGGCGTAAGGCACCGCCAGCTCTTTCAAAAGCGTGTTCTGGACCACCCCATATTGGGCCGCGAATTCTACTAGATCTTTTACGATCAAGGACTTGCTGTACAGATATAGGATCCCCGTCATCACGATATAGATCAGGACAAAGATGAACATCAGCGTGCCGGCCCGCCTGTCGATCTTATAAGTCCAGATATTCACGATCACCAGCAGCACCGCCATGATCGCCGGCCATTGCATGTACAGCCTGAGCTGCCCTTTCAGACGTATGCTTTGATTTTCCTTCTTCTTTTTTCCCATTTGTTACATCCTCTAAAAACCACAGTAAACTACAGATTTTTAACGATATACATCAGTATTATATCACCTTCTATCCGAAAATAAAAGACGGAAATCGCCGCCGCGATCTCCGTCTGCTGATCCTGATCTATCCCCGGTCATCCATTGGAGGACCATTCTATATCCACTATTTTTCCAGACAATTTAAGAAAGTGTCGGGCATGACTCCGAGATCCGGTATTTTGTCACCTTTCCGTCTTTCCAGGCAAGCTCTAATGTCTTGTTTCCCTTAAGCTGAAGCCCTCTGACCCGACCCTCCTTCCAGGATCGCGGAAGGGCCGGAAGGAGCTTTACCTGACCGCCCCTGTCCTGCGCCAGCATATCCGCGATCGCGGAAGTGCCTCCCAGATTTCCGTCAATCTGGAAAAACAGCGGCGGATGGGCATCCCAGAGATTGTCATAAGTGGATTCGGCCAGCAGCCGCGCGAGACAGGCTCCCGCCTTCTCTCCGTCCCCCAGGGCCGCGTATAGTTCCGCAGCCCACGCGCAGCTCCACCCGGTCTGCCCGCTTCCGTGTTCCATCCGGTAATCCAGAGATTTCCTGGCCGCCTCCGTCAGCCTTTTATCGCCCTCGAAAAGTTCTCCCGGAAACAGACCGCACAGATGAGACAGATGCCGATGTCCCTCTTCCTTCTCACGGAAATCCCGATACCACTCCTGGAGCCGTCCGTCCGCTCCGATGCGAAAGGGATAGAGCGACGGTTCCACCCGATCGATCTCCGCAAGGAGTGCCTGCAGTGTCTCCCGGCCGATCTGCTGTCCTTGGACCTTTCTCCCCTTCTTTTTGGTGTCGTTCTCAAGATCTGTCCGCCGCTCCTCCTCTGCCGCTTTGCGGAAATTCTGAAACAGCTCCTTCACCAGGCTCATGTCCATCGTGGAAGCCAGAGACACCGCATGGTATCTTCCAGGCGCCTTGGGATCCTCAAATCGATGTTCCGGAGACGTGGAGGGATTCGTTACATAATATTCCCCAAAAGGCGTCAGCCAGTCCAGACAGAATCTTACCGCTCCCGCGAGGAGCGGCAGGACCGTCTCCCGCAGGAAATGCCCGTCCGGATGGTACTCATAGGTCCGCCACACTTCTTCACACAGCCATACGCCTCCCAGCGGAAACCAGGCATACTCACTGCTTCCCGTGTGAGCCAGTGTTTCCCCGGATGGCCGACCCACCGGACGAGAGGCATACCAGCCGTCCACATTGTGATTGACGCACCAGCCCCCGCACCCAAAATAATTCCGGGCCGTCTCCGCTCCCGTCTCTGCCAGATGCTTCATCCATTCCAGATAAGGCTCCACGCACTCGGACAGGCCGCACTTGTGCGCCGGCCAGTAATTCATCTGCGTATTGATGTTCGTAGTCCAATTGGAACTCCAGGGAGGCCGCATCTCCCAGCACCAAATCCCCTGGAGAGTGGCCGGAAGACTGTCCCTCCCACGGGAAGAACTCATCAGGAGATATCTGCCGTACTGGAAATACAGCGCATACAGCGGCACGTCCTCCTTCCCCTCCCGAAATGCCTTCAAGCGTTCATCCGTAGGGATATCCGGCTGTTCTCCCAGGAAAAGTTCCATCCGGCCGTACAATTCCTGATAGTCCTCCACATGCCTCTTCCGCAGGATTTTATAACCATCTGAAAAAACCGGATTTTCTATTACCGTCACTACCAGCGTGATCCCCCGGGCATCTCGGATCTTAAGACCTGTCCGAAGATCCGTTTCAGTCTGCCCGTCCGTCTCCAGGACCCGCACACAGGTCCAGAACTTCTTCCCTCTGTCCCCCCACCGAATGGCTCCCTCCCGTTCTACATAGACAGGATCCACGTGTTCCGGGCACTGAAGTTCCCAGGCGATTCCCGGCGGTGTCTGCGGCCCTCCTTCGATCGTTTCCCGCTTCAGACATTTTAATTCGCTTTCCAGACTTAAACGCACCTCGCTTAATGGTTTCCCGGCTTCCATCCGGATTACCATGCACTGATCTGGGTAACTGCAGAAATACTCTCGGCGGACCTGACCGCCGTCCGCCTCTATTTCCACCCAGGCAGTCCCCGTCTCCAGGTCGAGGCCCCGCTCATAGTGAAACCTTTTTCTTGCCCCGGGCTTCATTTCCAGATCCGGACTCTCTATCGAGAGCACACCGAGGGGCAGATAACTCTCGGTAAACTCACCAAGCAGCCGCCCCTCCAGTAATCTTTCCGCCTCAGCATAGTCCTCCCGTTCTACGGCCAGACGCGCCTGGGCTAATCCTTCTTTTCGCTCCTCTCTGGATGGGGTCAGCGTTTCTCGTCTGGGATACCCGGACCAGAGCGTTGCCTCATTGAGGCAGATCCGCTCACGGCCCGGGTGTCCGAAGATCATTCCCCCCAGTCTCCCATTCCCGATAGGAATACTTTCTTTCCAGCTCTTCGCCGGCTGTTTGTAAAATAACTTCATCTTTCTAAATCTCGTACCACAGGATCCCGTTTGGCTCTACCGCGAGCGGGAAGCTGCTTCCATCGCCCCGATAGATCACTGTCTCCTGGGTTTGATCTGTATTATTTACCACACAATATTTGTGATTCTTCAAATATACGTGGACATCCACACTGTAATTGCTGCTGAACCAGGTGTAAAGCTCGTCTTCACTATGGGAACTCCATAGCACCGCGCGATACAGGATCCGACTGTTCTCAAAACTGTATGGAAGTCCGCTGATGTAGACCCCACGGCCTTTCCCGAACTCATTGACCGCCATCTGCACCTCTTTCTCCCTCTGGATAAGAACACGTGCTCCCTCCAGGGCGAAAATATTCTTCTTTCCTTCGCCAAAGTCTACCTCCCCGGCATCCTCCAGGATAAAGTGCGGGTGCTCCTCCCAATTATATTTGTCATACCCCAGCGTGAACCCGGTCTCCTTCTCTACGCCAAGGACACTGGCAAGCTGGAAGTAATGCCCCTGGTACTGGTGGCCGGAAGGCTCTCCAACGCCGATGATCCCTCCGCCCTTGTAGACAAAGCCCCGCACGGCTTCCAGGATCGCCGGGACGCTCCACCACTCACCTCCTGTATGCGCGGTGTCTCCGTCACCCACGTTGATGATCACATCGATATCATCCAGGATCGCCGGATTGTCCAATAGATCCTGAAAACTGATGAACACCACGTCAAAGGGAGCTCCCGCCAGCGCCTCAATGACCCCCGCATAGGAGTAGTTCTGCTTCTGGTATAACGCATGATGCACCATGTGACAGCCCCAGGCTCTCATCTTTCCCCAGCAGTTGAGCACCGCGACCTTTTTTACGCAGTAAGGCATCGTACCCTTTACATTCACGTACAGGGTACGGAACTCGTCGCAGACCTTCCCCACATAATTGATAAATTCAGGAAACTGGAGCGCCAGCTTTAAGTAGCCGCCATAGCCGATCCGATCGATGGGCTTGCGCAGGATCGCCCGCCTTGCCGTCACCCAGTTATATTTCGCTTCTTTCACCGGATCCCCGCCTTCGTGGAATACATCCGGGAAGAAGTACGGCAGAAGCCGCCCCTCTGTGTATCTCACGCCTTCAATATCGCTGATCAGCCTCAGCGTGGAACCGTTTCCCACGCTTCCCACGACCGCGTCCAGCCCCAGCGTCTGAAATTCTTCCATAAATGGCTCCGTGCCGATCCAGTGGTCTCCCAGGAACATCATTGCTTTCTTGCCGTATTCATGAGTGATATCCACCATTTCTCTCACGATCTTGGCGACTTCTCTTCTCTGGAACGCCTGAAAATACTGGTACTCCCTGCTCGGAATCCGATACTGGTTATTATAATACCCTTGGTCGATAATGTATTCCGCACGGAACGGATACCCTGCTTCTTTTTCAAATTGCTCCAGGATGTAAGGGCTCACAGAGGCCGAATAGCCGTACCAGTCCACGTATCTTTCCCTTGCCAGTTCATCGAAGATCAATGTAAACTGATGGAAAAAAGTGGTGAATCGAAGTACATCTACGTAGGGATGTTCCTTGATAAATTTCCTGAGCCGCTCCATCGTATAGGCATGCGTCTTGGGCTGGCGCACATCAAAAGTGATCTGATGCTCCACTCCTTTCCAGGAATTCGTTACCGCGTTATACATATGCACCGGATCCCACATAATATAGGCAAGAAAACTCACTGTATACTCGTGGAAAGGCACCGATCTGAGAAAGACACAGGCTTCCGCCTTACTATACTCCCAGTCTTCCGGGGGCACGACCTCCCCTGTAGTCCGGTCCACAACTTCCCACCAGCGTTTGATATCGTCCCTCGTGTTGGGAGAAAGCATATCCGGATAAAGCCCCTTCATGACCTCGATCTTCAGCTGATCAGAATCTGCGGTATAAAATGGCGTCATTACATATATCTGCTGAATCTCCTCGGGATTCGCTTCAGCCCACGCATTATCCTTGCGGGTCGTATAATAGGTAGAATAGATCTCCGCATCCGCATCCTTTAATTCCGACGGGAAATCCGTCCCGTCACAGTCACGGATAGCGTCTGCGCCCCACTGTTCCATTAATTCTAATGTTTCCTGTACTACATCCAGATCTGTAGGAATCGTCACAAGTCCTTTTGATTTTTCCATGCCATTGTTCCTTTTCTATACTTTCTATTATTTATACTTATGGTTATAAAATGCCAGCAGACCGACCAAACCCGCCAGTCCGGCCAGCATGACGAGAAGTCCCTGGAGGCCCGTATCTTTCTGGCCTACAATGACAAGGCCAAGACACACAGCAAAGATGACAAGAACAACGATACCTGTTATGATCCTTTTTACTCCTTCACTCATAATCCATCCTCCTATCCTTTCAGTCCACCGAGGGTCATGCCCTGTGTCAGCGTCTTTTGTACGCAGATGTACAAGATGAGGGTTGGAAGCATGACGAGTACGAGCCCCGCATACATCTGCCCGTATTCCACCGCGGACTTCTGCGCGGCCATCAGATTCATAAGGCCTACCGGAAGCGTCTTAAACTTCTCATCTGTCATCAGCGTCATGGCAATGATATACTCATTCCAGAAGGACAAGAAGTTAAACAGGATGATCGTTATGATACTGGGCTTTGCCATAGGAAACATGATCTTCACCATAGTGACAAAATATCCTGCTCCGTCCACATAGGCCGCTTCCTCATAATCCCTGGCCAGCGTCTTAAAATAACCGGCCAGCAGGTAGATGGTAAAGGGCAGAGCCGTGGCCGTGTATACCAACGCCAGGATAAACAGATTATTCAGGAAAAAGGGGTCTCCTGTCAGCTGTCTCAGCTTGATATCCCAATTATTCAGCATCAGAAAGATGGGTACAACAATATAACTCACATTGATGAAGAGTCCCGCCATAAACAGCACGTTCCAAAATTTGCCGGTACGGAACTTAAACCGGGACAATACATAGGCGGCAGGCAGGGAGATCACGATCAGCATGGCGATCGCAAGCGCTGTGACGATCACAGAGTTCAGCATATAAGAACCCATATTCGCTTTCTGCCAGGCATCTATAAAGTTCTGGAAATAAATCGTCTCTGGAAGAGTCCACGGATTGCCGTAGAATTCAGAGTTCTGTTTTACCGATGCGACAAATACCCATATGACCGGTACGATAATAGTGACTGCAAGGAGGATCAGGCAGATGTACACAAGTATTTTCGCCGGTGTCAGTTTTCTTTTTTTCTTTTTCATGCCTACTCTCCTTTCCTAAAATTCGATCTCAGGCCGCTTGGTCGCAGCATTGAGGATTCCCGCCAGCGCAAATGAAAACAAAAATACCATAACGCCGATAGCCATACCGTAGCCATAAGACGAATTCGTATATGCCTCCTGATACATATAACTTAAAAACACATTGGATGCGCCATCCGGCCCGCCATTTGTCATAGCTTTTACCATCAGGAAACTCATATTGATACTGCTGATGACAAAGAAGGTCAGCGTAGTCCTGATATTGGCCCATATCAGCGGGATCGTGATCGTAAAAAACTGTGTGATCTTCCCTGCGCCTTCCAGGCTGGCGGATTCGTAGAGGCTTTCCGGTATATTCGCCATGCTCGCCATATACATGACCATGTAATAGCCAATAGCCTGCCATACCATGGCGATCGCGATACTGTAAATGACGATCCTCTGGTTCCCCAGCCAGAGGATCGGGTCATCCGCACCTCTGAAAAGATTCAGAAAGGAGTTCAGCAGGCCCTGGTTCGGATCATAAATCGCAGAAAAGATAGCGCTGATGACAACGACAGACAGGATATTCGGGATATAGAAGATCACGCGAAAGAATCCCCGCCCCCGGATTCTCTCTCTGGTCAGGATATAGGCGAAGATCAAGGCCATCGCAAAAGTAACGATCGTCACCACTACGATCAGCAGGATGGAATTTTGGAACGCCTGATAAAACCTGTCACTCTGGAATAAAGTTTTAAAATTATCAATGCCTACAAAATCTTTATCCGGTGTATAACCGCCCCAGCTAAACAGCGACATCCGAAAAATGTCAACAGTGGGAACGACCATAAACAGGATAAACAAAATCGCCGCCGGGGCGAGGCAGCAAAAAATGAACAACCCCTTCCCTTTCCTTGCTTTCATCAGTCTTCTCTCCTTTGGATAAAAGCAGGCGGTGAATGTTCCACCGCCTGCCTGACACTCATAGCTGGTTTCTATTATTTCAATGCTTCACGAAGTTTATCACTGTCCGCCTTAATCTGGTCGATCCAATCCTGCTCCGTCTTATCTCCCGTTACCAGCGAGTTCACCGGATCAAAGAAGGTAGACCTTATCGTGATCCCTTCTACCGGGTCCGTTGTCGCAAACGCATCCATAACTGCTACAGCGCCCGTGTCGTAGATAGAGTAATAGATCTTGTTATCTCCATCCAGCATATCGGACATGCCCTGGATCGGCTGTATAGCGCCGCCCTTCTCCGCGAAGATTCCGGCCGCTTCGTCAGAATACATGTAAGCGATAAACTGCTTTCCAAGATCCTGGTTCTCCGCGCCCGAAGGCATCCAGATCTGCTCGAAGAATGTGTAGGAAGCCCTCTCTCCGCCATCAGTCACTGCCGGAAGCGCGGTAAATCCCCACTCAAATCCATCAGCTCTTGGAGCATCTGCCATCTCTCCGATCACCCAGTTTCCGTTAGGCATGAACAGCGCTTTGTTGTCAAGCACAAGCTGCTGGTTCTTGCGGAAATCATTGTCATTTGCGTTCGCAGGTGTGGTCGGCTCTGTATATTCGGCTAATTTGGCCACAATGTCGAACGCCTGCTGCGCGCCATCCGTATCCCAGATCCCCTCTTCATATTTCAGGGCTTTCTGGAAATCGTCCGCTCCCATTGTCTCATGGAGCAGGGCATAGAAGAACGCATCAAAGTATCCTGTCGTCGGGTAAGTAAAAAGGGACATTCCCTCTGCCTTCACTTGATCACCAAGTTCCCACATCTCATCCCATGTAGCCGGAACTTCCCAGCCTTTTTCATCAAACAGTCCTTGGTTATAAAACAGTCCGCAGGGGCCATAGAACATCGGCATTAAGTAAGTTTTTCCATCACCGTAAGGGTTTACAATAGAATTTTCAACAAATCCAGGAAGAATCTTCTCCTTTACCGTCACATCCTCGCCTGGTACTGTCATATCAAGAACATCTGTCAGTTCGACCAGATTGTTGTCCTTGATAAATGTCTCCGTCAGACCAGACTCAGCTCCAACAGCTCTTAAGATAACGTCTGGATACTCGCCGGATTTCATCTGAGGAGTGATCACATCCTCCAGCTTCTTGTCGATGGTAAGTTCTACGGTCACTCCTGGGTTTGCTTCCTCGAACGCGGCGCATACATCTTTCCACATATCCTGGCCATAGGCAGTCTCAACAGCGGCAACTTTCAATGTCTTCCCATCACCAGACCCACTGTCCCCGCTGTCAGAAGAGCCGCCGCAGGCTGCCAATCCCAGCACCATCGCGGCTGCGAGTAACATACTGACAATTTTTTTCGCTTTCATAAATTTTTCCCTCCTTTATCGACATGGACTCCATAGTCGTATCTGTTAGTTTAACCATATAGAAATTCAAAAGTATTTACAAGCCTCTTTCTTGCCCTATTTTTTAGGAATCTTGCTATATCAGCTTTCAGATTTCTTCACTTATATTTTATAAATAGATTCAAATTTATATCTTTTTTATGTATTTCTTACAATTTAATCTCATATCCATCGGCATGTCTTCTATGCTTTTTCCTGTTTTTCTTGTAATCCTTTGCGTATTTTATTATAATAAACGCACAAACAATCAGCTTTCCCAAACGACAACAATATTTCTAAATTCTTTCTTCAGGAGGACTCTCATGGCAAATATACGGTACACGTTTGAAAAAGACAGGAATTCTAAAGCCGCTTATCAGCTGTTGTACTCTAGCTACTCCAAGTACGATGAAGACTGGGGGAGTTATCCGCATATCCACCATTTTACAGAGATATTCTATGTCATCGATGGAAATGGCAGTTTTTTGGTGGAAGAAGACTCATTTCCAATCTCCAGCAAAGATCTGGTCATCGTCAACCCCAACATCGTGCACACCGAGATCTCCAGCAAAAAGAACCCCCTGGAATACATCGTCCTGGGGGTAGAAGGCTTAAATTTTTTAATCTATGACGACAGAGAGTATCTGATCTTCCGTCTGTCTTCCATCAGAGAAGATCTTGACTTTTATTTTCGGACCATCCTGGATGAGATGTCGGATCAGCGCAGGGACTACGCAAGAGTCTGCCAGAATCTTCTCGAGGCGCTCATACTGCAGTTGACCCGGCACACACAATCCCCTGTAGAACTCCTCCCTTCTCAGAAGCGGATAAACCGGGGCTGCAGCCGCGCCAAACGTTATATCGACGCTAATTTCAGTGAAAATATCACCCTGGATACACTGGCGGAGATCACCCACCTGAACAAATACTACTTCGCCCATATGTTTACAGAAGCATACGGGATCTCCCCTATGAATTACCTGACTCAGAAACGGATCTTCATCAGTCAGGAACTTCTGATATCTACCGACATGAGGCTGACAGAAATCGCTCAGCAATGCGGCTTCTCTTCCTCAAGTTACTTCTCCCAGTGCTTTCGAAGGGCTTGTGACCTGACACCGACCGCATATCGAAAACAATTCGGGCCGGGGAATTCTTAAAATTGGAGGTTTTTTATGAGACCAGAATTGCGATTTGAGACGAAGACCATGAAGGCCGGAGGTTTTGGTGAATCCACCAGCGTCCCTGATCTTGCGGGGAAAGCATACGAATAATGTGCTTCTCTACAAGTAATCTTGCCATATTATGCAACGCCTGGTTCAGCGGCGGGGCAGAGTGGAACATCAGTATGATCGGACATACTCCTTTTACCACTCGCCCTCTGTACACAGCGCAGCTGGAGATGCCGGTAAATTGCAAAAGCAAAGCCTCTTTCACTTTGCTTTTGCAATTCACGACACACACACTCTCTATTCTTCATATCCATTCGGATTCTGGGACTGCCATCTCCAGGTGTCCTCGCACATCTCCTCCAGTCCCCTCTGGGCTTTCCAGCCCAGCACCCGCTCTGCCTTGGACGGATCCGCGTAGCACATGTCAATGTCCCCGGCCCGTCTTGGCTTGATCTCGTAGGGGATCTCTTTCCCGCAGGCTTTTGAGAACGCATGCACCATATCCAGGACCGAATATCCGGCGCCTGTTCCCAGATTGATGATATCCAGGCCAGGATTCGTGAAGATATAATCGATCGCCTTCACATGTCCCAGGGCCAGGTCTACTACATGGATATAATCCCGCACTCCGGTCCCGTCAGGCGTATTGTAATCATTGCCAAACACCCCCAGCTTGGGAAGTTTTCCCACGGCCACCTGTGAAATGTACGGCATCAGGTTATTGGGGATCCCCTTCGGGTCCTCTCCGATCCGGCCGCTTTTATGGGCCCCCACCGGATTAAAATAGCGCAGCAGGATGACATTCCAGTCTGGCTTGGCTTTCTGCACATCCGTCATGATCTGCTCCATCATGGATTTAGTCCACCCGTATGGATTGGTACACTGACCCTTCGGGCAGTCTTCGGTGATCGGGATCACTGCCGGGTCCCCATAAACGGTAGCAGAGGAACTGAATACAATGTTCTTCACTCCCACTCTGTCCATGACTCCCATCAGACTCAGTGTCCCGGTAATATTATTGTGATAATACTCCAAAGGCTTCTGCACAGATTCTCCAACCGCCTTTAAAGCGGCACAGTGGATCACCGCATCGATTTCTTCCGCACGGAATACGTCCTCCAGCGCTTTCTCATCCAGCACATCTCCCTCGTAGAACGCGACACTCTTTCCCGTCAGTTCTTCTACTCTTCGGCTGGATTCCCTGGATGAATTGCAGAGATTGTCATATACGACAACCTGATATCCCTGCTCCAGAAGTTCCAGCGCCGTGTGACTTCCGATATAGCCAGCTCCGCCTGTGATCAATATCTTTGCCATAGTTTCGCCTCCTAGATCTTACTATACTTGTCAACGATTTCCTGCATAGTGTACCACTTTTTCTCCATATCCGCAACCAGCTTGAACTGCGTCCGGCACCGATCCAGGTTCTGACCCTCCCGGTGGACCTTAAAGTAGACATCTCCCTGCAGATAATCGGTCAGAAAGCGCATTCCACATTCAAAAGTCATGATCTTCGCGCCCATAGGCAGAAGGCTGATCTCTTTCTCGGTAAGTTTCCCGCCGCAGCCTTCGATAAATCCTTTGGTATAGAGGTCAAACAATTCCATGCTGCAGGAGACTTTGTCAAGGTCTTTCTCGTCCTCCGCCGCCGTACTTGCGCCAAAGCGGATAGAATCGCCGAAATCATTCATAGCAAGCCCCGGCATGACCGTATCCAGGTCGATAACACAAATCCCTTTCCCAGTTTTATTATCGATCATGATATTGTTCAGTTTCGTATCATTATGAGTAACCCGCACAGGAATCTCTTTCTTATCCAGCAGTTCGCAGAAATAGTCCGCCACATCCTCACGCTCCAGGACAAAGTCGATCTCTTCCCGAACTTCCGCGGCTCTTCCCATCACGTCTTCTTCCACCGCTTTCTGAAAAACGGCGAAACGGGCTCTGGTATCATGAAAGCCCTTGATGGTCTCATGAAGGGTGTCGGCAGGATAGTCCGCCAGCAACCGCTGGAAATTTCCAAACGCCACCGCGCTTTGATAGAAATGTTCCGGCTTCTCCACCTGATCATAACTGGCAGCGTCCGTGATAAACTGGTAGGAACGCCAATAATCTCCATAAGAATCCAGATAATAAGGCTTCCCGTCTTTGGCCAGGATCACATTCAAGGTCTCCCGCTCCGGGTCCCCTCCGCGCTCAATGATCCGCTCTCTTAAGTAGGAAGTGACTCCCATGATATTCTCCATCAGTTCCACAGGCTTCTCAAAGACTTCCTTGTTCATCCGCTGCAGGACTACTTTGAGCTGTCCCATCTCCGCAATTTCGAACGTCAGCAGAAAGGTATCGTTGATGTGTCCGCTTCCATAAGGCTCCTCTTTGACAAGCGTTCCTTTAAACTGGAAGTTCGCGATCGCTTCTTCCTTCTGTTTCTGTGTCACCTCAGCCATTATGTTTCCCCCCAGATATGCTTCGGATACAGTCCCTTTTCTTTCATTTCCTTAAGCGCCGCGACTACAACCGGTTTGTCCTCTTTATAAGTTACTCCATACCATTTGTCGGAAGATTTCAGGACCACCACAGTGGCCTTCCCTTCTCCCAGCAGCCGGCTCACTACTGCCGGCAGAAAATATTCGCATTTCATAGGATTCGTCCGAAGGCCTTCCTCAAGAAACGCCGGAAATCCATCTTGGATCTCCCGCAGGATGCTTTCTGTAAATCCCCACATATTCATAGAAACGGTAGTGTCAGCCGGCACAAACGTCCAATGTTCCCCATTATCCTCGGTAAACGCGATCCCTCCATCCCGTTTCTCGATCCTGGTCCTTTCGTTGATGGCGACCAGCTCTCCATCTTCATTCATATCACAGATCCCTCTGGCCACATGGCCATTGTCTGTTACCGTCTTCCCCAGCTCGTATCCTACCATTGTATACCGATATTTATCATCATCCTGATGGGTGGCCAGATAGTCATAGATCAGCCGGAACGCTTCCTGTCCATAATAATCATCTGCGTTGATCACGGCGAAAGGTCCGTCGATCTCTTCGATACAGCTTAAGACCGCGTGAGCCGTCCCCCACGGCTTCACGCGCCCCTCCGGCACCTGGAATCCCTCCGGGATGTTGGTAAGTTCCTGGAAGGCATAGGACACTTCCATATATTGGGCCACGCGGTCTCCAACCGCTTCTTTGAAATCTGCTTCATTCTCCCTTTTGATAATGAAGATCACCTTTTCAAAGCCCGCCTGTTTTGCGTCATACATGGAGAAGTCCATGATGATATGGCCCTCTTCATCTACAGGGTCGATCTGCTTCAATCCACCATACCGGCTGCCCATTCCAGCCGCCATAATGACTAATACTGGTTTGTTCATTGTCTTTCCTCCAAGCTTTTAAATTATCTATCCTTTGATCCGGCCAGTAACGCCTCCGATGATCTTCTCTGACAAGAATATATACAGAACAAATGTGGGAAGGAATACGATCACCACAGCCGCAAACATTCCACCCCAGTTTCCGGTGTACTGCATAGACTAGAGCATCCCACAGAATCCCACCGCAACCGGCCGCAGGGTGTCGTTTTTGGCGAAAAACAGGGACAGATCGTCATCTATGACCAGCGCGTTGCAGATCGTAAATACCAGTACAACGCAGAGGCACAGGATAATACCGATCGCCGCCCCGTAACCAGCGTTCCTCTCTGTTACCGTGTTTCCCGCTCCAAAGATGTTCATATACATACTGTACCGGAACAATAGCAGCATTGTTCGCCGTAACCGAGGAAAACAGCTGAGACCACACGAAGAAGGCCGCTGTGCTGACTCTCCATATCATCACTAAAGTTCCGGGTTGATCCGCTCGATGCCGCTCATCCAGATCAGCATATAATATCTGATTATACCAAAACAATAGGCGAAAAGCAATGTCCAGGATACATTCTCCGACGCCGTCCACTGGGTCCTGGCCAGATCATCCATTCCCAGCAGTTCAAAGAAACTCTTCCCCGTAATCCCGCTTGTCAGGATCACGCCAAACAGTAAAATAGGATCATTACGATTATATCCACCGCCGCTGCCTGCCGCGAGTCCGGCGCTGCTTTGACTGCCGCCTGGACGACCCTTGTCTGGAAAATATGCCTCTGAAAGAATCCGATATATTTGGCAGCGAACAGCTGATTCGGCTCTATCTGGAGCAGCTACAATTCCAACATTTCTAGATCATCCGGCACATACAGCCTGCCATGATAGTATTTCGCTCCCTCTTCCAGATACAGCCGCTTCCGCTCCAGGCCGTGGCTCTCTTCTGTATGGTACAGCAGAAGATTTGGGATCCCAAAGTTTTCTGCCAGCTCACAGGCCTCTTTCACAGTGCTGTGGTGCTTCTCGTAGGGATTGAAGAGCTCTGCCTCACGGTGCAGACAGAATGCTTCGTGTAGCAGCCAGTCGCTTCCTTCCACATACTGCCGCTCTTCTTCCCGGTATGGCTCATCACCGGCGCAGGTCAGCTTCCTCCCATCCGGCAGCCTCATAGTAAATCCGAACTGTTTTGCCTTGGTGGATGCGATATCGAAAAATGTCACTGGACAGCCAATGATCTCCCTGGTCTCCCCGGGCGCTACCACTTCAAACAGAATCTTCTCCCCAAAGTTCCGGCACACTTTCTTCTGGATCGTCATCTCTGCGATTGTCCGCAACTTGTCTTCCAGCTCTTTGTGGCAGTAGATCCGCAGTTTCCCTTTATACTGTCCTTTATTCATCTTCTGCCCGATCATCCGTATCAGCCAGATCACCCCCAGGATATGATCGATATGCTCATGTGTCACAAACAGATCATGGATATCCCTAAGCCCTATCCCTGCATCCTTTAATACTTTCAAAATCCGGTTCCCGCCTCCCCCATCTACAAGGAAATGGGCGTCTCCCTCCGGGTTCTTGTCCGAAAGCACAAAACAGGTATTATAGTAATCCAGCACATTGGCGTTCCCGGTCCCCAGCATTGTCAACCGCATCATGGCCACTCCTTTCTATCACAAGACACTTTATCACAAAAAAACGCTGCCGCACTCTCGTACGGCAGCTTCTTATCTCACTGATCCAGCATTCCGTGATCGGAATATTAATCCTGAACGTATGGCATCAGAGCGATATGACGGGCTCTTTTGATCGCGACCGTAAGGGCTCTCTGATGTTTTGCGCAGTTTCCAGTGATTCTCCTGGGAAGGATCTTCCCTCTCTCAGAGATATATTTTCTCAACTTTGCTACATCTTTGTAATCAATCTCGTTGTTCTCTTTTCCACAGAACACGCAAACTTTCTTTCTTCTGCGTCCGCCACCTCTTCTCTTGAAGCCGCCTTCCGGACGATTTGCTTTATCAAAAGCCATGATGTTTTCCCTCCTTTTGACTTCCTGCTGCGCTTACGCCTGCACTCATCAAGTGTTCAGTGCCTAGTTGAATGGTAATTCTTCATCGATTCCATCTGGAATGTTCATGAACCCGTCTCCGGCATCTTCCGCTGGCGCCGGCGCGGGCGTGGGCGCTGACTGGAACTGTCCGGCGTGCGACTCACTTGCCGCCTTGCTCTCAGCGAATTCCTGCTCGTCCACAACAACCTCGGTAGTATAGACCTTCACTCCGTCCCTGTTGGTGTAGTTTCTGGTCTGGATCCTTCCGCATACCACCACTTTAAGACCTTGACGGTAATACCGCTCCGCATGTTCTGCCTGTCTTCCAAAAGCCACGCAGTTGATAAAATCCGCCGTCGGTTCTCCGTCCCGCTTGAATCTGCGGTCTACCGCCAGTGTATATCTGGCGATCGCCATAGAGTTCTCTCCCTGCGAATACCTGATTTCCGGGTCTCTGGTCAGTCGTCCCATCAAAATTACTTTATTCATAAATTTACCTCTTCTTCCCGATTATGCTTCTTGTCTAACGCATAAATACCTGATCACATTGTCCATGATACGGATTCTCTGCTCGATCTCGTCCGGAACACTGCTCTCAGCCTCGAAGTGGATGAAATAGTAGTACGCTTCTTTCATCTTCCGAATTTCGTAAGCAAGTCTTTTCTTACCCCATTCATCGACGTCAGAGATCTGGCCTCCAAAACGCTCAACCAGCGCTTTTACTTTCTCGATCACCTGAGCTCTTTCGTCATCTTCGATCTTTGCACTGACAACAACAGCTAACTCGTATTTGTTCATGTCGTCTTTGCACCTCCTTCTGGTCTTTTGGCCCCCGCTTTTCACTTCCCGCGGGAGCAAGGATCTCCGTGTATCATCACACAGATTTCATGTATCACGGTAATATATAATACCAGAAAAGGCACCTGGTTTCAAGCATTTTTCTTCAAATCTCTGGTGTTTTTTTCCACCAGTTTCCGGCTGATCATGATCTGGTGTCCACAACCGGCGCACTTCAGCCGGAAATCCGCTCCGACTCTCAAGATCTCCCACTCCTTGCTCCCGCAGGGGTGGGGTTTTTTCAAAGTTACGATGTCTCCTACTTCGTATTGATATGCCATAGTCTCACTCCTCAAGTTCTACTTCCTTTTCCTTCACTCCGCGCACCACGATACGGTTCTCATCACTGGCGCTGGTACAGGTAGACAACGTCACGATCGTATCGTCGATCCCGACTTCCACCCCTGTATCATAGGCAGACGTCTCCACCGTCATATCCAGAAACTCCTGATACGCCGCGTCATCTGCGAAAGACGTCAGATAGGTATCTGATGTGGCGTCAACAACCGCATAGGAATAAATATGATAAGTGATCTCTTTCCCATCCGGCGTATAGAGATAGAAGTAGGGATTCTCCTCCCAGAAGGACCGCTCCTCGTAATCCTGCAGATGCCGGAACATGGAACCGTCTCGCATCCGGTGCCCGTAAATGATGGTGTTTCTGTCCGAGATATCCGCCTTGTTGTCCGCACTCAGAAAAATGGCCCCCAATGTATTCTCATTTGCAGAAAAGGTCTTATGCAGGTATTCCTCATTGTCCGCCCCCTGGACGATCGGGTAGCTGATCTGGGACGGCTCCGGATAGAACCGGATCCATCCCACTGTATCTGGATTGATCTTCATGAGCTCTTCGAAATCCACCCGGAACCCTTCCTGCTCATTCGGGTTATCGACCGCCAGATCCCGCACTTTCTCATACTCACTCCTGCCGTCCAGATAGCCTTTCCCAATCCGTATCAGCTGAAATCCTGACACGCAGAACACCACGATCGCGGCCACCAGGATCAGATTCGACAACATCCCCGCATTCCCTGCTTTCTTTTTCCTTCTTCTTCCCCTGTGATGCCTTCTCTTCCGATTTGTTTCCGTCATCTTTCTACTTCCCTCCGTCACTGCTGCTTTCCCCAGCTTTCTCTTACTTGTGTTCCATGATCGCCACGATCGTTTTCTCTGTCTCTTCCATCCCCGGCGATGCGATCAGCCCCATATTCCGCATGGTATCTTCCGGCGTCCTGCCATTGATCCCGTGGATATGCTCGATACAGATCCCCTCCATGGCCAGATCCACTGCCCGGAAGGCCGCGTCCACCGCTGTGATCCCTTTCATGACACAGCCATGGTTCCCTCCGTCACAGATCATTCCAGTCAGGCCGCTGGCCATGTTCTGGATCACCTTGGTCACTTCCTCTTCCCCGCCGCCTCTTAAGTATGCCAGACCGCAGGCCATCCCGGTGCCGGCGGCGATGCCGCAGCCGCAAAACGCGGACAGCTTCCCGGAATATTCCTTGATGTACATGGTGATCAGATAACTGAGGGCCGTGGCCCGCAGCAGGAGATCATCGTCCACCACTTCATAATTCACTTCATAGAACGCAAACAGCGGCATGGTGGCAATGATCCCATGGGCGCCGCTTCCGGTGATGCTCATGGCCGGCCGGCTAAGCCCCAAGACCCGCGCCTCGATGGCTCCGTTGCACAGAAGCTGGGCCGTCCTCCTGGCATCCTCTGATATGATCTGGCCGCCATTTTCCTTGAGAAGCTGTGCGGCGATCACTGCCCGGCCGGAATGTATCCCTTCCTCCAGAAGATCCATGTTCATGGAAAATGCTTCCCGGATGAAACTGATCTCTTCCTCCGGCACCGCCTTTATATAAGTAAGGATATCCGCCAGCGTATAGCGGTGGATGACCGGCAGTTCTTCCGCCGTCTCCTTTTCTGTGTCTTTCTCCGTTTTCTGCCCATCCTGGAACACGCACGCTCCATTTTTCTCAATTCTCACAATATGGGTATGGCCGTCCCGGATCTGCACTGTGCAGACATCTCCGGCTGTGCGGACCGTTACGTCGATCGAAATCCTGGAATCTACCCGGTCCATCCAGACTTTTATCTTCCCTTCCGCTACCATCTGGGCCGCCTTCTCATCGTCTTCTGGTGTGATATCCGCGAGAGATTCTAATCCCTTACTGGCTTTTGCCGCCACTGCTCCCAGAGCCGCGGCATAAAGATTCCCATAACGGCTGGAATTTGGGATCCCACAGGTAAACGCATTCTTATACATTCCGGAATTTAATCCCACCTTTACCTCTTCCACCTCTCCAGCCGTATAACTTCTGGCAGTGGCTACCGCAAAGGCAATGGCGCCGGGTTCCGTCACTCCCAAAGCCGGCTTCATATCCTCTTTGATCAATTTCGTCAATTCCTGCATAATATCCCTCCTTTTCTTCCTCCGCTTTCTAGATCTTCTCATATTATTATGTTTCCCTGGTCGAAAACCAGAGTCTATGATACCTGCGGATTGTTCCGCGCTTTGCGCTCTCACAATCCTAGCCACTATTTAGTATATCACAAAAATCCGTCGTTTTGAATTTTTATATATTTTTAATTGGCAGTTTATTGACTTTGCCTTCTTAAGCGGTATCATAAATTTATACTCAAACAGGAGGAGGATTCATTTTGAGAGAGAAATTGATACGTTTCATGCAGGGGAGATACGGAATGGATTATCTGGGGCGATTTACCATTATTCTTGGACTTGCCGCGATCGTCCTGTCTGTTTTTGTAGACAGCGCGATCCTGTCTGTTTTTGCCTGGGCATGTATCATCTATACCTATTTCCGAATGTTTTCCCGGAATATCTATAAGCGCTCCGCGGAGAACCAGGCCTTTCTGGCGAAAACCTATAAGATTCGCTGCTTTTTCTCCAGACAGAAGGATCTGATGGCCCAGCGAAAGACCCATCATATCTACAAATGCCCCACCTGCAGGCAGAAGATCCGTGTCCCCAGAGGTAAGGGCCGCATCGAGATCCGGTGCCCCAAATGTAACACCCGGTTTATCAAGAAAAGCTGAGCAGGGAGCTGATTTCTATGTTTGGATATATCGCGATCAACAAAGCGGAGATGAAGTTCAAAGATTATGACGTGTATCACTCTTACTACTGCGGGCTCTGCCAGAGGCTGAAGGAATGTTACGGCCGCCGGGGCCAGATGACTCTGTCTTTCGACATGACATTTTTGATCCTCTTTCTGACCGGCTTGTATGAACCAGAGACGAAAGTTAAGACGGTAAACTGTATCGCCCACCCGCTGGAAAAGCACACTGCCAGGATCAATGAATTCACCGATTACGCGGCGGCGGTCAATCTGCTGCTTACTTATTATAAACTGATGGATGACTGGACAGACGAGCGCAAGCGGAAAAGTCTGGCGGCCGCCAGGCTTTTAAGGCCCCCGATCCGGACCATCCAGAAGATCTATCCCGCGAAATCTGCCAAGATCCACTCCAGCCTTTCTTCTCTCACCGCGCTGGAGCGCTCAGGAGAACAGAGCCTTGACAAAATGGCTGGACTATTCGGCCAGATTATGGCAGAATTATTTACGTACCGCGAAGACGAATGGGCAGATTCCCTCCGGAAGATCGGCTTCTTCCTGGGGAAATTCATTTATCTGATGGATGCCTATGAGGATGTGGAGCAGGATCTGAAAACCGGAAGTTACAATCCTTTGAAAGAAGATTTTCAGCAAAACCCCAATTTTGCCCAGGACTGCCGCCAGCTCCTAACGCTGATGATGGCGGAATGTTCCCGAGAATTCGAGACCCTGCCGATCCTCCTTCACGCCGAAATCCTACGCAATATTCTTTACTCCGGCGTATGGTGCCGTTACACATCTGTCACAGCCAGACGTCAGAAAGTAGGCGATTCAAAGACGTCTTTGCCAAATACTCATACAGGAGACAATAACCATGACTGACCCATACAGCGTCCTCGGTGTGTCCAGGAACGCTTCCGACGAGGAGATCAAAAAGGCTTACCGGAATCTAAGCCGCAGATATCATCCGGATGCCAATATCAACAACCCCAATAAGGATCAAGCAGAAGCCAAATTCAAGGAAGTCCAGCAGGCCTACCAGCAGATCATGCACGAACGGGAATACGGTTCTTCCGCCCAAAGCGATGGGGATTATGATTTTGGCGGCTTTGGGGATTTCGGTTCTTTCCGAGGCTTCGGCGGCCAATACCGACAGGCCGGAAGCAGCTCTGCCCAGAGCGAGGACGAGTTACATATGCAGGCCGCGGCCAACTTCATTAACAGCCGCCACTATCAGGAGGCACTCAATCTTCTAAACAACATGAAGACCCGGAACGCCCAGTGGTATTTCTACAGCGCAGCCGCCAATTCCGGTGTAGGCAACAATGTAATCGCCCTGGAGCACGCCAGAGAAGCCCTGCGTCAGGATCCGGGGAATTTACAGTACCAGATGCTGGTCCGCCAATTGGAGAGCGGCGGCATGTGGTATGAACAGCGTCAGGGGCCTTACCAGACCACATTTACCGGCGGGAGCAGCTGGTGTATGAAGCTTTGCATCGCCAACCTGGTCTGCAATCTGTGCTGCGGAGGCGGAGGGCTCTGCTGTGGAAGCGGCCCCTATTCCGGCGGCAGATATATCTAGTGAAAATGCCCTTGTAAAAGGAGGTTTTTAGATTGATAGAATATTTGGTCTTATACGATAGTGAATCCGGGAATACCAAAAGGATAGCGGCGGCCATTTTCTCACGCCTTCCCGGTAATTCCAAAGATCTGATCGATATCACAACGGACAAGATGATCCCAGAAGCAAATGTATATTTCGTAGGCTTCTGCGTACATCGGGGCACCTGCAGCCTGGCTGTCAGCGATTTCCTGGGCGACTTGAGCGGGAAGCAGATTGCCTTGTTCGGCACCTGCGGCATGGGCAATTCCCCGGACTATTATAAACGGATCGAGCACAGCGTCAGCGCCTGGATCGAAAGTGACAACGAATACCTGGGCGCTTTCATCTGCCAGGGGAAGATGCCCCAGAAAGTCCGGCAGAAATATGAAGCCATGCGCAATGAAGAAAATTCCGCTCAGGTAGATTTCTTCATCCGCAATTTCGACGAGGCCCTTCCCCATCCTGACAGCCTGGACGAGGAACACGCCAAAGTCTTCGTAGATCAGATTCTTAAAAAACTTCAATCTGGGCCGGGGTATTTTTAAAAATACCCCGGCCCAGATTGAAAAAAACCTGTCCCTTTTTAACTTTTCCCCCGATATTCTGAGATCAGCAGACCTGCCAGCGTGAGCAGGATTCCGCCCCATCCGGGGCCTGATATCTTCTCATGGAGCACCAGCACGGAACTGATCACTGTGATCACCGGCACCAGATAGATGTACACGCTGGTCTTCACCGCTCCCAGCGCCAGCAGATCTCCCACAGGACTTACTTCCACCTTTGTTCCCCAGAAGCTGATCAGTCCGTAGCCAGCCATAGCCACCCCGAATCCTATGAAAAGCGGACCCTGAGCGGTTCCTTCTCTCCGAAGATCCGATTGAAGATGGCCGTAAAAAATGGAGATACAGATGCAATGACTCCTACATTGGAGGCCAGCGTGTAAGTCAGCGCGATATTTTCCAGAAGATAATACAGGCAGACGCCGCACAGACCCGCGGCGGCAAAGGTAAGTTCCTGTCTCCACTCCGTTCCTTCCATCCACCGTGGATATGCCAATAGCAGGGCCGCATATCCCAGTACAAACCGAAACAAAAGTATCTCCACCGGTTCGATTCCCCTGGTCCGTAATCTAAATTGTAACACGTCTGTCAAAAAAGGCTTGTAGAATATCTTCATGCCGAGTATCGCGCA
>DXGF01000087.1 GCA_019114065.1 Candidatus Dorea gallistercoris
ACCGTCTTGCCTGTAAAGTCATTATTTTCTACAAAAGAATCTACGGGCCATGCGGCTATTCCCCACCAGATAGGATATCCGATGAACACGGTATCATAAGAATCCCAGTTATCCACCGTTGTAGAAACCAGTTCCACATCTCTTTGATCCTCATTCTCGTATTCCTGGGTCACCCGGCTGTCATCGTTAGTCCAGTCCAGATCTTCGTCCGTGTATGGATCTGCCGGCTCCAGTTCAAAAAGGTCGCCTCCTGCCGCATCCGCGATCGTATTGGCCACTCCCTCTGTATTGCCGGTAGCGGAATAATAAACCACCAGTACATTCCCGGACCCGGCGGCAGTATCAGATGTATCTTCCGCCTCATCCTGGGGTTCTTCCTGGGCCGTCTGTTCCTGACTGTCCTCCTGGCTGCTCTGCGTATCAGAACCGCAGCCAGCCAGCATACCTGCCGCCAACACGCATGCCGTCATCATTGCCATCAGTTTCTTTACTTTCATAAATGTCACTGCTCCTTTCAGACTTTCTGATCCTAACCTTTCCTCTGCTGTTAGTATATCCGAAAGAAACAGGATATGGAATTATCCATTTGTTATCCAGCAGAAACCCCAGGGTAAATGCCAAATCCGCGGTTCTCCGATCACTGAGCCCATTTCCAGTCATTTCCCACGCCTGCGCCTATCTCAAAATGATATTTTGCGATTCCAAGATCCACTTTTGTATAGAAACCGGCCTTTGTTTTGGCCGCCACCTGATCTTCCTTAAGCACAAAATAGAACTTCTGCTGGTTCATGGCCGTAGGCGCGAGCTGAGCCGCTTCTACTCCCGCCCGGAACCACTGGGGCATCTGGCCGTTTACCTGACAGAGTTCCTCCACTTTCTTTACCTTATGGGAAACTCCCTGGTTTACTCCATACCCAATGGAAATGACACAACACAGCTTTTCTCCGGCTTTCACTTCATAAGCCCCCTTGATCTTGCTGTAGGTCATGGCCACCCAGCAGGAATTCAGTCCAAGCTGCTGCGCCAGCAAAACCAGCCTTTCCCCATAATATCCGCAGGTTTCTTCTAATTTCGGCCCTTTCTTTCCAATCAGGGCAATATAATTCTTCACTCCGCTGAACTTACCATAATGTGCCATAAAACCGTCAAACGCTTTCGGTTCATCTGTGACCAGTTGGATGTGAAGGCCACTCTCTTTATTACAGGCATCTATCTCCCGCTGAAGTTTCTCTGCCGCCTCTTTTTCTATCCGCTGATCCGTATACTGCCGCACACTATGGCGCTGTTTCATTGCTTCCATGATCTCCATTCTTATTCCTCCATCCTTCAAACAAACGTTGACAAAAACTATTTTCTCCAATTAGAATGTGAGATAATCGTATCATATTAACAAAACCGTTACAACGGAATCAACTGATACAAAACCATAGAAAATGTTTCATATTATTCAGGAGGGCATCTATGGATAAACGAAAAGAAGCCAATATGCGGGTTAAAAAAAGCATCTCTGAAGCCTTATTCCGCTTGCTGGAAGAAAATCTATGCCCAGCACTTCTATTGAAAGATACCGTTTATACATCTACATAGGAGCTCTGTACAACACCGCGCTTATGTGGCTGAAAAGCGGGAAAAAGGAAAGCATTGACGAGATCACGGATTTGTTCTATCGCTCAGTGTTCCACGGATTCTCCGCCACATAAATACCGACAGGATGATGGCGATATAGTCTGTCAGAGACTGTCCAAGGATCACGCCTTCCAGGCCAAACAGCGCCCGCAGAAGATACAGCAGCGGAATCAGCAGGATCCCCTGTCTCAGCACGGACAGCACCGTGGCCGGAAAGGCATGGCCCACCGACTGCATACAGTTCATATTCACAAAAAGTATCCCGATCACCGGACCGGACAGCATATAGGCCACCAGCATCTCCACACCGTAAGCGATCACTTCCTCATCACTGATAAACAGACGGATGATCGGCTCCCGGAATACAAAATACAATACTGTTGCGGCCACACCTGCCGCCAGGCAGCATTTCTTGGTATAGGATTCCACACCCCGGAACCGCTTAATATTGCCGGAACCATAATTGTATCCCAGAAGGGGCTGTACTCCATTGGCCAGGCCCATTTGGAGAAATGTAATGAACATATTTGCCTTAAACACGATGCCGATAGCAGCCACCGGATCATTGCCATAGACCACCAGAAGCTGGTTCAGCACAATGGTGGACACGCTCATCAGCGCGGAAAAGATTGCTGTGGGAAGACCTGAGGAACAGGTCTTGGTCAGGATGCCCTGTCTGACCGTAAAGTCTCTCCATCGGATGGAAAGCACCCGGCTTTTCTTCAGGAAATACCACAGGTAATAAACGCTTGCCAGCACATTCCCAATGGTAGTCGCAATGGCTGCCCCGGCTGTTCCCTGATCCAGCACAGAAATGAAGATGGGGTCCAGCACGATATTCGCGATGGTTCCGATCATGCTTCCCACCATGGCTTCTTTACTTGCGCCTTCCGCCCGGACGATAAAGCTTGCCGCCGCCGACCAGATGATAAATGGAGCTCCATATGAGATATGGAAGGTATAGCCTCTGGCAAATTCATAAGTCTCCGCGTTGGCTCCAAACAGAGCCAGGATCGGGTCCATGAAAAAGAGCATGACTGCCGCCGCAAGGATGCCCAGGAATAAGGACGCATAGGTCACAAAAGCCGCCGCGTTCTTCGCCCTCTTCTCATCTTTCGCTCCCAGCGCCACGGACAGCACCGCACTGCCTCCCATTCCCAGCATATTGGCAAACGCCATCAGAAGGATAAAGATCGGGTTCGTCAGACTGACCGCCGCCACCTGGAGCGGATCCCCCGTCTGTCCTACGAAAAAGGTGTCCGCCATATTATAGACCACCGTCACCAGACTGCTGATCACACTGGGCACCGCCATCTTCATGACCGCTTTGGAAATCTTCAGCTCTCCCATCAATTCATGTTCATCCATATTACAATTCCTCCTGTTCCAGATTTTCCAGCATTTTTTTCGTAATCTTCATAAAGATATCCTGCTCTTCCCCAGTGATCCCCCTAAGCAGGATACTTTCAGAACGTTGGATCTCTCTTCTTAGTACGCTGCGGATCTCTTCCGCTTTTTTTGTAAATACGATCTTTTTATACCGCCCGTCCTGCTTGTCGGGCACCCGGACGATCAGCTCTTCCTTTTCCAGATTCTTCAATACTTCTGTCGCCGTGGAAGGCCTTAAGTCAAACTCTTTTTCTATGTCTTTCTGATAGACGCTGCGCTTCTCGCTCTCGATCAGGATATAGTCCAGGATATTCCCTTTTGCTCCGGTGATCCCTATTGTTTCCTGTGCTTTTTGGGATCTGCGCCGCAGACGGTTGGAAATCCGGTTGATCATCTTCCCTGTTTCCATGCTTTCTCCTTCTGTCTCTATCTTTTATTTACTTCGGTTCCTAAGTATTTTAATGCAGATCTGCGCCAATGTCAACAAAAAGAACAGAGGGACTAAGTAAGCCTCAAGTCCTCTCTGTTCTTTCAAACTTTTTGTCCTGTCACTCTTCTCTGCCGTTCCTGTCAGAGTTTTTTTACAAACAACGCCCGGATCGCGTTCAGCACCGCCAGGATCATCACGCCCACATCGGCGAAGATGGCCAGCCACATATTGGCGATTCCCAGAGCCCCAAGGGCCAGGCAGATCAGCTTTACGCCAATAGCAAATACAATGTTTTGATAGACGATCCCCAGGCATTTCCGGGAAATCTTGATCGCCTTAGAAATCTTTATGGGATCATCATCCATCAGAACCACATCCGCCGCCTCAATAGCCGCGTCTGAACCCATGGCTCCCATTGCGATACCGATGTCGGCCCGGCCAAGTACCGGCGCGTCGTTTATGCCGTCTCCCACAAATGCCAGTTTCTCTTTCTCAGATTTGCCGGCGATCAGCTCTTCCACCTTCTCTACTTTGTCGACCGGGAGCAGTTCACTGTATACTTCATCAATCCCAAGTTCTCCCGCCACCTGATCCGCCACCTTACTAATATCCCCCGTCAGCATCACTGTCCTGTCCACACCTGCCGCCTTTAATTCCCGGACAGCCTCCTTGGAATGAGGCTTCAGGACATCCGAGATCAGGATGTGTCCCGCGTAAGTCCCATCGATGGCAATATGGATGATCGTCCCCACACTGCGGCAGTTGATATAAGACACTCCCAGATGTTCCATTAATTTATCATTGCCGGCCGCCACTTCGTGGCCGTCCACTTTCGCCGTCACGCCATTTCCGCTGATTTCCCGGATATCCGTTACACGAGAACGATCGATCTCTTTTCCGTAAGCCTTCTGAATACTCTTGCTGATGGGATGGGAGGAAGCGCTTTCCGCCAGGGCGGCGTACTCGATCAGCTTTTCTTCTTCTATCTCGTTATGATGGATCCCATTTACCTGGAAGACGCCCTGGGTCAGCGTCCCGGTTTTATCAAAGACAACGATCCTGGTCTGGGACAAGGTTTCCAGATAGTTTGACCCTTTCACCAAGACACCCGCATTGCTGGCTCCTCCGATCCCCGCGAAGAAACTTAAGGGGATACTGATCACAAGCGCGCAGGGACAGCTGATCACCAGGAAGGTCAGCGCCCGATAGATCCAGGTATCCCAGTCCGCCGGAAGTCCCATACCGGCCATCCGTACCAGCGGCGGAAGGAACGCCAGCACCAACGCGGCATAACACACCGCCGGCGTATAGATCCTGGCGAATTTGGAGATGAATTCTTCAGATCTGGACTTGCGGGAACTGGCGTTCTCCACCAAATCCAGGATCTTAGAAACCGTAGACTCTCCAAATTCTTTCGTTGTCCTCACCTTCAATACGCCTGTCATATTGATGCAGCCGCTGATGATCTCATCCCCGGCGGAAGCGTCTCTTGGAAGGCTCTCGCCTGTAAGCGCGCTGGTATTTAAAGTGGTGGTCCCTTCCACGATGATTCCGTCAATGGGCACCTTCTCTCCCGGCTGTACCACGATCACCGTGCCGATCTCCACTTCGTCCGGATCTATCTTTTCCAATTTCCCATCACACTCCACATTGGCGTAATCCGGTCGGATATCCATCAGCTCACTGATGTTGCGCCGGCTTTTTCCTACCGCGTAACTCTGGAACAGTTCTCCAACCTGATAGAACAGCATGACCGCGATGGCTTCCGTGTAGTCCCCATTCTGCTCGTAAAGAGCGATGGCGATCGCGCCTGCCGTGGCCACGGCCATCAGAAAATTTTCGTCAAATACCTGTCGGTTGCGGATTCCCTTCAAAGCCTTTAATAAAATATCATACCCAATGATCAGATAGGGAATCAGATATAATCCCAGTTTTACCAGCCCTGTGACCGGGACAAAATTCAGCCCCACCAGAAGGGCCGCCGCTGTCAGGATACGTGCCAGCATCTTTTTCTGCTTTTTGTTCATGTCTTTTCTCCCACAATAATTTAATATATGCTTAATAGTTTATTTATTATTTCTGGAAGAGCACCCTCAGAAGATGGCTCTTCATCTTCCAGGGTGCGCCGCATTTTCTGTCGGATCAGAGATAGATCTCACAGTCGTCTTCTACTTTCTTACAGTTTTTCAATACTTCCTTCATGACTGTCTTTGGCTCCTGTCCTTCTTCGAATTCCACGATCATCTTGAGCATCATGAAGTTAACGGTGGCATCTTTAACACCTGCTGTATTTTTCGCCGCTTCTTCCATCTTATTCGCACAGTTTGCACAGTCCACGTCAATCTTATATGTCTTCTTCATTTCCTCTTCTCCTTCTTTGAATGATAACTTTTTAATAATTAAGTATTTGTTTAATTGTTGATTCCATTATATGCACGTACAGAGGAAAAGTCAATACCTTTTTGATCTCTTTTTTAGTTGCATAGTTTCCAGACCTATACTAGAATAATTTATAAGATGCCAGGGTCTAAAGGCATAGCGGATTCTTTTGATCCAGCATCATCTATAAAGGAGGTCGTGCTTAATGACAGACAAGAAATTACCTCATGATCACGGACAGAAAATCGAACGGGAACTGGAACATATGCCTGGCACAGAGGCATTTCAGACGGTAGCAGACATCTTCAAGCAGATGGGCGACGGAAGCCGTGTGCGTATCTTTTGGCTTCTCTGCCACTGCGAAGAATGTGTCATCAACATTTCTTCTATGGTGGACATGAGCAGTCCCGCAGTCTCCCACCATCTCAGACAGCTAAAGACCAGCGGTCTGATCACCAGCCGCAGAGAGGGCAAAGAGGTCTATTATAAAGCGGCCGAAACACAGCAGGCGCAGCTTCTGCATCATGTGATCGAGCAGGTCATGGAGATTGCCTGTCCTTCTGCGTAAACCGCGCCTGATTATTTTATAGATTCGATGACCGCTTTGTTCAGCGGTTCAGGATTTCCATGAATTCTTCCCCGGTGATCGTCTCTCTCTCATACAGGAAGCGCGCCAGTTCGTCCAATTTTTCTTTATTTTCCATCAGGATCATACCGGCTTTTTCATGTTGTTTCTTTACCAGTCCAATAACCTGGCGGTCGATTTCCGCCTGTGTCTCAGCCGCGCACGCTAAAGACGTGTCGCCGCCCAGATATTGATTGTTCACTGTTTCCAGGGCCACCATATCAAAATCCTTACTCATACCATACCGCGAGATCATTCCCCTGGCCAGTTTGGTGGCCTGTTCGATATCATTGGAAGCGCCCGTGGTAATGGTTCCAAATACCAATTCCTCTGCCGCCCTGCCTCCGGTCAGGGTAGCGATCTTATTCTCCAGCTCTTCTTTGGACATCAGATAGTGATTGCCCTCGTCCACCTGCATGGTATACCCAAGAGCTCCTGAAGTCCTTGGGATAATGGTGATCTTCTGCACAGGCGCCGAATGGTTCTGCCTTGCGGCCACCAGAGCATGTCCTACTTCATGATAAGCAACCGTCCATTTTTCTCTATCTGTAAGAATAGCGTTCTTTTTCTGATATCCCGCGATCACCGTCTCTATACTCTCTTCCATGTCTGCTTCTGTGGCAAAACGCCGTCCGTCCCGGACCGCCCGCAGGGCCGCTTCATTTACGATATTAGCAAGCTCCGCTCCGGATGCTTCTGAAGCCATACGGGCAATCTTCCCAAAGTCCACATCGTCCGCTGCTTTGATCTTCTTCGCATGTACTCTCAAGATTTCTTCCCGGCCTTTCAGATCCGGCAGTTCCACTGGAACCCGGCGGTCAAATCTTCCCGGGCGGGTCAGCGCCGGATCAAGTGCCTCCGGCCGGTTGGTAGCCGCAAGGATGATGACTCCCGCATTGCCTTCGAAACCATCCATCTCTGTCAGAAGCTGATTTAAAGTCTGTTCCCGCTCATCATTTCCTCCATACTGACCGTCTCTCTTCTTTCCAATGGCATCGATCTCATCAATAAATACAATGCATGGGGCTTTTTCTTC
>DXGF01000088.1 GCA_019114065.1 Candidatus Dorea gallistercoris
CGCTTCTTCGCCTCTCTTAAAATACTTTGGATCGGGCCGTCCTGACAGCCCTCCTGGACATACAGATGATCCATATCCCGCCCGGAACGGAGGGCTTCCAGCACCGCGTTTCTTCCCTCGATCCGGTTTTCATTTCTGATTTCCCCTTGCTCGCTGTACATACCTGCTCCTTATCCTCCTTTTTCACTTACCCCTCCCGCAGATGGGCAAGTCCCCTCTTCACCAGATCCAGCATCCGCTCCCAGTCCTGGTTCAGATAGAGATACCCCATAAGCGCCTCGAAGCCGGTAGCCCTGTGGTAATCCTTCAAAGACTGGTTCTTGGCCGGAGAAAAGCTCTTCGAATTACGGCCGCGGCGGTAGACTCCGGCTTCCTCTTCTGACAGGAGGGGCTCAATGGCCTCCATCATCCGGGACTGAGCGGAGGCCTGCACCATACGGCTGGTCTCTTTGTGGAGTTTGTTTACCTGACGGTTCCCCCGGCTGACCACAATGGTACGGATGATCAGGTCATAGATACAGTCCCCGATATAGGCCAGCACCAGAGGCGAATATCCCCTCGCCTGCCTGTCAGGAAGCTGGAAAGCCTCTCGCAGGCAGGCGTCAAACTGCCATTCTATGCCTTTTTCCATTTTACACCCTCTCTGGTATCCTCCAGGATGATCCCTTTTGCCGCCAAATCGTCGCGGATGGCGTCGGCCTTGGCGAAATCTTTGGCCTTCCTTGCCTCCTGGCGCTCCTGGATCAATTTCTCAATGTCCGTATCTAACAATTCTTCCTGCTTATCCACGATCAGCCCCAGCACATCCGTCAGCTTCTTCAAAAGCTCGAATAGGTTTTCCACATAAGCCTTGGAACTGTTCTCGTCCGCGTTGGTATTGATGAACTTCACCAGGTCAAAGACTGCCGCCAGCGCATCTGCCGTGTTGAAATCGTCGTCCATGGCTTCCTCAAAAGCAGCCACAAACGCGCTGGTCTTGGCAAAGGCTTCTTCTTCCTCTGGGGTCATGGCCTCTGTCTTTGCATTCTTCAGATAGAATTTCAGATTATCCGCCGCGTTTACGATCCGCTCTAACCCGTTTTTAGAGGCCTCCATCAGCTCCGCGCTGAAATTTAAGGGGCTTCTGTAATGGGCACTCAACATGAAGAACCGCAGTACCTGAAGGTCATACTGTTCACTGATCTCCCGCACCGTACGGAAATTCCCCAGGGACTTGCTCATTTTCCGGTTGTCGATGTTTAAGAACGCGTTGTGCATCCAGTACCGGGCAAACTCTTTCCCGTTGGCCGCCTCGCTCTGGGCGATCTCATTTTCATGGTGGGGGAACACCAGGTCTTCGCCGCCGGCGTGGATGTCGATCTGCTCGCCCAGATATTTCTTGGACATGACAGAGCACTCGATATGCCAGCCCGGACGGCCGTCGCTCCAGGGTGACTCCCAGGCAGGCTCTCCCTCTTTCTTGGGCTTCCACAGCACAAAATCCAAGGGATCTTCCTTCTCATCCTCCCCGGTCACCAGAAGGGAGCGCTCGCCGGAGCGCAAGTCCTCCAGGTTCTTGTGAGACAGCTTTCCGTATTCCTTAAACTTACGGGCACGGAAGTAGACAGTGCCGTTCTTCTCATAGGCATATCCCTTGTCGATCAGGGTCTGGATCATCTCCACCATGCCGCAGATCTCCTGGGTGGCCAGGGGATGGGTGGTGGCCGGTTTCACGTTCATGCCCTCCATATCCTTCTTGCACTCGGCAATATAGCGCTCTGAGATCTCCTGGGCGGAAACTCCCTCCTCAATGGCTTTGTTGATGATCTTGTCATCCACGTCTGTAAAGTTGGAGACATAGTTTACGTCGTAGCCTTTGTACTCAAAATATCTGCGCACCGTGTCAAAGACGATCATCGGTCTTGCGTTTCCGATATGGATGAAATTATAGACCGTTGGGCCACAGACGTACATTTTCACCTTTCCCGGTTCCAGCGGGACAAATTCTTCCTTTTTCTTCGTCAGTGTGTTATACAGCTTCATGATGTTGTTCTTCCTCCTCATCTAAAATCTTGATGTTTTGCTCCTGCATACATCTCATATGCTTCTCCATCTCCAGGATACGGCTGTGAAGCCTCAAGTTGTCGGCCTGCAGCTCCCGGATATCGTTACTGATAGGGTCCGGCAGGTGGATCTGGTCCATATCCATCCGGGGGATCCTCTGGTCTCCCATCTTGACCACCCGGCCGGGCACCCCTACCACTGTACAGTTGGGCGGCACTTCCTTTAGGACCACAGAGCCAGCGCCTATCTTGGAATTCTCTCCGATGGTAAAGGAACCTAAGACCTTGGCTCCCGCGCTGACCATCACATTATCCCGCAGGGTGGGATGGCGTTTGCCCTGCTCCTTTCCGGTCCCCCCCAGGGTCACACCTTGGTATAGGGTGATATTGTCTCCCAGCTCCGCCGTTTCTCCGATGATCACACCACTGCCGTGGTCAATAAACAATCCCTTGCCAATGGTGGCTCCCGGATGAATCTCGATGCCCGTCTTGCGGGCCGCCCTCTGGGAAATCCAGCGGGCCAGGAAATAATGCTTCCTAAGATACAGTTTATGAGCCAGCCGGTAACGCAGGATCGCCTTAAAGCTGGGATAAAGGAACACCTCCATGTTCGACTTGATGGCCGGATCCCGCTCCCGGATCACCTGAATCTCTTCCTTGATATAAGATATCATACCCATAATGTCCATTCTCCTCCATTTGATGTCAAAAAAAACTCCGTCTCCTGCACGATCATGCACAAGAGACGAAGTCAAACTCCGCGGTTCCACTCTTATAGAGAATCCCTCCGCACCGCACTGGAATCCTCCACTCGATACACGTAACGTGTGTAATTACGTGCCTGACTAATAGAAAATCCTCGTTCGTCAGGCCAACTCCCGGATGCACTTCACGGCGATCTCCCTTAAAACTGCTTTCAGCCGCTGACAGTTTCTCTCTTTCAGTTCCATCCTCCGCTACTCTTTCCGTTCAGCGTTTTTGCCCTATATAGGATATATCATATGTGAAATCAGGAGATTTGTCAATTGTTAAATAATTAACGCAAGACGTAGTAAACTGCAAAAAGGCTACGTCCCAAATTAACGATTGCCCTGTACCAAAATGCGAAATGGGGTGTACCCATATGGCTCACACGGCCTCATTCAAATATATTTTTTCCAGCTGCCTGATTTTTTTCAGCTCGTTTTTCATCCGTTCTGTCATGATCACGCCGTCTTCCTGGTAGAGTTCTTCTACCGTCCTGGCCCCAAAGAGGAAGCTCCCCAGCGCGGCGATGGGGATAGTGCCTTCGCTGTTTTCTTCTGGGGAGTCCATCAGCATAACGCCGGAGTATTCGGTTCCGGTCAGGGTCAGGCACCGGTTGTTTTCTGGAATGATCGGGTCTTCCACACGGAAGCATACTGCTGCCAGGCTTTTTAGCTGGAGGCTCATCAGCATCCGGCGCAGATCCACGATCCGTATCATGATCTTGGGCTTTTGGGTTCCGTTTTCTCCCGGCATATAGGGACGACAGTCTGTGATCTCTCCGTCTTTCCAATATATCATCAGGTCCCCGCCGTCGCTTGCGTATTCTTTCATCAGCCTGCGGTAATAAGCCTCGTCCCGGAGCGCGTACACCTGGTAATGACGCTCCAGCCAGGCGTTTGCCTTTTTCGCAAGGTCTTCCAGATCTTCTTCTCTTGCCTGAGAAACAAAGACTCCCAGCTCACCGGACGCCTCCACCCGGATCCCCCTCGCAGCTTCTGTTTTCCCGGCACGGTACTTTATCTTCTGGAAATCCGTCTCGTCACAGAAGCGCCGCTGCTGTTCATACACCGTTCGAAAGCCATGGGGCAGATAAATCGCCTCTGACGCCGGCATGAGAAAGGTAAACGTTTTCCCCGCCTGATACATATCCCCCAGAGACTGTTCCAGGAGCCTGGCCATATATCGTCTCCCCCGGTATTCCTTCTGGGTCGCCACCGCCACGATATAATCCGCCTCTTTCCTGACGCCATTGACCATCAACGTATAGGGGTTCAGATGGAGCATGGCCCGGATCCGGTCCTCTTCTTCCACCACATAGATCTGATTGTCCTTTGTTTTTTCTGTATAGTAATAATCCACAAAGGACCGGCTGTCTTCTGTAAAGACCGTTTCATACAGAAAACGGGTTTCCCCGTGCTCCTGACTCTCTAGTTTCCTGATTTCCATCTTCTCATCTCCATTTCCTTGTCTCCTTCTGGTTCTTTGGTGAACCGTCAGCCTCTGACGCCCATTCAAAGAAAGAAAGCCCCATCCCATGGCGCTTTCTTTGAAAGTTTTACTCCTTTTGTCCGCAAGCCTTCCGGCATCCGCCGCAGCCCGCACAGTCCGGCTCCACCGGATAACTGTAATTTTTGATCACTTCCAGACAAGCCACCGCCTGTGCCGAGATTCCTTCTCCGGTTCCCGTAAACCCAAGGCCTTCCTCCGTGGTGGCCTTCACATTGATCTGGTCTGCCTCCAGATGGAGAGCAGATGCGATATTCCGCCTCATTTCTTCGATATAAGGGGCCATCTTTGGCCTCTGGGCGATAATCGTCGCGTCAATATTTTCAATGACATACAGCTTATCTTCGATCAGTTTTCCCACATGCTCCAGAAGCTTCATACTGGACGCCCCCTTATACTGAGGGTCCGTATCCGGGAAATGCTTCCCGATATCTCCCAGGGCGGCCGCCCCCAGAAGCGCGTCCATCACCGCATGCAGAAGGACATCCGCATCTGAGTGTCCCAGCAGCCCCTTCTCGTGAGGAATCTTTACTCCGCCGAGGATCAGTTCTCTGTCTTCCGTCAATCTGTGCACATCATAGCCCATTCCAACCCGCATGTGTCACACCTCTTTCCCCGAATGAATCTTCTCTGACTCCACCCGGTCATCGCCCGCCTCTTCTTTCTCAGGCGCATTCTCCTCACGCTCCGGCTCTTCTTCCGCCGGCTCCTCTTCGATCGCCGGCTCCTCGCCCATGCCGTCGTCGTATTCATGCCGGGCGATCTTAAGAAGCGCGCCGGCGCACCAGGCCACGCCCACCACCAGAAACAAAACTCCGATCACTGTATATAAAATATAGTTGTCCGGCCGCTCTCTCATGGCGTTTCCCACCAGAGAAAAACCCGTATAAGCCAGATAGCCACCTACGATCACTCTGAAAAACACACGACTTTTGCTCATGTACCATCCTCCTTTATCTTTCCGCTTCCCGGCGCGGACCCGCCAAGGATCCAGTTCCCTTCTCCTGACTGTCAGCGATTCTCAAGCTATTATATCACAGGCCAAAAACGCGAACAACCCATATTTAGCACTTCTTGGCGATCTCACAGATCAGCGCTTTCGTATCCACCCATCCCAGGCAGGGGTCTGTGATCGACTGACCATACACCAGATTCTCGCAGATATCCTGCCGACCTTCCACCAGATAGCTCTCGATCATCACGCCCTTCACCAGCTTCTTCAGCCTCGGGTCATAGTTCCTGCTGTGGAGCACCTCGCTGACAATACGAATCTGCTCCTTAAACTGCTTCCCGGAATTGGAATGGTTCACATCCACGATCACCGCCGGGTTCTTCAGGTCTCTCTCTTCATACAGCTGGGCCAGCCGGGCCAGATCTTCATAGTGATAGTTTGGAATATTTTTGCCGTATTTATCCACGCCCCCTCTTAAAATAGTGTGGGCCAGCTCATTTCCGCTGGTCTCTACATCATATCCACGGTAAATGAAACGGTGGGGATGCTGGGCCGCCGTCACGGAGTTGAGCATCACAGAGAAATCTCCGCTGGTAGGATTCTTCATGCCGACCGGAATATCCATGCCGCTGGCGGTCAGCCGATGCTGCTGGTCCTCCACGGAACGGGCTCCCACCGCCTCATAGGACAGCACATCATCCAGATAACTCCGGTTCTCCGGGTACAGCATTTCATCTGCCGTGGAAAGCCCAGTCTCCTCCATGACCCGAATGTGCAGCCTGCGGATCGCGATGATCCCAGCCAGAAGGTCCGGCGCCTGTTCCGGGTCCGGCTGATGAAGCATTCCTTTATATCCCTCTCCCGTGGTCCTGGGCTTATTTGTATACACCCTGGGAATGATCATCAGCTTATCCGATACCTGGTCCGCCACCTCTTTTAACCGACGGACATACTCACAGACCGATTCCGCGTTGTCCGCGGAGCAGGGCCCTACCAGCAGGATAAATTTATCCGATTTTCCCGTAAAAATATCCCGGATCTCCTGATCTCGCTTCGCTTTGATCTCTTTTATCTTTTCCGAAAGAGGATATTTCTCTTTCAACACCTCAGGGGATGGTAATTCATGATTCATTTTCATTGACATATGGTTTCACCCTCCATAACAAATAATTCTAAAAAACAAGCGGCAGATTTCTCTGCCGCTTGTCACCTCAAATAGCGGAAACTGGATTTGAACCAGCGACACCACGGGTATGA
>DXGF01000012.1 GCA_019114065.1 Candidatus Dorea gallistercoris
GTGATCACATAGATGACTGTGATCTCTTTTCCCAAAAGACCGATACATAAGAGCAACGCCGCCGGATTCAGGACCGGATTGCTGATCATGAACGCCAGCGTCGGCCCGAGATATGCGCCGCTGTAATACAGGCTGATGCCAAGAGGGATCGTCCCGCAGCTGCATATGGGAACAGCGCTCCCGGACAGCATCCCCCAGAATACACCCCGGACTTTCTTGGATCCGATGGCTGTCTTCTGGATCTTCTCCGGTTTCATGAATTCATGCAGGAGACCGGCAAGCATAAAACTGAACATCATCCAACCGGAAGATCCGTTCAGCATATCCCACGCCGAGCGGAGCACACCGATCATAAATTGTGCGAAATCGCTGATCATATCTCCAGCGCCTCCTTAAAAGCCGCGCGCACCGCCGGTTTCGTCAATTTGGTCACCGCCTTCTTCTCATTGATCACCAGCATACTTTTTGTGACTGCGCCGTATTTCGGAATATAGTCAAAGTCCTTGCCCGCTCTGTAGATCTTCACATGGACCCTGCCTTCATATTCCTTCTCCAGAACTTGAACCAAGTCCCCGAACACCTCGCATCAAGCGCAGGCGCTGATATATTCGATACACGGTTTTTCCATCTGTTTCACCCATTTCTCTTTGAATCTTCGTACCGCAAAGTCCATTATAACTTGAAAATACTCTGGCAATACTGTCTGAGTATTTTGATCACGCTGGATATAGGATAGGTCATGACCCGGTCTCTATGATACATGAGATAGATCTGCCGGGCGGTCTTGACCTCCGGAAATTCGAACTTCAGCAGTTTCCCCTGCGCGATATCCTCCGACACAGCCAAGTTACTGATAAAAGCCACGCCAAGCCCCTGCTCCACTCCTCGTTTCACCATCTCAGAGGATTCTACCTGCAGAACAGTCCTGACTGGTATGTCCTGAATCCCCAGACTTCGCTCAATACTTTCCGCGGCCTGCTTTGTGCCGCTCCCTATTTCCCGCACCACAAAGGTCTCTTTTTTCAGTCTTTCCGGCGGAAATCTCCCGTTAAGGTCCTGATATTCCACTGTATTCGGCGCCACCAGCACGATCTGGTCCTGGATCAGAGGAATCTGCATACATTTCTCATTGGCGCTTATGATACTCCCAACTCCCAGATCCGCTTCAAAGCGCAGGACAGACTGGATGACCTTATCGCTGTCCCCTTCGGAAAGCCGGTAACACAGTTCCGGATATATTTGCCTGGAATATTTGAGGAACTGAGGGAGGATATAGTTGCAGGGAACGGACGAAGCAGCAACGGTCACAGACCCTCTCACTTCGCTTTCCCGCTTGTCAAGCTGCGCAAGCGCTTCCTTCTGTGTCTCCAAAAGCCGGACAGCATAGGGATAGAAGATCAGCCCCGCTTCCGACAGCACTACGTCCTTGGTGGAACGCACCAAAAGCTGGACACCCAGCTCCGATTCCAGATGCTTGATATGAGTGCTGATCGTCGGCTGGGACAAAAAAGTCTGTTTCGCGGCTCTGGAGAAGCTTTTGCAATTTACAACGCTTATAAAGCTTTCTATGTATTCCAGACGCATAGCTACCCTCTTTTCGTTCGTATGATCCCCTGAGAGATTTTAGTCATTATAGCAACCAATGGCGAATCCTGTCTAATTGATTATCCGCATATTGATATAGGACATCTTTATAACAATGCCGTTTCCAAATCTGTCGAATTCCCGCAAAAAAGCCTGAAGTCAGAAACCACAGGCTTTTCATCATTCATCCGTTCCATCATCTAGACTTCCAGGTTTTCGTTTAAATATGGTGTGGCAGTATCCGTGATATCAACCGCATCTTCGTCAGAAATACCATCTACCGCCTTTGCCGCATTGTACCAGTCTTCAAAGGTCATGCCCAGAGGGAATAATTCATCCACCTCTTCCGCAATAAACTCATTGAAATCCTTCACCCCGGCATCCTGGAATATCTGGCCGGAAAGTTCAAGAGAATTCTTAGAATCCTCGGCAGAGATGATATCTTCTTCCGGTACAGATGGGTTTGTCCACTGTCTCTCAAATTGTTCACTATTGATCATATTCTGCTCCGACCACTGCCATGTGATCGTGCGTCCTTCCGCTACCGTCTTCATATATACGGTACGGAGTCCTACATAAGGATCCACATCGAAGCCATCCGCGAACATCATCGCCGCGTTATAAGGGTGTGTGTACAGATATTCAACAGCCAGCATGTGCGCATAGATCATACGGCGGGACAACTCCGGACATTTTTCACGAAACTCCTTACTCATCGCGTAACTGCAACAGGTCCCGGCATTCTCATCTGTAAGAAGGTCTCCTTCTTCCAGGTTTGCGCCCCAGCTGATGGCCAATATCTTGCCAAACCCCTCATACTCAGCGATAGAGGCATAGGGGTCGCAGCAGGTAAACGCGTCCACCTGCCCGGCTTTCAGCGCAAACATGGCATCCTGCTGCCCCATGGTCACTAAGTTATAGTCTGCTGTATTATAGGAGAATCCGTATTCCTCAGACCATTTTCTCCACTCAGCGTCCGTCTCCGGCTCCGTAAGACCTCCGATCGTCTTTCCTTCGATGGATGTAGGATCATCCACATCCACGACTTCCGGATTCACAACAAGATAACGGGAGCCACCGATATGGTTGGCGGACGCCTGGAACAGCGGAGAATCCTCTGCCATAAGGTTTTTGCTGAAGAAGATATAGCCCACATCCATAGCCCCGCTGATAAGAGCGTTGACGGTCTCTGCTGATTTTGTAATGTTCACATTGACTCCAAGAGCTTCATAGATACCGGCCTTCTCAGCGATGATGGAACTGCACATGTGGTCGCAGTTGAAGTATCCCATTTCCACCACATAACCTTCCTCCGTATCATTCAGTTCGCCAAATTCAAAATCCGCGACTGCTTCCTCCGGGTCGTAATCTGTTTCTTCCACCTCAACAGCGGCCGTCTCAGAACTGCTGTCATGACATCCGGCAAGAAGTGAAACGGACATTGCGCCGACTAACAACACGGCGATCACTCTTTTTTTCATAGACCTCTCTCCTCGTACATAAAAATAAGACAACAAATAATCTCTATCATAGAAATGATAACAAACTAAAAGGGAAACCAAAAGAAAAGATGGCAAATATTGGCATTTCAAATAAAGCCTCCGGAATAATATTCCAAAAGCAAATAATTATTCCCCGCTTTCCTGCAGTGGCAAAAACTCTACGGACGTTTCCTGCAGCCATTCTTGGTCCACACCCAGTTTCTCCGCAAGATGATCCGGATTATTTAATTTCTCTGCCGCTTTGTTATAGCTCTCGATAAAATCGGAAAACGCTTCTGTCTGTACAAAGTCCTTATCCGCCACCAGAACATAAGAGATGTAGTCTCTGTCTGCCAAAGGCTTATATGGGTATTCTGGTACGTCCGCGGCTTTGCGCAGATCCTGGATCACGGCATCCACCTGCTGATTCTCCAATGTGTAAAGGAGTCCTTTCTGTGTCACTTCTTTAAACTCTCTGATCTGGGGGTAGTTTTCCTGCGCGATCGCTTTCTCAGTCTGTCTGCCCTGACTGATTCCGACAGTCGTCACTTCTTCCCAGGAGTTTTTATAAGAGATCACCTCTGCATTCATGATGACCGGGCCGTATATCATAACATCTTCGTTTTCTTCCACCGTATGTCTCGCCACATGACCGCAGTAAAACGCAAGATTGATCTCTTCCGCGCTCAGTGCCCACTGAGCAATGTTACTTCAGCAGTCCTGAAAGGATGTGCTTTCCAGTGTTTCAAAAACAGCGTAAGTTTCACTCAGATCGTCTACCGTCTCCTCCATCAGGATTCCGGCAACATCAT
>DXGF01000089.1 GCA_019114065.1 Candidatus Dorea gallistercoris
CGCTGGCCCCACTTTACCCGGAAGACCTTCATCCCGATATCCACAGATGTGCCGGAACTGGTGAACTGGTAGATATCCGTTTCTGTCATCTGGCGGGAAATCGCATCCACCAGATGATAGGTGCTCACAAATCCCGCCTCCTCCTGGTCCCTGCCAAGGACCGGGTATTTCTCCAGGAAGAAGCGGCAGCGATCCAGCCATCTCCCCCGGTCCTTCCTGCGGATCTCCCCCTTTCGCTCCAATAGGGCCGCAAGGAAATCCTTCGCCCCGCAGGCGATCTTCACCGCCGGGTGGAGATTCTTTTTCTCCATCTCATGGGGATCGATATCCACCATCACATGGACGGCTCCCGCGAGAAAGCTCTCGTAATTGTAGCCTGTGGCGAGCAGACTCATCCGGCTCCCTACAGACAGGACGAGATCCGCATTCTGCAGGATGAAATTCGCCGCCCGGTGGCCCACCGATCCCGGACGTCCATAGTAGAAGGGATGATCCTCCTCGATCAGGTCCACCCCGTTCCAGGAGGTAAGCACCGGGATCTCCAGCATCCCATAGACCTGCCTGGCCTCCTGGATCCCTCCATCCAGGCGGATGCCATGGCCCAGAAGGAGTACCGGCCTCTCGGCCTGGTTCAGGAGACGGATGCTCTCTTCCACCTTCTCTATGGGAACCGGGAAAGAGGGAAGACCTAAAGCGTCAAATCCTTCCAGCGTCTCAGGCTCCACCAAGGCTGCCTGGACGTCCAGCGGCACATCGATCCACACCGGTCCCGGACGTCCGTGGACAGCCAGGGCAGCCGCCTTCTCCAGCTCGTACCGTACCCTGGAGGGATCCGTCAGCTGCACGGCGTACTTCGTACTGGATCGGGCCATGGACAGGATATCTACCTCCTGGATCCCAAACTGGCGTACTCCCTGGCCCGCCGCCAGATCCGCCCGCTTCACCTGGCCGGACAGGAAGATCACCGGGATCGAGTCCAGGTATGCTCCTGCCAGGCCGGTCAATGCGTTGGTGCCCCCCGGGCCGCTGGTCACCAGACAAACGCCGTACCCGTCCCGCACGCGCGCGAACGCCTCCGCCGCGATGGACGCCCCCTGCTCATGGAGCATGCTCACCCCCTCCAGATCCGGATTTCGTCCCAGCGAGTCGTTCAGATGCATGGCGCCTCCGCCGGGCACATAGAACACCTTTGTCACCCCCAGGCCTGCCACAAACTTAAGGATATAATCTGATACCTTCATCATTGCCTCTGTCTGCTCCTTTTGTTGGATTCTACACCGCCGCGCTGAACTCGTGGAACCGGATCAGATCCTCGATGATCTCGTTCTTGACGATCGTGGCCTCATAGCCGCCGTTGACGCCGCATCGACGCAGAAGATATTCCATCGTCAGGTTGCCGTCCCGCCATTTGCCGCCCAGACCGATATGCGTCACATCCATGTAATCCGCGCCCTCCTGTACGGCCAGGTCCGCCAGCTGCTCCGCTGTCCCGTTCCGGTCGTGGAAGTGGCAGCCCATACGCACGCCCACCTTGTGGCACTCCCGGATCGTGTCTCTTACATACTCCTGCGTCATCACACTCTCCGTGTCCGCGAACTCGATGGCATGGACGCCCTTTTCCTTAGCGAACTGCGCGAACCGGATATTCTGCTCGATCGTATTGCGTCCGGCGCTGGTAAAGTTGACGAACACCTCATAGCCAAGCTCCAGCGCCTCTGTCACAAACCGGTCCAGTACCTCCAGGTCGGTCTCTCCGGAGCGGGTCAGGATGCGGATCGTGTCGATGATGCTCTCTTTCGCCGGCAGAAGAGGAGACAGCGGCCTTTGGATGTCCCGCATGGCAGATAGCTTGGTCATGTTCTTGGTCTTTTCAAAGATTTCCCGGATCTCTTTGTCCCGAAGAGAGCAGTAACGAAAGGCCCCCCTTCCCGGATCCGCCTCTTCACTGTGGAAAAATCCCAGTTCCACATAGTCGATGCCCTTTGTCTGAGCAAAATTATAGATATCTCTGGCCGTCCGCTCCGCAAAGTACCATCCCGTCTGATAACCGATCTCCCTAAGTGAGCAGTCGAAGATCTCCATTCCCTTTAACATCCTTCCTGTTCCTCCTTTCCATCTTTACAGTTTTATCCCTGTCTTAGTTCAGGGATTCCCGGATCCTTACGATCATCTCGTCTAACATAGCGTCCGTCATCCCCGGATAGACGCCGACCCAGAACGCGTTCCGCATGGTAAAATCTGTGTTCTCCAGACTATGGGCCACCCGGTAGTCCTCTCCTTCTTTCAGATCCTGGAAACAGGGATGGCGCAGGATATTCCCGGCGAACAGATTCCTTGTCTGGATCCCGTGTTCCTCCAGATAGGCCACGATCTCTCCCCGGCTCCTTTCGCACTTCGGGCGGACCGCCAGGATGAAGCCGAACCAGGAGGGATTTGAATGCTCCTGCTTCTCTGGCAGGATCAGCTGATCAGAAAGCCCGGCAAGTCCGGCCCGCAGGTACGCCCAGTTTTCCTGCCTGCGTCTGACGAAGTCCGGCAGCTTGGCAAGCTGGGCCGTCCCGATCGCCGCCTGCATATCCGTAGCCTTCAGGTTGTAGCCTATATGGGAGTACACATATTTGTGGTCATAGCCTCTGGGAAGGGTTCCGAACTGTCCGTCAAACCGATGGCCGCACAGATTGTCCATCCCGCCCGGGCAGCTGCACTCCCTTCCCCAGTCCCGCATAGAACGAAGAATCTTGTAAAGCAGCGGGTCGGAGGTGTAGACCGCTCCCCCTTCCCCCATTGTCATCTGGTGAGCCGGGTAGAAGCTGGAGGTCCCGATGTGTCCGATGGTTCCTGTCTTCCTGACTTTTTCGTCTATCTCGTAGGTGCCTCCCAGGCCGTCGCAGTTATCCTCGAGCAGCCACAGCCCGTGCCTATCACAGAAGGCCCTGATCTGATCCAGGGCAAAGGGATTTCCCAGACTGTGGGCCAGAAATACTGCCTTCGTCCTGGAGGAGAGAGCCTCTTCCAGCTGCCTCGGGCAGACGTTATAGGACGGGATGTCAATGTCCACGAACACCGGCACTGCGCCGCACTGTAGGATCGGCGCCACTGTAGTCGGGAAGGCCGCCGCCACCGTAAGGACCTCGTCCCCCTTTCGGATGCGCCTCTCTTTCAGAAGAGGCGATGTCAGCGCCGCCATGGCAAGCAGATTGGCTGAGGAACCAGAGTTGACCAACAGACAGTAGGGCACCTCCAGGTATTCGGCCAGCCCCTTCTCAAACGCTTCCGTATAAGCCCCCGCCGTCAGCCAGAAATCCAGGGCCGAATCCACCAGGGCCCACACTTCCTCCTCGTCAAAGACCCTCCCTGAATACGGGATCCGATCCCCCTTCTGATATGGTTTTCTGCTGTGATGCTCCCTTGTGTACGCTCTCACCAACTCCTCGATGCGATCTTTTTCCATCCTGTTTTACCTCCTTGTTCTGCTTTCGTGCAAATCCTGCCCGCCGTCGATTTTCCCGGACATATAGCGGCAGTCCACGATCCGTTTCTCTCCCAGCCTCCACACCTTCCCAAACTCCTCCCAGGCCGTCGCGACGGCGATCACGTCCGCCTCCTCATAGACCGCCTGCGCGGAAGGCAGATACTGGATTGGAAGCTGTGGGTAAGCCGCCGCGAAGGTCTCCCGGGCTGCCGGGTCGTAAGCCACAATCTGGTAATTGCCCCTTCTGCAGATCTCCCGGATCAGGGATGCGGCCGCCGTGTCCCGCACATCATCGGAGCCCGGCTTGAAAGAGAGTCCCAGGATTCCTACCACGGCCCCCTCCTTCAGTCCCTGGACGACCTTCTTGGCCATCACCAACGGGCGCTTCCGGTTCGTTTCAATGACCTCTCTTAAGATCGGCGGTTCAAACCCCTTCCTGGCAGACGCTGCCAGCAAGGCGCAGGTATCCTTGGGCAGGCAGTAGCCGCCGTAGCCGCAACCGGGATAGACATAGCTGGTCATCCCGCAGCCGCCCCATCGCTTGTCCATATGAAGAATCTGGAAGGCTTTCGCCACCTCAATATCCCCAAAGGCATCCGCCACCTGGGCCATTTCATTGGAATAGCTGATCAAGGTGGCCAGAAGCGTATTGGACAGGTATTTGATAAACTCTCCCGTAGAAGGGGACACACAGAATACCGGGACCTTCATGGGCGCGTACAGTTCCAAGAGCATCTGCCGCTCTCTCTCTTCTTGGCAGCCCACCACGATCCGGTCCGCGTGAATGAAATCTTCCCAACAGTGTCCCTCCCGTAGGAATTCTGGATTATTGGCCAGGCCAAACTGCCCCGCCTTCTCCTTCCAGGTTTCCTCCAGGTAAGGGCGGACGATCTCCTCCGTGGTAGAGGGAGGAACCGTGGACTTGATCACCAGCAGGCGGAAGCACTCATCCTCCACTGCCTGGACGGATTGGTCAATCGCCGCCAGCAGACAGGACAGATCCGCCTCGCCTCCCTCTTTGCAGGGCGTCCCCACACAGTAGAAGAGATAACGGCTATCACGGACTGCCGTCTCCACATCCCTGGTCAGGAAAAGGGTTCTGTCCAGATGAGCCGCAAGCCGCTCCTCCAGCTTTGGTTCCAGAAACGGGATCCGCCCTTTTTGGAGCGTCTCCATCCGGCTCTCATCCACATCGATGCCATAGACCCGGTATCCCAGTTCCGCGAAGCCAAGAGCTGTCGTCAGTCCCACAAACCCCAGTCCAAATACCGTTACCATATCAGTTCTCCCTCCCGGCTTTCCTTGATAAAGGCAAGGAACCGCCCAATTCCTTCTTCCACCCGGATGTCCGGGTCATACCCCAGTTTTCTTCTGGCCTTGTCGATGTTGGGACAGCGCCGCTTTGGATTGTCCGTCAGATACTGTCGGTCTGAAGACACCTCATAGCGGATCTTTCCTTCATATCCGAACAGTTCCTGTCCTTTTTCCAGATAGATCCGGGCCAGTTCCCCCACTGTGATCTCCGGTTCCTCGATGCCGATGTTGAAATAGTCGTACCTGCCGTAAAGCAGCGCCTTCAGATACCCGGCCGCCGCGTCCGCGATGTGGCAGAAGGTCCGGCTCGGCCCTCCGTCAGACAGGATCACAAGATCTCTGCCCTCCGCCACACTCCTGGCGAAATCCGCCGGAACTCGTCTGTCATTCAACCGGATGCCGGGTCCGTAATTGTTGAAAGGCCGGACGACTCCGACAGGAAGCCCGTACTCCTGGGCAAACAGTGCGCACAGCGTCTCTCCGAACCGCTTCGCCTCATCGTAGCAGGCCCTGGGTCCGGTGCAGGATACGCTCCCTCTGTAGTCCTCCGGTGTTGGGATTGCCGACGGCTCCGGATCTCCATAGATCTCGCTGGAGGAAAAGAATAAAAATCCCTTAAGATCCTTCTCCCGGTAATAGTCCAGAAGCCGGCGCAGCCCCCACACATTGGCGTCCACCGTCTGGATCGGATACTTCCGGTAAAATGTGGGCGAGGCAATGGAAGCCATGTGGATCACATAATCTGCTCCGGCCGCCTCCGGGATCTCCCCGATCTCGTCTGAAACCACGTCGAACTTCCGCACCTGGAACACGGGCTCCATCGCCTGCAGCCACTCTGGCGTCCCCAGGAGATAGTTGTCCAGGCACAGAACACTTTGAATCTCCAGTTCCCGCCGGTATGCGTAGAGAAAATGGGTCAGATAATACCCCAGGAACCCGGCCGCTCCGGTGAGCACGATCCTTGCGCCTTTAAGCTTCTCCCTCTCCTCTTCCTTCAGCTTCTGATACGTGTGTCTTAAGTCCTTTTCTAATTGTGCCATCTTCATTGCTCTACCACCTTTTCCATTTTGCCTGCCCTGTATTCCACAGGTACTCCAGAGTCTCTTTGTCCCGAAGAGTGTCCATACACTTCCAGAACCCAGGATGCTTATAGGCCGCCAGCTGTCCCTCCCTGGCCAGCCGCTCCAGGGGTTCCCGCTCAAAAAAGGTACCGTCCCCGTCGATGTAAGAGAAGATTTCAGGCTCCAGAACCATAAAACCGGCGTTGATCCACCCACCGTCCTCCTTGTCCTTCTCCGCAAACCGCCAGACTCTCTGATCCTCCCCGATTTCCAGCACGCCGAAGCGGCCGCCCGGCTGGATAGCGGTCAGCGTGGCAAGCCGTCCCTTGCTGCGATGGAAGTCCACCAGCCGGTTTAAGTCCACATCGGATAAGCCATCACCATAGGTCATCAGGAACGTCTCCTCCCCTACATATTCCCGTACCCGCTTCAGCCGTCCCCCGGTCATGGTCTCAAGGCCGGTGTCCACCAGCGTCACCCGCCATGGTTCCGCCGCGTTACTGTGCACGTGCATCCGGTTGTTACAGCCGAAATCAAAAGTCACATCGCTGCGATGGAGATAGTAGTTCGCGAAATACTCCTTGATCACATAGCCCTTGTACCCGCAGCAGATGATAAATTCATGGAATCCATAGGACGAGTAATACTTCATAATGTGCCACAGGATCGGGGTGTCTCCGATCTCAATCATGGGCTTTGGCTTCAAGTGACTCTCTTCACTGATCCTCGTACCTAACCCTCCTGCCAAGATCACAACCTTCATCTGATTCCTCCTTCTCTTCCCAATCTCTCCAGAATCTCTCGGCGAGATGTCCTCGATCACTGCTCAATCACTCTTTCCTCCAATTCCACAGCTTTCATCCGCAGATACACCGCCAGGTGATCACTTTTCAAACTCCCCGCGAAGATCCTCAGGAAGCGCCTGGACTACCCGTACCTCCAGTGCGTGAAATCCTGCCAGTTTGGCGCACTTCAAGAGAAAAAGCAGATCCTTAGGGTTCTGGAAATCATAGAGATTCTGTAAGAATCCCCAGGTCCCTTCCGCCCGATCCGCTTCACCCGGTTCCTGCCTTAAGAGTTGAAGAACCGCAGCCAGAACTTTATCCTGATACCGATCCATCCGCAGAGCAAGGACACAGCAGCGTACCACCTCCTGGGGATATCCCAATTGCAGACATGCCTGAGCCAGCCAAATGTAAATATTCTTCAGATTCTCTTTAGCCACTTCATTCCCGACACCTCGATAAGCATTCAAGCGCTCCAGCGCCTGCTGGAACTTTTCCCTTGCCTGCTCCATTTCATTTCGATTATAATGCCAGAGCCCAAGAAAAAACCAGGGATCCGGATTCCCGGCATCTGGATATCCATAACTTTCTGCCAGTTGGTAGATTTCCTCATCCGACTCATATTGGGATGCCGTCTCAGCCAAAATAGCCATCAATCCTGACTTTGCCCGGACTTCTACATGGGGTTTTAGTTTTTGTTTCCTCTCACCTTCCAGTGCCTTCC
>DXGF01000090.1 GCA_019114065.1 Candidatus Dorea gallistercoris
CTTCCCGGCGGTAAGCCTCCACCATCTTCCGGCAGTATTTGACGGAGCCATGGATATCAGACGCGATCATCAGTTTCATAGTGGATACCTCGCTTTTTGTTAAGTGTATGGGTATAGTTTACCACAAAGAAATCAAGATTCAAAGGAGAGAAAGATGGATAAGAGACTGACAATCAACCGTGCCTCCCATGAGGATGTCCCCGAGATCATGGAGATCATGGAGGCGGCGTGCAGGCTGCTGAAGGATAAAGCATGGTTTTTCATGGATGATGAAGAGACGATCAGACGGCATATTGAAGAGAAGGGATTTACTCTGAAAGCGGAGGCAGATGGACGCATCGCCGGATTCTTGTCAGTCCGCTTCCCGGGGACAGATGGAGACAATCTGGGACCCCATGTTGGCCTGTCCCAGGAAGAGCGGATGGCAGTGGCACACATGGAGGCGGCTGCCGTTCGACCGGACTGCAGGGGAAGGGGGATTCAGAAGAGCCTGATGTGCAAGGCGGAAGAGCTCCTTCGTGACATGCCCTATCGCTATCTTATGGGGACAGCTCACCCGGACAATACGTACAGTGTCAACAATTTTCTGAGGCTGGAGTATGATATCGTGGATGAAGGACTGAAATACGGAGGCCTGCCCCGGTATGTATTCTGCAAGCGGGTGCGGCCATGATCCGGGGGATCGTATTTGACATGGACGGCCTTTTGTTCGATTCTGAGAGGATCGTCCAGAGGGCCTGGGAAGAGGCAGGGAAGGCCCTGGGGATTCCCTGCATGGGAGAGCATATCTACCAGACGCTGGGGATGAACCGGAAGGGAAGAAATGAATATTTCGCCAGAGCGATCGGGCAGGACTTCCCCTTTGAGGAATTTGGCAGGCGGAACAAGGCTGCTTTCGCCAGGATCGTGGAACAGGAAGGCCTCCCCATGAAGATCGGGGCCAGAGAACTTCTGGAGTATGTCAAAGCGGAAGGGTATAAGATTGGAATCGCTACTTCCTCCAGCGGTGACTATGCCAGGGGCAATCTGACCCAGGCCCATATCTACGAGTATTTTGACGGAGGCGTCTTTGGGGATATGGTGACAAAGGCGAAACCGGATCCGGAGATTTATCTGGCGGCCTGTGAAAGCATCGTGGTGGAGCCCGGGAACTGCATGGCTCTGGAAGACTCTCCGGCAGGGATCCGTTCCGCCAGCCGGGCGGGGATGGTGCCTGTCATGGTGCCGGACCTGGTAGAGCCCACAGAAGAGATAAGGAAGATGGCGTACGCAGTGTGTAAGGACCTGTGGGAAGTACGGGGATTACTGGAAAAACTTAAGTCCTGACGCAAGTCTTCTCGGCACAAAAATGAGGACAGAAATCCGGAAATAGTATACTATGAAAAAAATACAATGGCAAAGGAGAAGGTTATGAAAACGAAAAAATCCGCCCAATATTGACAATTCTGTCAGTATTTACCCTGACTCTATTTACCCCCCCCCACGCAGTCTGACAGTTTGCTGACCGTTCACGTTATATCCTGGACAACGTCGATACCGATGGCTCCGCGGCTTTGTCCCAGTCAGAGATCGACGGCGCCAGGATTTCTGATCTAAAGGGGGCTGCCAGTCTGGACGGGAGCACCCTGAGAACTCTGACGGTGACTGAACCGGTGGAATTTACCTACAACTGCGGAAGTGGCCAGACCATGGTTGTATCTTTGAATGTCTATGCGGCCAATCAGTGGGGCCGGGAACTTTCCATGGAAGGCTGGAAGTATGGAGAGACGGCAAAGCGGCCGACAGCCACGGCAAGATTCGGTTTGGCGGCCTCTGTCAAGACAGGCGATGTGACAGCACCGGTGCCCATGCGGCGCTGCTCCTTGTGTCAGGCGCATTGTCAGTACTCCTGTTATACCAGAAAAAGAAGATACAGAGATAGACTCTGAGAAGATGACGGGCCGGTGGAAATCATCCGCCGGCCCTGCTATTTCTTACTCCTCTGGAGCGAACATATCTTTTCCAACGCCGCAGATCGGACAAACCCAGTCGTCCGGGATATCCTCGAAAGCGGTGCCGGGAGCGATTCCGCTGTCGGGATCGCCAATCTCCGGATCATAGACATATCCGCATGGCTCACAAACATATTTCTGCATGATAACATCCTCCTTATTTGATTTGGATAAATTTATTTCCTCAATCTCCGGCTGCGCGTAAGAGTGATCGATCATCTCTCGATCGGTACACAGACCTGAGACCGCAGGATACAGGTTAGAGCTGCTGCGCCTCCCATCTGCCGGAAGCGCCACAGGGGAGCACCAGACCGGAATCCCGGACAGGGAGCCCGATCTCCTGGGAATCCACATGGCCGTTGAAAGCCTTTAATTCTGTTCCCAGCATATAAGTCAGCACTGCCGGGGCAAGACCGGTAGTGTAAGAATTGATCAGGAAGAACAGCGGCCTGTCAGACAGAAGTCTGGCGCAGAGTCTGATCAATGGATGGATGGCATCCTCGATCTTCCAGATTTCCCCTTTGGGGCCGCGTCCGTAAGAAGGCGGATCCATGATGATGCCATCGTAGTGATTCCCTCTGCGGATCTCCCGTTCCACGAATTTGACACAGTCGTCTACCAGCCAGCGGACAGGCCGGTCGGACAGACCGGAAGAAGCGGCGTTCTCTTTGGCCCAGCTGACCATACCCTTGGAAGCGTCCACGTGAGTCACACTGGCGCCAGCCGCGGCCGCGGCCAGCGTTGCTCCTCCGGTGTAGGCGAACAGGTTCAGGACTTTGACAGGCCGGCCAGCGCTCCTGATCTTGGCGGAGCACCAGTCCCAGTTGACCGCCTGTTCCGGGAACAGACCTGTATGCTTGAAACTGAAAGGCTTCAGATGAAACGTCAAGTCCCCGTAATGGATCTGCCACTGCTTCGGCAGGTCGAAAAACTCCCACTCGCCGCCGCCCTTTTTGCTGCGGTGATAGTGGCCGTTCCTGTGTTTCCAGCCAGGATCCTTCCGGGGCGTGTCCCAGATCACCTGCGGATCCGGGCGGACCAGGAGATACTTTCCCCAACGCTCCAGCTTTTCGCCTCCGCTGCAGTCCAGCACCTCATAATCCTTCC
>DXGF01000091.1 GCA_019114065.1 Candidatus Dorea gallistercoris
AGGAGAAAGTCGTCTGTGCCTGCCTGGATTTTACGGATAGATAACGTGCCATATCTTTCCGAGCTGCAGAATCGATTTTATAAAACATATATAAAGGCGCGGCTGGAGAGATTACTCCTGCCTGCTTATAAAAAAAGTTGAAGGGACAGCGTTTTAAATCTATGAACGCCGTCCCTTCTTGATTGTTCTATTTTCTATTCCGTTTTATAAAGAGCCAGTAGGCAAATACGATCAGAGAAAGAATACAGATTATACTGTTTATCATTCGGACACCTCCTAAAATTCTTTCCGGTTCACGATACCGATGCTGATCCTTAAGGACAGCAAAAGGAGAAGAAATGTGATTAAGATGGAAACGGCGGCCACAGCGCCCACACTTGGCGCGGGCAGCCGGTTCAGCAGCAGGAGCAGGTCGATGCCGCAGGCCTGGGCGATCTGAATGACCAGGAAGGCTGCCAGGAAGATGGCGCCAATGGCGCCGATCAGCGCGATCCGTCCCTTTTCGCCTCCAAACTTCAACTGGATGGGCAGCATGATGGATAAGAGCAGGAACAAAAAGGGCAGGATCAATAGGGCGGTCAGGAGAAGATCCGTAAGGGGCACGCTCCCTCTGACGGCTGCGGCGATCAGGACCAGAAGGGTGGAGCACAGCCAGGCGCCAAAAGCCAGGATCAGTCCAAACGCGTATTTTTCTGCCGCATAATCCGCCCTTGTGATCGGAAGAGAGAACAGGAACGGACTTCCGTTGTCGAACTCGTCATAGCTGATGGAGCTTAAGGAAAACAAGGAAAATACAAATGTGGAAAATCCGATCGGGAAGGACAGATCCTCGGAAAACAGCGCGAGCCCCACGCTGATGATGATCATGACCACAAAAAAGTTTTTCTGCATTTTCAAGAGTTTAAAATCTTTGATCAATAAGCCTTTCATAACTCGTTCCCCCTTACCATCATGGTGATCACTTGGTCGATGCCGCCTTTTTCAACGGCGATCTTCGGAAAATTCTCCAGATAATACTGTTTCTGGCTGGTGAGACAGCTATAGCCGTAAGCTTCTTTCCTGACCCGCAGAAGGAACTGTTTATCCAGAGTCTGATATTGTCTGTCGTCCATTTTCAAAACAGCGTAATCGCTGAGCAGTACGTCCGTGTCCTCGTGCAGGATGATCCTTCCTTCATGGATCATATAAAGGTCGTCGCATAGCGTCTCCAGATCGCTGGATATGTGAGAGCTGATGAGGATGGACCGCTCTTCATCGGTTTCCATATATTCCCGCAGGATGTCTAAAAGTTCATCCCTGGCGATCACGTCCAGGCCGGCGGTAGGCTCATCCAGGATCAGAAGCCTGGAATCATGGCTGACCGCGGACAGGACTTTCAGCTTCGCCCTCATGCCGGTGGAGAATTCTTTGATCCGCTTATGGAGAGGAAGCTGGAAGCGCCTTGCCCGCTCCAGGAAAAAAGCCTGGTCAAAGGTGGGGTAGAAGCTCTTAAGGACGGGCAGGATATCCTGGATGGTCAGATATCCGCTAAAACCAGAATCTGACAGGACTACGCCCAGTTTTTCTTTATCTTTCGGGGTGAAATCACGAAAATCCTTTCCCAGGATGGAGATATCACCGCCGTCTCTTAAGATCAGTCCCAGGACCGCTTTAAAGGTGGTGCTTTTTCCGGCGCCGTTCTGGCCGATCAGGCCAGTCACACATCCGGGACGGACGTTTAGGGAGCAGTCCAGAGAGAAGTTTGGATAGTGTTTTTGCAGATGCTCAATGTTCAACATGTGTCAGCCCTCCATGATCAATTCAAATAATTTTCGGATGTCCTCATCGGAAATCCCGTAACGTCTGCCTTTCTGGATGGCCAGTTCCAGATCGGCTTCCAGGTCTTTCTTCTGTTCTTCCAGAAGAAGCTGAGGATTTGCCGCCGCCACGTAGCTACCTTTTCCATGGACGGTCACTGTGAAGCCCTCGGCTTCCAGCTCGTCATACGCCTTTTTGACAGTCAGGGCGCTGATCTTCAATTCTCTGGATAAAGCCCGGACAGACGGCAGACTGTCATTTTCCTTCAGTTCCCCGCCGCGGATGAGTGTTTTGATCTGATCCACGATCTGCTCATAGATGGGAACCATCAGGGAAGTGTTTATGATGATCTTCATAGGTTCTCCCTCCTTGATGTAAACAGTATATAACAGCACAGAACTGTTGTCAAGTGTTATATACTGTTTATTATAAAAAGATTTATTGTAAAAAAAGAAAAACGGCAGAGAGCCGTTTTTCGATCGGTCTAAGATCGGAACTGGAGCGCACAGTCCATACCGATGGTAAAATGGTCGTTTTTCAGGATTGCGTAAGCATTGTCGTGATCGCCTGAGCGCATAAAAGAGATCATTTTTTTGAGATTTTCGTTTGTGTGATCGATGTCCATGCCGCTTTTGACGGAGAACTGTCCCATGCGGATCAGTTCAGACAGGTTGTTTTCGTAGATCCTGTCTATCCGCTGATTCTCCAGCACACTGATGATCTCCATATGCATAGCGGTATCTGCCAGTTCCCAGGCATAGATGTCGGAAGCGGCGGCGCACATGCGGACCACCTTCTCTTCAATCCGGTAAGAATATTCCACGTGCTTTCCGGAGGAAAAGATCAGGCGGAAGGCGGCGCCCTCCAGCAGTTCCCGGAGCTGATAGATCTCCCGGATGTCCTTTTCTGAGATTTCCTTGACCGTCATGGATTTGTAGTAGTCTGTGACGATCAGCCCTTCCGCCTGCAGCATTCGGATCGCGGTGCGGATGGGGCTGCGGCTCATACCCAGGTCTTTGGCAAGACGGCTCTCGGTCAGAGCCATCCCCGGCGGATATGTCATATTCAGGATGTTGGTCTTGATGATCTCATAGGCCTGGTCGGCCAGTGAAACATGTTTTTCTTTCTGCGGCATGTAAGACTCCTTGTAGAGAAAATGATTTTGTATACAAATTATAACGTGAAAAGAAGCAGCAGGCAATATTCTTTTCCTTGACAGATCGGTTCTTGGATGTTATATTAAAATAAATTGTATACAAATTATTAAAAGGTATACAAAATAAGGAGGAAATAGAGAATGAAGCTGGGATTTATCGGAACAGGAAATATGGCGGCCGCAATGATGGGAGGGATCATAGAAAACCATATCGCGGCGGCAGAGGATATCATCGGCGCGGACCTGTTCGAGCCGGGGAGAGAGCGTGTGAGAGAGAAATACGGCATCCGCGTGACCGCGGATAACAACGAGGTGGTAAAGAATGCGGAAATCATCATATTGTCTGTGAAGCCGCAGTTTTATCCGGATGTGATCGCGGGGATCCGGGACGATGTGACAAAAGACCACCTGATCATCACGATCGCTCCAGGCAAGACGCTTGCCTGGGTGGAGGAGCAGTTTGGCAAGCCGGTGAAGATCGTGCGGACCATGCCGAATACACCGGCTATGGTGGGAGAAGGCATGACCGGAGCCTGCAAAAATACATATGTAACGGACGAGGATATGGAGAAAGCGCTTTCCATCCTGAATGGATTCGGGAAGGCGGAACTGGTTCCGGAACACATCATGGATACGGTAGTGGCTGTCAGCGGCAGCGCGCCGGCCTACGTGTTCGTCTTCATCGAAGCGATGGCGGATGCGGCAGTGTCCGGAGGAATGCCAAGGGCTCAGGCATACAAATTTGCCGCGCAGGCGGTCTTGGGAAGCGCGAAGATGGTGTTGGAGACAGGCAGACATCCGGGAGAGTTGAAGGATATGGTATGCTCGCCGGCGGGGACCACCATTGAGTCCGTCCGAGTCCTGGAGAAGCTGGGATTCAGAAGCGCGGTCATCGAGGCGATGAAAAAATGTGAGGAGATTTCAAAAAGTTTATAGAGCGGAGGCGGCCGATGGTCCATGGGACTATCGGCCGCTGTTTTTGCGCGATACGCCCGGCTGTGCCGTGGGCCGCCTGTGCATCGGGCAGATGCTGTCGGCAAATCTGCATAAAATACAAATGTTCATTTTATGTGTTTTTTACAAAAATAGAAAAGTTATTGTTAATTTGTTGACAATAGGAAGTTGGTCTGATATTTTTAGACTAGAGTTTAGACTATAGTACGAAAAATAAAAAACAGGGAGGAGTGTAGGAGATGCCTCTGGTCACAAGTATTCAGAAATATTCGATCCATGACGGGGATGGGATCCGGACTACCGTTTTCTTTAAGGGGTGTCCGCTGTCCTGCGTCTGGTGCCATAACCCGGAGACTCAGCGGTATACCCGGGAGGTGCTGCAGGATGGGGAGCGCTGTAGCGGCTGCCAAAGCTGTGTGGAGGCCTGTCCGGAACACGCGATCCATGTGAAGGATGGAAAGGCGGTCACCGACCGGGAACAGTGTGTGAAGTGTGGAACCTGTCTGGATCATTGTGTACAGAACTTAAGAGAGATCGCAGGTGAGGAATATACCGTGGATGAACTGGTCAGACAGGTGAAAAAAGATGAGATGTTCTACGAGGAATCCGGCGGGGGAGTCACCCTATCCGGCGGAGAAGTGATGACTTCGGATATGGACTATGTGGAAGAACTGGTGAAGAAACTGCACCGCCAGGGGATTAGCGTGACGATCGATACCTGCGGATACGCGCCTTATGAGAACTTCCGGCGTCTCCTGCCCTATGTGGACACGTTCCTGTATGATATCAAGACCCTGGACCAGGAGAAGCACAAGAAATATATCGGTGTGGAGAATGGGAAGATCCTTAAGAATCTGGAACAACTCAACAGAGACGGAGCCAGGATCTACATCCGGATCCCGGTAGTCAGGGAAGTCAACGGGAGCGAGGAGGAGATGGGGAAGATCATCCGATATCTGGATGAGAAGAAGATACACGCGGCCCAGGTAAACCTTCTCCCCTATCACAATACAGGGAAAGGAAAATACGGGAAACTGGGGCAGGACTATGAAGGGGAAAACCTGCATGCCCCTGACAGAGAGGAAATGGAAGCATTCGCGGCTTTATTCCGGGAAGCGGGATACCAGAATACAAAAATAGGAGGGTAAACAGAGATGGAACAAAGAGGCATGAACGAAAGGATCAAGAAACTGAGGGCGCTGAGTGTGGATACGCCGGCTCACATCGATATGGAGAGGGCCAAAAGTATGACAGAGACCTACAAGAAGTACGAAGGCGCTCTGTCTGTACCGGAACTCCGGGCACAGGTGCTGAAAGATTATTTCTCCACGAAGACGCTCTACATCGGCGAAGGAGAACTGATCGTAGGAGAGAAAGGAGACTCGCCCCAGGCATCGCCTACTTTCCCGGAGCTTTGCTGTCATACGGTGGAAGATATGCATGTGATGAACGACCGGGAACTGATCAGTTTCCATGTGAAGGATGAAGATTTTGAAGTGCAGGAACAGGTGATGATCCCCTTCTGGGAGAAGCGGTGTATCCGCAATAAGATCCTGCGGCAGATGACACCGGAGTGGAAGAAGGCTTACGAATGCGGGCTGTTTACAGAATTTATGGAACAGAGAGGGCCGGGACATACGGTGGGATCTGTCAAGATCTACGAGAAAGGGTTCCTGGACTATAAGCAGGATATCCAGGAAGCGATCGACAAACTGGACTTCTTCAATGACCCGGAAGCGCTGGACAAGAAGAATGAACTGGAAGGCATGAAGATCGCCTGTGACGCGCTCATGATCCTGGGAGAGCGCTATGCGGCATATGCCCGGGAACTGGCGGAAAAAGAGACCGATGCAAAGAGAAAAGAAGAGCTCTTACAGATCGCGGCCAACTGCGATGTGGTCCCGGCCCATAAGCCTCAGACTTACTGGCAGGCGATCCAGATGTACTGGTTTGTGCATCTGGGTGTGACAAGTGAACTGAATCCCTGGGATGCCTACAGTCCGGGCCGGCTGGACCAGCATCTGAACCCATTCTATGAGAGAGATGTGGAAGAAGGGATCCTGGATGACGAGAAAGCGCTGGAACTTCTGGAATGTCTGTGGGTGAAGTTCAACAATCAGCCGGCGCCTCCGAAAGTAGGCATCACGCTGAAGGAAAGCAGTACCTATACGGATTTCGCCAATCTGAATACAGGCGGGATCGCGCCCAACGGAGAGAATGGGGTAAATAACGTAAGCTATCTGATCCTGGACTGTATGGATGAGATGAAGCTTCTCCAGCCAAGCTCCAACGTGCAGATCAGCCGGAAGACGCCGCAGAAATTCCTGAAAAGAGCCTGCGAGATATCCCGGAAGGGATGGGGACAGCCGGCGTTCTACAACACAGAGGCGATCGTCCAGGAGCTGATGAACGCGGGGAAGACACTGGAAGACGCAAGGAGAGGCGGAACAAGCGGCTGTGTGGAGACCGGCGCTTTTGGAAATGAAGCCTACATTTTGACGGGCTACTTTAACATCCCCAAGATCTTTGAGCTGACACTGAACAACGGCTACGACAAGATGAGCGGGCAGCAGCTGGGGCTTAAACTCGGATACGCGACAGATTTCGCTACCTATGAAGAACTGTACGACGCGTTCAAAAAGCAGATGAAATACTTTATCGATATCAAGATCCAGGGAAGCAATGTGATCGAGAAGATCTACGCGGAGGAGATGCCGGTGCCGTTTTTGTCCATCATCACCAACGACTGCATCACCAAAGGAAAGGACTACAACGGAGGCGGCGCCAGATACAATACGAAATACCTGCAGGGCGTAGGGATCGGAACCATCACAGACTGTCTCGCGGCTGTCAAATACAATGTATATGAAAAGAAGACATTTACCATGGAAGAGCTTATGCAGGCTTTGGAGGACAATTTTGAAGGCCACGAGCGGATCCTGAACCTGGTGCGCAATAAGACGCCGAAGTACGGCAACGATGACGATTACGCGGATGATATCATGAGAGATGTATTTGAATACTATCGGAGCCAGGTGACGGGACGTCCCAATATGCTGGGCGGAATGTACCGGATCAACATGCTCCCGACCACCTGCCATGTCTACTTTGGCGATGTGATGATGGCAAGCCCCAACGGACGTCTGGCCCACAAGCCGGTGTCAGAAGGGATCTCGCCGGAGAAGGGGGCGGATGTCAACGGACCGACCGCGGTGGTGAAATCAGCGGCCAAGATGGATCATCTCCAGACTGGCGGAACACTGTTGAACCAGAAGTTTACGCCAAGCGTGGTGGCTGGGGAAGAGGGACTTGACCAGATGGCGAATCTGGTGCGGACCTACTTCAATATGGACGGACATCACATCCAGTTCAATGTGATCGACAAAGAGACCTTGATCCAGGCCCAGAAGCATCCGGAAGATTATAAGGACCTGATCGTGCGTGTGGCAGGATACAGCGATCATTTCCGGAATCTGAGCAAGGCGCTGCAGGATGAGATCATCGAGCGGACCGAACAAAGCTTCAATTAAAGAACAGCGGAAGAGATCCGGAGACGGAGGTTTTCATTTGCCTCCGTCTCTTTTTGTGGTAGAATGATACCATACTAGGAAATGTGAGGACAAGGCGAAGACAGTTATGGAGAAAAAGGAAGGAAAACAAAGTGTAAGGGGCAGGATCATTTCCGCGGCCTGGGAGCTTTTCAGGGATAAAGGATTTGGGCGTACAACAGTAGACGATATCATCGAGAGGTCCGGGACTTCCAAGGGATCCTTCTATTACTATTTTGACACGAAGGATGAGCTTCTGAATACACTGGCGGTGGTCCTGGATGATTACTACGAAGAACTGGAGAGCAGGATGTCCCAGGAGACGGATAGTTTTGAGAAGCTTCTGTACCTGAACCGGGAAGTACATGCCATGATGGAAGAAAAGATCAGCATCGAACTGCTGGCTTCTCTGTATTCCACACAGCTGATCGCCAAGGGAGAGAGTCAGCTTCTGGACGCCAACAGGAAATACTACAAGCTGATCTTCCGGATCGTAGAGGAGGGGCAGAAGCGGGGAGAGATCCGGGGGGACCTGTCCATCCAGGATATCGTGAAATATTACAGCATGTGCGAGCGGGCGCTGGTGTCTGACTGGTGCCTCAGCAAGGGGAGTTACTCCCTTGCTGAGTACAGCAGAGCGATCATGCCGATTATGATGGAGCATTTCAGAGGGAATAAATAGCAGGAGGAATATCATGCCAGTATTTGATTTTAAAAACACGCCGGAGACATCCAAGGAGGCGGAGTGTACGTATGAAGTCTTTTATTCCAGTGAGCCGGAGGCCTCCCCGGAGCATCCCATGCTGGTGCTGGATAACAGTGAGGGAAGATTAAGACATCATTCCGCGGGAGTATTTACCAATCCTATGCGGAGGACGGCATTTGAGTTCAAAGAGGGAGAGGGCAGCATGGTCAGCGTGGATATCCTGCGGATCGATGCCCGTTTCGTAAGCCTTTTGAAATGGCTGGGGGAGAACCACATCAATGTGCGGCTCTCCGGAGCAGATACAGAAGGCGGTTACGCGGTCTATAAGATCCGTGAGATCTCCTTTGGCTGGGGAGGCAAGCTTTCCGCGGAGGATGGCTTCCTTCAGTTTATGATCGAGCGGCTTTTGTCCAGCGACGCGCCCTCTAAGGAGGAGCCGGACGAGGATGCGGGGGAGACCGGGGACAGTATGAAGCTGACCAGCATCCAGAGTATCACGGATTTCATGAACTGCGCAGGGAGGACCCTGCCGGATAATATCCGTCTCTGGGCCAGAAGGAATCTGGCAGTGGCCCGTTCCAATGAGGTGTCGGCGGAAGAGCGTCGCCACGCCCAGCGGGCTTTGTCTATCATGATGAATATCCAGTGGAAGAATAATTATTTCCCGGCCATAGACCCGGCCGAGGCACGGCGGATCCTGGAAGAAGAACTCTATGGGATGGAGCGGGTGAAGCAGCGGATCATCGAGACGATCATCCAGATCAACCGGACCCACACGCTGCCGGCATATGGGATCCTGCTGATCGGGCCGGCGGGAACGGGAAAGTCCCAGATCGCCTATGCGGTGGCGAGGATCCTCAAATTGCCCTGGACTACTTTGGATATGAGTTCCATCAATGACCCGGAGCAGCTGACCGGAAGCTCCCGGATCTACGCTAACGCCAAACCGGGGCTCATCATGGAGGCTTTCTCCATGGCGGGAGAGTCCAACCTGGTATTCATCATCAATGAATTGGACAAAGCGGCTGCCGGAAAAGGGAACGGCAATCCCGCGGACGTGCTGCTGACTCTTCTGGACAACCTTGGCTTTACCGATAATTATATCGAGTGTATGATCCCTACATCGGGCGTTTACCCGATCGCCACCGCCAACGATAAGGACCAGATCAGCGCGCCGCTCTTGTCCCGGTTCGCGGTGATCGAGATCCCGGATTATACTCCGGAGGAAAAGAAGGTGATCTTCGACCAGTACGCTCTGCCGAAAGTCCGCAGAAGGATCGGAATACAGGAACAGGAGTGTACGCTGACTCCGGATGGGCTGGAGGCGGTCATTGCGCTGTACAGAGATACCAGCGGCATCCGGGACCTGGAGCAGGCGGCGGAGCACCTTGCGGCCAATGCCCTATATCAGATCGAGGTGGACCATGTAAAGTCAGTGGCCTTTGATGGGGAAATGGTCCGGGCGCTGCTGTCTTAAGCCCGCACCTTCGCGCAGGAACAGAAGCAGACGATCCGCCATTTGGCAGACTAGGAGGTATGGATATGGCAGTACAAGGAGCAGTGATGGTGCCTCACCCGCCTCTCATCATACCAGAGGTTGGGAAAGGCCGGGAAAGGGATATCCAGGCGACCATTGACGCTTATCGGGCGGCGGCCCGACAGGCGGCGGCCTGGAGACCAGAGACGGTGGTGATCGTGTCGCCCCACTCTGTGATGTACGCGGATTACTTTCACATTTCCCCCGGAGAAGAGGCGGAAGGTGATCTGGGACAGTTCGGCGCGCCTCAGGTGAGGATCCGGGCGCGCTATGACACGGCGTTTGTGAAACTGCTGTGCCAGGAGGCGCAGGCGAGAGGGATATCCGCGGGGACGCTGGGCGAGCGGGATCCGCGTCTGGATCACGGTACGTTGATCCCCCTGTGGTTTCTGGATCAGTATGATACCGAATATCAGGTGGCGCGGATCGGACTTTCCGGCCTGCCCTTCTCCTGCCACTATCAGCTGGGACAGTGCATAAAGAAGGCGGCAGAGCTTCTGGATAGGAGAGTAGTGGTGATCGGAAGCGGAGATCTGTCCCACCGGCTGAAAGCAGACGGTCCTTATGGGTACCGGGCGGAGGGGCCGGAATATGACAGACGGATCATGGATGTGATGGGAACGGCGGATTTTGGCGGGCTTTTTGACTTCTCGGAAGACTTCTGTGAGAACGCGGCGGAATGTGGGCATCGATCGTTCCTGATCCTGGCGGGCGCTTTGGACCGGCTGGAGGTGAAAGCCCGGAAACTTTCTTACGAAGGTCCCTTTGGTGTAGGCTATGGAGTCTGCGTCTATGAGGCGGGAGCGCCGGAGCCGGAGCGGAATTACCTGGATCGTTATGAGGACCAGATACGGGAAGAGGCCAAAGCGCGCAAAGCAGCGGAAGATCCTTATGTAAAGCTGGCAAGAGCGGCGGTGGAAAGCTATGTGGGTACGGGGAAGAAAGCGGAGATACCTCTGGACCTTCCCCGGGAAATGTATGGGACCAGGGCAGGTGTATTCGTCTCCTTGAAAGAGGGGGGAAAGCTGAGAGGCTGCATTGGCACCATCGCCCCAACGCAGAACAATGTGGCGGAGGAGATCATAGCAAACGCGGTCAGCGCCGCGGCGAGGGATCCCAGATTCGATCCGGTGGAGCCGGAAGAACTGGACCGGCTGGTGTACAGTGTGGATGTGCTCGGCGAGGCGGAAGAGATCGATTCCCAGGAGGAACTGGATGTAAAGCGTTATGGCGTGATCGTGACCAGAGGACACAAAAGAGGACTTCTGCTTCCGGATCTGGAAGGCATAGAGACGGTGGAAGAACAGGTGGCGGTCGCAAAGAGAAAGGCGGGGATCCCAGAGGGGGCGAAGGATATCCGTCTGGAACGGTTTGAGGTGGTGAGGCATTTTTGAATGAGGAAAGGATCTGCCCTGTATGTATGCATCACTGCCGGCTGCGGGAAGGGCAGTACGGGCGCTGCCGGGCCAGGAAATGTGAGAATGGAAAGATCAAGAGCGTCAACTATGGAAAACTGACGGCCCTTATGCTGGATCCGATCGAGAAGAAGCCTCTGAAGAGGTTCTATCCGGGCAGCCGGATACTTTCTGTGGGAAGCTTTGGCTGTAATCTGTCTTGTCCGTTCTGCCAGAATTATGAGATTTCCACGGCAGGAGAGGACGAGATCCCATATCGGGAGGAAACTGCGGAAGATCTGGCGGACCTGGCAGAGCGCTGCCAGAAGGATGGGAACATCGGCGTGGCATATACCTATAATGAACCACTCGTAGGTTATGAGTTTGTCCGGGACACTTCCCGGCTTATCCGCCAGCGGGGGATGAAAAATGTACTTGTCACCAACGGTTCTGCGGAACTTTCCATCCTTGAGGAGATCCTGCCCTGCCTGGATGCTGTGAATATCGATCTGAAAGGGTTTACCGATGTTTACTACCAGAAGCTGGGCGGAGATCTGGAAACGGTCAGGCAGTTTATCCGGCGGGCAGTCAGAGACTGTCATGTGGAGTTGACCACTCTGATCGTTCCCGGGGAGAACGACAGGGAGGAAGAGATGGAACAGGAAGCCCGGTGGATCGCTTCCCTGAGTCCCCAGATTCCGCTTCATGTGACCCGGTTTTTCCCCAGATATCGGATGAAAGAGAAAACAGCCACAGAAACAGAGACTATTTACCGGTTGCGGGAAGTGGCGGCAAAGTATCTGCGGTATGTGTATGTGGGAAACGTATGAAAGGAGGGAAGATTAAGATGGCAAATGTGATCGATCTGCTGGAGGAACTCCAAAACCGCGCGCTCCAGGAGCCGCAGCTGAGAGAAAAGCTGCTGGCCACGGAGCAGGCGGAAGATCCGCTTGGCGCGTTCTGTCAGACATGTCGGGAATTGGGGTATGAGATCTATGAGATGGAGCTGGTATCCGCAGGCGAAGAATTCTATGCCGCAATGAAGCGGAGTACAAACGGCGGTGGAGAAAATTCTCCGATGATCGCCGGGGAAGATGATTTTTATGAGTTGTTTCTGGCGAATCTCAAGCAGCCGTAAAGGAGGGGAAGAGCGCATAGCAGACAGCTCCGATTACGCCGTTGCCAAGGATGGCCTGTACCGGGCCTACCTTTTGTTTCGGCGATTAGCATAAAAAGAGAGAAACTTTTTTGTCTTTCAGTGCCGCAGTCAAAGGTGCAGGAACTGATGATAAAGCAGGTCTTGAAAAGAGTCCAGAGCCTGGATTTCTCAGATTTTGTCTGTTCCATAAAAATTTTTTCTCTCACTTTCTATTTTCTTTTTCGATAGTTTGCTTTTGACAGTATTATTTTAAAGGAGTCAGGAGTAAAAATTCAATACATGAGCTCTATGCTGCTATAAAATTTTGTTATGGCAGGTGGGAGGAGATTGCTAAAATGCGTGTCACGTATCAATGAAAAAAGTGATTTCACTTAATGAAATCACTTTTTTCCAAAAAGAAATA
>DXGF01000092.1 GCA_019114065.1 Candidatus Dorea gallistercoris
CCATTCCGAAAATCTCTAAGCATATCTTTATTCCGGCCAAAATATCTACCTTTAGAATAGCAAAAATGGGATGCTTATCCGCACCCCATTTTCGCTATTTCCCCTTATTTACGGGCATTTTGCCCTTACTATTGCCAAAAGATATATCTCTGCAAGCAACTATATCTTGTGTTATTTACGCCATTTTTCATCAATTTTATACAACATCTCGTGTGAGCAGAGCGACTGTTTCAACGTGATACGTCCCCGGAAATAAGTCTACCCCCGCAATCCTCTCCACCTGATACCCTCTGCCCTGGAGCATCTCCAGATCTCTTGCCAGGCTGGTGGGCTTACAGGCGATATACACGATCCGTTCCACCCCAAACCGGATGATCTTATCCAGAGCCTTTGGGTTCACCCCGTCTCTTGGCGGATCCAGCACGATCAGGTCCGGCACTTCCCCCAGTTCGTCAATCACCTTCAGCACATCTCCCGCCCAGAAGGTACAGTTGTCAAGGCCGTTGAGCCGGGCGTTTTCTCTCGCCGCCTCCACAGCTTCCTCCACAATCTCCACGCCTATTACTTTCTCCGCCACCGGCGCCAGCATCTGGGCGATGGTCCCTGTACCGCTGTATAGATCGAAGATTACTTTGTCTTTCGTGTCTCCCACATATTCCCGGACCGTCTCGTAGAGCACTTCCGTCCCCAGAGAGTTGGTCTGGAAGAAGGAAAATGGAGTGATCTTGAATTTTAATCCCAGCAATTCTTCATAGAAATAATCCTGGCCGTACAGGATTTCCGTACCCTCATCCTTGACCACGTCCGCCACACTGTCATTCCTGGTATGGAGGATTCCCACGATCTTTCCTTCCAGATCAAGAGCCAGCAAAGCCTCCGTCCATCTTCGCCCGTCAAAACCATCCCTTGGAGTCGGCCCATCATCCGCCAAAGCTTCCCCGAAATGACTCTGCGCGGTCGTCACCAGATCGATCAGGATCTCCCCTGTGCGGGCCGCTTTCCGCACCAGCAGATGACGGAAGAAGCCTTCATGGCGCATCCGGTGATAGTAGGGAAGTCCTGTGCTTCTTGCGTACTCCAGTGTGCAGGACAAGATCTTCCGGTAATCTTCATCCACAATCTGACAGTCCCGCACATTTACAATGTCGTGGAAACTGCCCCGCTTGTGCATCCCAAGCGTCAGGGGGCCGCCCTTATATTCATCGCCAAAGGAGAACTCCATCTTATTGCGGTAGCCCTGCCGCCGTGGGCTTTCCTTCACGCCTTCCCAGAGATAATCTGTATCTGCCGCCTCGTCCATCATCGCTTTTAACTGATCCTCTTTCATCGCAAGCTGTTCTTCATAGGGAAGGGTCTGGTAGGCGCAGCCTCCGCACAGCCCAAAATGAGGGCAGGGAGAATGAATCTCCTTAGGAGAATGCTCCAGCACCTCCAGAATCTTCCCTTCTGCCCGGCCGCTCCGCAGTTTATTGACCAGGAAGCGGACCTTCTGTCCCGGAATCCCATTTTTCACGATCACCGGCTTTTCTTCGCCCGGAAGATGGATCGTTCCTTTGTTTGGGAATTCTACATTTTCAACGATTCCTTCATATATCTGCCCTTTTTTCATACTTACTTTTGCCTTTCCGTTCTGTCTTTGTCACTCTATCCACCTGGCTATCAGCGATTTTTACCAGCCTGCTTTTGCGGGATTGCGTGACCGGTCTTTTTTCCACGAATTCAGATTATTCCCGATAAACCGCGTTCAGTATTGTTCCTTCTTTCTGCACCCGGATATTGGGCAGGCTCTTCACATACTGGTTGAACTGAGAATAGCCGTAATCATTGATCTTGAAATCCTTATATTTCTCATAGACCCGGTTCCCCAGAGTACTCAGCTCAATTCCGCTCTTGCCGGCTTCTTTGACCATCTTTCGCACATACCGGTCAATATCCGCCTTGCGCCTCTCGTCTTCCTTCAGCGTGACAGATACGATATTCCCCTTCTTTACCATCTGGATCCGGGAGAATTCCTCCAAAAATTTGGACAGCATATTGTACCCATAACTACGGACGTCAAAATCCGGGTACAGACTGACCAGCCGACTCCCCACTTCTCCCAGACCTGTGGTGCGGTTGCTGTCCTGATTCTCAATGATCATCTTAATCACCGCATCCTCTATCTTCTCTTTGCTCAAGGTATCATGGGATTCCTGTTCAGCGCCGGGCTCCTGCTCATTCAGGAGATTTTCCAGGATGGTAAATTTGTCGCAGGCTTTCCGAAACGGCTCCGGCGTCTTATTTTCTCCCATGCCGATGACCATCTTACCGCTCTCTCTGAGCCGGCTGACCAATCTGGTAAAATCACTGTCACTGGAGACAATGCAGAAACCATCGATCGCGTTTGTATACAAAATGTCCATAGCATCGATGATCATCGCGGAGTCTGTCGCGTTCTTCCCCTGGGTATAGCTGAACTGCTGGATGGGCATGATCGAATTTTTTAGAAGCTCATCCTTCCAGCTGGAATGCTGGGTGCTGGTCCAATCCCCATAGATCCTTTTGTATGTGATATTTCCATATTTCGAAAGTTCTGTCAGTATCGGTTTGATATACTTTGCGGAAACGTTGTCCGCGTCGATCAAAAGCGCGTAATACTGTCCGTCCATACATGCTCTCCTCTCTTGCTGTTCATTTGTTGTCCCTGGCGGCCTCCCTCGCCGCCTTCTTCCAGATAAAAAGCAGGCAAGACGCCCGTTTTCACCAAATAGGCTTCTAACCTGCTTTCTCTGCGTTATGGAATTGTTACAGGCTGCCCCCTATACCTGATCTTCATCATTGAAGAAATCATCGTCAAAATCATCCTCGAAGTCTTCCTCAAAGTCCTCAAGATAATCCGGGGTAAAGAAGCAGTATACCGCGTATGCGATCGCCGCGATCGCCGCCACCGCGCCTACGATAGCAAGTACCCAAAGAACCGTTTTGCTCTGTTTATCTTCGTCCTTTTTATTTACTAACTCACTTAATTTTGTCGCCGCAATAATATCCTCTACTTTACTCATGCTCCCACATCCTTTCTCCTGCCTGCCGCAAGTTCAATTGTTGTCCTTATTATATCACTAAAATTTTCAGATTACTATATATTTATTCCAAAATATGCAAATTTTATGTACAAACCTCGATCCTGCGGCAGCCGGAATGCGCCTAGATTCTCACCAGTTTGGCAAATGCCGCAAACATCTTCTTGGTCCCCGGCCCGTCAAAATCCACCGTCACCTCATAATCCCTGCCGCCTTCTATAATATTCGTCACCGTGCCGTCGCCAAACTTCATATGGCGCACCCGGTCTCCCACCTGATAATCAAGGCTGTTAGAGGGGCTTCCAAACTGCTTTCCCTGTTTCAGTCCGGCAAACGCTTTTGCGCGGAACACCTGTCTGGCCTGCTGATACGCGCTCTGAGGCTTTGGTTTTTCTTGTCCTTCTTCTGATCCTTTTTGGAAGACCGCCCCTGTGGAAAGCAGTTCCAACGGAATCTCTTTTAGAAATCGGGACATTTTGTTATACTGAGTCTCTCCACGGACCATCCTCCTTTCGGCACAGGTCAGGGTCAGCTTCTCCTGGGCCCGGGTGATCCCCACGTAGCACAGTCTGCGCTCTTCCTCCACCTCTTCCGGGTCGTCGGAAGTGATCGTCATATAGCTGGGGAACAGTCCATCCTCCATTCCCGCCAGATACACATGGGGGAATTCCAGGCCCTTTGCGCTGTGCAGCGTCATCAGGACCACATAATCACTGTTTTCATCCAGATCATCGATATCCGCCACCAGAGCCACTTCCTCCAGGAATCCGCTCAAAGAGGCCGGCTCATCCTGTTCCTGGCACATTTCCTCGTAAGCCGCGATCTTATTGCGCAGCTCATCGATATTTTCAATCCTGGCTTCCGCCTCTTCCTCACCCTCAGCCTGGAGACTCTCGATATACCCTGTCTCATCCAGGATTTCCTGTACAAGGTCCGAGATCGTCATCTCCACCGCATCCCGCTTAAACCGTTCCATCAGCGCCGCGAAAGACTCAAGCCTCGATAGGCCTCTCCCGATATCCGGGATCAGATCCGCTCCCAGCAAGGCTTCATAGAACCCGATCTCCTTTCTTGCCGCATATTCCTGCACCCGGTTGATCGAGGTAAGACCAATGCCGCGTTTGGGCACATTGATGATCCTCCGCACTGCCAGATCATCTCTGCCATTATCTATGGTCTTTAAATAAGCCAGCAGATCCTTGATCTCACGCCGGGCGTAGAAATTGATGCCGCCTACGATCTTATAGGGGATATTGGCCGTCACAAATTTCTCTTCAAACATACGGGACTGGGCATTGGTCCGGTAGAGGATCGCGTTATCATGATAACTCCCCTCTCCCCGCGCCACCTGCCGCCGGATATCGTCCACGATATATTCCGCTTCGTCATAAGCAGTGTCAAACTGCCGGAACTCGATGGCCTCTCCCTTTTCATTTTCCGTCCACAGAGTCTTCTCTTTCCGGCCAGTGTTATGGCTGATCACTCCATTTGCCGCATCCAGGATGGTTTCCGTGGACCGGTAATTCTGCTCCAGCTTGATCACTTTGGCGTCCTGAAAATACTGCTCAAAGTTCAGGATATTTTTAATATTGGCTCCCCGAAACTTATAGATAGACTGATCGTCATCTCCCACCACGCACAGATTCCGGTATTTGGAAGCAAGCAGACGGACCAGTTCAAACTGCACCGTGTTGGTATCCTGATACTCGTCCACCATGATATAGCGGAACCGCTCCTGATAATAGTCCAACACTTCTTTATGGGTCTGGAAGAGCTGGACTGTCTTGAGCAGCAGATCGTCAAAGTCCAGGGCATTATTGGCCCGCATCTGCTTCTCATATTCTGTGTAGACTTCCGCTATCTTCTTCTGACTGAAATCTCCTCCTGCCTGAAGGACTGCTTCCTCCGGCGTGATCAGCTCATTTTTGGCCCGGGAAATAGCTGACAGAAGCGTGCGTTCCCGGAAAATCTTGGTGTCCACATTCAACAGACGGCAGACATCCTTCATCAAGGTCTTCTGATCGTCTGTATCATAGATGGTAAAATTCGTATCATATCCCAGCAGTTCGATATGGCGGCGCAGGATCCTGACACACATGGAATGGAACGTGCTCACCCAGATGCTCTCTGAGCCAAAGCCTACCAGTTGGTCTACCCTTTCCCGCATCTCTCCCGCCGCCTTATTGGTAAATGTGATCGCCAGGATATTCCAGGGATTCACGCCTTTTTCCTCAATCAGATAAGCAATTCTGTGGGTCAGCACGCGAGTCTTCCCGGAACCCGCCCCGGCAAGTATCAAAAGCGGTCCTTCCGTATGGAGCACCGCTTCCTTCTGTCTGTCGTTCAATGTATCGTATATACTCAAACCTATCGTTTCCTTTCCTCTTCCCGCTGCTTCATGATCTCATGCTCTCTCTGGATCTCGTCGTGGAGCATGATTGAAGTCCACTCCTGATTGGAAGGCGTCACCACCGCCTTCAGGCCGATCTGCACCTTTTCCTTCCGCATCAGGAAGATCGCCTTATCCAGCATATCTTCACTAGCCGCCTGAATCACCAGCATCTCCTCCGGAAACCCCTCGCCTTCATAGATATCCGGCTCCTTCTCCGGTTCTGCCAGCCCCGTCAGAGCGCCCACCGGCCACAGGTACTGTTCTTTTTCCACAACATGGACCTTAAACCCCAGGAATCCAAAGATCATTTTGATCTTTTTTCCTTTCGCCGTTCCCTGGAGATTATAACATAGAACTACTGATTTCATAAGCTATCCTCATTTCAAAAGTCTGGTTCTATTATAAGAGGTTTGGAAATGGTATGCAAGCAAATTCGGGTTTACTGCAGCGCCAGATTCCCGGTATACAACTGATAATACCGTCCTTTCTCCGCCAGCAGCTGGTCATGGGTCCCCCGCTCGATGATCCGGCCCTGTTCCAGCACCATGATACAGTCGGCATTGCGCACTGTAGAGAGTCGGTGGGCGATCACGAAGGTGGTCCGGCCATGCATCAGTTTATCCATTCCCTCCTGGACGATCCGCTCTGTCCGGGTATCGATGGAACTGGTGGCCTCATCCAGGATCAGCACCGGCGGGTCCGCGACAGCCGCCCTGGCGATCGCCAGAAGCTGCCGCTGGCCCTGGCTTAAGTTAGCCCCATCTCCGGTCAGCATAGTATCATATCCCTCAGGCAGCCGCCGGATAAACCCATCGGCATTGGCCAGCTTCGCCGCCGACACGATCTCCTCATCCGTCGCGTCCAGCTTTCCAAATCGGATATTGTCCTTTACCGTTCCGGTGAATAGATGGGTATCCTGCAGGACGATGCCAAGAGACCGTCTCAGATCTGCCTTCCTGATCTTATTGATATTGATCCCGTCATAGCGGATCTTGCCATCCTGGATGTCATAGAATCGATTGATCAGGTTGGTGATCGTGGTCTTGCCGGCGCCGGTAGAACCTACGAAAGCGATCTTCTGCCCCGGTGTGGCATAGAGTTTGATATCATGGAGCACGATCTTCTCATCGGTATAGCCAAAATCCACCCCGTTAAAGACTACGTCCCCTTTCACTTCCACATAATCCACGCTGCCGTCTGCCTGATGGGTATGCTTCCAGGCCCATCGGCCGGTCCGCTCCTTGGTCTCCCGGATCACACCGCTGTCTTCCGCGATGTTTACCAGGGTCACGTATCCTTCGTCCTTCTCTTCTTCCTCATCCAGCAGCCGGAAGATACGGTCCGCTCCGGCCATCGCCATGATCACGGCGTTTAACTGCATACTGATCTGGTTGATCGGCATACTGAAATTCCGGTTGAACGTCAGGAAACTGGCAAGTCCTCCCAGCGTAAAACCGCCCACATTTCCAAGGGCAAGGACTCCTCCCGCGATCGCGCAGACTACATAGCTCACGTTGCCAAGCTGAGCATTGATCGGCCCCAGCAGGTTGGCGTAAGTGTTGGCCCGGTCCGCGCTGACAAACAGTTTGTCATTCAGTTCCTGGAAACGCTCTATACTCTCTTCTTCATGGCAGAATACCTTGACCACCTTCTGACCGCTCATCATCTCCTCGATATAGCCGTTCACCGTTCCCAGATTCACCTGCTGTTCCAGAAAATATTTCCCGCTCTTTCCCGCAGCCGCCTTGGAACAGAAGACCATGACCCCCACCATCAGAAGCGTCACGATGGTCAGAGGGACACTTAAGATCAGCATACTCACCAGGACACTGACGATTGTGATCGCGCTGTTGAGAAGCTGGGGCATACTCTGGCTGATCATCTGGCGCAGCGTATCGATATCGTTGGTATACACTGACATGATATCCCCATGGGCATGAGTGTCAAAATATCTGACCGGCAACTTCTGCATATGACTGAACAGATCATCTCTTAGATCCCGCAGCGTTCCCTGGGTCACCGTTACCATCAGACGATTGTACGTGTAGGTGGCGGCGATCCCCACCGCGTAAAAGGCGGCCACCCGAAAGATGGCCTGGGCAAGCGGCACAAAATCAGGCGTGTCGCTCAGCAGGAACGGGGTAATGTAGACATCGATCAGATCCCGCATGAACATGGTTCCCTGCACATTGGCCAGTACGCCCACAAGGATCAGGATCACAACGATCCCGCAGTGAGGCCCATAATCCTTGAAGACATATCTCATCACCCGCATAAAAAGCTTACCCGGATTCTCCACCTGCCTTTTCATCGATCCTGGCATCCCTGCTCACCTGCCTTTTCATCAAAATCTCCGCCGCCCTGAGTCTGAGACTCATAGACCTCGCGGTATATCTCATTGCTTTTTAGCAATTCCTCATGGGTCCCAAATCCATTGACCCTGCCATCCTCCATGACGATGATCCGGTCCGCGTCCCGGACGCTGGAGATCCGCTGGGCAATGATCAGTTTCGTAGTGTCCGGGATCTCCTCCCGGAATGCCTTGCGGATCTTGGCATCTGTCGCCGTATCTACCGCGCTGGTGCTGTCGTCCAGGACCAGGATCTTCGGTTTTTTCAAAAGCGCCCTGGCGATACAGAGTCTCTGTTTCTGGCCGCCGGACACATTCGTTCCACCCTGCTCAATGTGGGTCTGATACCCGGACGGCATACGCTGTATAAACTCATCCGCGCAGGCAAGTTCACAGGCTTTGCGGCATTCTTCCTCCGTGGCGTCTTTATCTCCCCACCGCAGATTCTCCAGGATAGAGCCGGAAAACAGAACATTATTCTGAAGCACCACAGAAACCTGATTCCTCAGAGCCTCCATTTCGTATTCCTTGACATTCCTGCCGCCCACCAGGACCTCTCCCCCGGTCACGTCATAGAGACGGCTGACCAGATTTACCAGGCTGGTCTTGGCGCTTCCGGTTCCGCCGATGATCCCGATTGTTTCCCCGGAACGGATCTGAAGATTGATATCTTTCAGCACCGGCTCTTCGCTGTCTCTCTGGTAGGCAAAATCCACATGCAGAAATTCAATGCTTCCGTCGGCCACATCCTTCACTGGACATTCCGGATCATGGAGATCGCTGGTCTCCTTGAGCACTTCAGAAATACGCCGGACACTGGCCATACTCATGGACACCATCACAAAGACCATGGACACCATCATCAGACTGATCAGGATATTCAGGCAGTAAGCCAGAAGACTCATCAATTCCCCTTCCGTCAGCTGGGAGGACACGATCATCTTCGCCCCCAGCCAGCTGATCAGAAGGATGCAGCCGTACACGGTAAACTGCATAAGAGGGGCGTTGTAGACCAGGTTGCGCTCTGCTTTGGTGAAAATCCTGCAGAGATTATCACTGGCCTTCTTGAATCTGCTGGTCTCCTGCTCCTCTCTGACGTATGCCTTGACCACCCGGATCGCCGACACATTTTCCTGCACGGACGCGTTCAGATCGTCGTATTTGGGAAATGCCTGCTGGAAATACCGGGTCGCGTGATTCATGATCAGGAACAGCAGGATTCCAAGTATGATCACCGCGATCAGATAGATCACCGCCAGACGGGCATTGATGGCAAATGCCATCACCATAGCGCACACCAGACTGGCCGGAGCTCTGGTAAACATCCGTAGCAGCATCTGATAGGCATTCTGTACATTGGTCACATCAGTCGTCAGGCGTGTCACCAGCCCTGCCGTACTGTATTTATCAATATTAGAGAAGGAAAAAGTCTGGATATTATGAAACATCGCCTCTCTTAAATTGCGGGCAAACCCGGCGGAGGCTTTGGCGCCGTACCGGCCGCCTCCCACACCTGCCAGAAGGCCTATCAGAGCCGCCGCGATCATTACCGCGCCCACCCGGTAGATATGTCCGATGTCCCCGGCGTTGACCCCCTCGTCAATGATCGAAGCCATCAGGAATGGGATCGCCATTTCCATCATTACTTCCAGGATCATGAACAAAGGCGTGGCGATCGAGGCGCTCTTATACTGCTTTACTTCCCCCAATAACGTGCGGATCGTTCCCATTCCCAATCTCCTTTCCGGAAATCCTTCGCAAAAAATTGTTCGTTACCAAACCATTTGATAACGAACGTTTTATCCGTAGAACATATTCTATCACCTCTGATATTTTTGTCAATATATTTAATCAATATCTGGTATATGCGAAAAAAATCCTTGTCATATAGTTTTTAAAACTATATAATGAATTTACTGAGGTGAAGTTATGACAATTGACACAAAAGACATGCTGAACAGCATTCTGTCCAGCATTGCGCGGATTGATTACGTAAAGCCAGAAGACATTCCCAACATCGATCTCTATATGGACCAGGTCACCACCTTCATGAATGAGCAGCTTAGTTCCACCAAGCGCTATGAGGAAGATAAGATCCTAACCAAGACCATGATCAACAACTATGCCAAGAATAATCTGCTCCCTCCGCCTGTCAAAAAGAAATATTCCCGGGAGCATGTGCTGGTGATGATCTTCATCTATTATTTCAAGAGCATCCTGTCCATCAAGGATATTGAGACACTGCTGGCTCCTATCACGGAGAAATATTTTAATAACGAATCCTTCAATATGACTGAACTCTACGAGGAGATCTGCCGGCTGGAGAAGTCCCGCATCGATGTTCTGTCCAAAGATGTGGCCAGGGCTTATCAGACTGCGGGGGAAACTTTCTCTGACCGTCCCGGAGATGAGCAAGAATCACTGCGGCTCTTCTCTTTTATCTGCAACTTGAGCTTCGATGTCTATGTAAAGAAACTCCTCATTGAAAAGCTGATCGACCAGCTTCCCCATCCAGAAGCTTCCGAGAAGGAGAAAAAAAAGAAATAAGGCACGCCTTATTTCTTTTCTTTTGCCTGCATATCCGCCTCCACAAAACGATACCCAACGCCGATCTCGGTGAAGATGAACTCCGGCTGAGCCGGATTCTTCTCGATCTTCCTCCGGATATTCGCCATATTTACCCGAAGGATCCGATTATCATTCTTCATATTAGGTCCCCAGATCTCCTTCATCATATAATCATAGGTCAGTACTTTTCCCGCGTATTTGCCAAGGAGACTGACCAGCTTGAACTCATTCTGAGTCAGTCCCGCATCCTGGCCGTCCACGAACACCCGGTGTTTGTCATGATCGATCACCAGTCTGCCAGAAAGAAAGGAAAGTGACTGCCCGCCATTCTGTCCTCCACCGGAACCCCTGGCATGGCGGATGGCTGTGCGAACCCTGGCCAGCAGTTCTGAAGTGCCAAACGGCTTGGTGATATAATCATCCGCTCCTTTATCCAGCGCTGTCACCTTATCCTTCTCAAGGGTCCTGGCCGACACCACAATGATCGGCATCTGAGACCACTCTCTTACATTTTCCAGAATCTTGATGCCGTCCATATCCGGAAGCCCCAGATCCAGGATCACAATATCCGGACATTGAGATGTGATCAGGCTGTATGCGCTCAGTCCATTCTGTGCCAGGAGCACCTCGTAATGATTTGCCTCCAAAACCGTCTGAAGAAAACTGCGGATGTTTTTATCGTCCTCTACTATCAGGACTCTGTCCCTGATCTCCATGTTACTCCTCCATTTCCATCGGAAGGCTGAACACCATCCTGGCCCCGCCATTTTCCCGATTTTCCGCCCTCATATTTCCTCTGTGGGCTTTAATGATACTTTTACAGACCGAAAGTCCGATGCCCATATCTCTTTTGTTGTCGGAGGCCTCTCCTCTGGCCTCCAGATTCCCATCAAAGATCACCGGAAGGACATTCTCTTCTATCCCTTGTCCATTGTCCTCCACATAGAAGACCGCCTTCCCCTTTTCCAGACTGACCCGGATATCGATCCTGGTCGTTCCCCGCCCGTGGATCACCGAATTCTCCAACAAATTTACCAGCACCTGTTCGATCAGGGTGGCATCCATAGGGACTAGCAACACTTCTTCCGGAATATGGGCGCTGATGCTGATATTGGGAAACCGCTTCTCGAATTTGGTCACCGCCGCGCTGATCACCTCTTCTAGCACTTCTTCCTGCTTGTCGATCCTGGCGTTTTCCGCGTTCATCCTGGTGATGGACAGCAGATTTTCCACCATACGCACCAGCCACTGTGCCTCCTCTTTGATATTCGCCACCAGCTCCATGACCTTCTCCTGTGAGAGCACGTTCCTATTTTCCAGAATCGCGGCGGCGGAACCGGCGATCGAAGTCAGGGGGGTACGGATATCGTGAGAAACTGCCCGCAAAAGATTTGCCCTCATCTTTTCCTTCTCCGATTCCAGCCGGATCTGCTCCTGATTTTTGATCTGTGTGGTCAGGGCGCTGACACTGATGGCCACCGCCAGCATCACAAGAAACGTCAATGGATATCCTGTGATCGTAAAGTTAAACGCGAAATAAGGGTAAGTGAAAATATAATTGACAGCGACCACCGCCGCCATCGATGAAAAAATCCCATACCGATATCCGTCCGTAAAACGGGATATGAACAGGACCGCCAACACAAACATCAGCGGCGCGTGGGCCTCTGTTCCTACAGACTGCTGCAGATAGAAGCAGACCACTGTCGTGATCCCCAGAATCCCCACCGTTGTCAGAATATTCCGCAAACCTTGTTTTCCCATGATTTCCTCCACATTTTATGCCTTCCGGACTTCTATTATATCATATGCTGTGTTAAATTATTGCTAAAATCCATCAACTTCTTTAAAGAACATGGGCAAAAAAATCCCCCACCAACGCGGGGGAAGCTTGTCCTTGATATATCCTACTCCTTATTGATCCGTTCAAACACCATGTCATAACCGTCATTTCCATAGTTCAACGATCGGTTTACCCGGCTGATCGTTGCTGTAGATGCTCCTGTTTTCTCCGCAATCTCCAGATAAGTCTTGTGTTCTCTGAGCATTTTCGCGACCTCGAATCTCTGGGACAGAGAGAGCAGTTCATTGATGGTGCAGATATCCTCGAAAAAAATATAGCACTCTTCCTTATCCTTCAGACTCAATATCGCGTTAAACAGATAGTCTACCGCTTCTGTTCTGATTTTCTTACTCATACTTAAGATCTCCTTCATAACAGAATTCACTACTGTTACATTTTAACACATTAAACTCATAAAATCTATACCTTTTTCAGAGACTCACGAAGCTTTTCCAATGAGGTATTCGCCACCAGTTCTTCCGGAAAACCGACGGCCTCCAACACCTCCCTGGCATAGGGATACTCGCCCACTGCCGTGTCTACGTGAGCATCTGTCCCCAGGACTACCATTGTCTGATATTTCTTACACAATTTGAGCATCCGGATCGTATTTTCCCTGGTATTTTCCCGGTACCCATTCGGGCTCAGAGAAGAGTTGTTGACCTCCAACAGCGTTCCGGTCCGCTTCGCCTCCTGGGCCAATGCCTCATAATCTACCGGGAAACGACCGTCATCCGGATGTCCGATGATGTCCACATCCCCTCGCTCCATCGTATGGACATAAGCTTCCAACACTGCTTCTCTGGTCTTCTCCCCCTGATAGCAGGGAGTGTGCAGGCTGGCGATCGCAATGTCCAAATCCCGGATGGTCCTGTCAGGCAGATCCACCTCTCCTGCCTCATTCATGATATTCAGCTCCACTCCCAGAAGTAGTTCTACTCCATACATCTGCCTTGGCACGATTTTGAGATTTTGAAAATAAAACAGATTGGTACTTCCTGGCATCTTTGGAGCATGTTCTGTGACCGCCAATCCCTTCAGTCCTTTCTCCGCGGCCATATATACCATTTCCCGTATGGTGCTATATGCGTGTCCGCTTGCCAATGTATGAGAATGTGTATCGATTTCGATCGTCATCGCATGTGCCCCTTCCTTTTACATATTTTGCTGTTTGGAATTATTATACAGCATATATCCGGCTTTTTCTACAAATGCTATCTGAAGTTCTTAATACGAATCTTTTGATAATGACATGGAGGAATCCCTATGAACACAAAAAAACCTGAAACTAATAACACTCCGCAACCTAACAGACAGACTTCCAAAGCCGATTCAAACCAGAGGCTGATCGACGCCTATGATTATCTTACCAATGCGGCTTCCTGCCAGGACTGTACCGGATTGATCCCTTCCGCCCCTGTTTCTTCATCCGAACTGGAGGCTTATGAGGAATTGTACCACTATCTTCCTCCCTGCGCAAACGCCAGCTCCATCGAAGAGGCTTCGGGAAAAGAGACCAGCGGATCATAAGAACTTTTGCTCTATTTCTGCATATGATAATCAAAAACCGGAGTTTTTTGATTATGCCAACAACATTAGTACCCATCAACGGGATTGTCCAGAACATCTCTTCCGTAAACGACGACTGCTGCCAGCAGCAGGTGGCCATCCGCAACGCCCAGGGCGTCTATAACTTCATCGTGGGCCCGGATACCTACGTAATCGGCAGCATCCGTCTGCGGCCAGGAATGAGCATCACTGCCTTCTATGACGCCAATGTGGCGGTCCCTCTGATCTATCCACCTCAGTACCAGGCTGTCATCATCAGTCGGCGCAATCCCGGCGAAAATATTTATGCCGGCTATTTTTCCGAAGACCTGATTTCGGAAGACCAGACCCTGGAGCTTAATATCGACAATTCCACAGAAGTCGTCACCGCCAACGGCCAGCAGTTCTCCTGCAACCCAGGCGGGCATATGCTGATCGTATACTATACTACGACCACCAGAAGCCTGCCGCCTCAGACCACACCGCGCAGAGTAATCGTTCTTTGTTAAAAAAATAACCGGGGACGTAGCATTCCTTCACTTTACTACGTCCCCAATTAACTTTTACCCCGTACCTTTTTGTCAGATGCCCTGTACCTTTCTGACGAATGCCAGCGCCAGGCAGTTTTCTCCCACATGGGTCCCGATCACACCTCCTACCGGCCAAAGCTGGCATTCTTCCAGATGGTAGCGTTCCTGGGTCTCCTGGCGGAATTTCTCTCCGCTCTCCCGATCATAGGTATATCCTGTGATCACCGGCCAATCTTGATCGATCTCAAAAGCTTCGTATTCCTGATACAGATATTCTTTGCCTTTCCGGCTGCCTCTGGCGATTCCCAGCTTGATCAGGATCCCGTCTTTCAACTCGATCACTGGCTTGATCTTCAGTACATTCCCGATCACATCGAAGGCAGGTGGAATCCGGCCCCCTTTCCGCAGGTAGGTCAATGTGTCCAGCACGCCGCACACCACCATCCGGTCTCTGACCTCCAGGATTTCTTCTGCGATCTTCTCTGTCTTTGTTCCTTTCTCCCGCTCCCGGACCGCGTATTCCACCAGCATCCGCTGTGTAATGATAGCTTGTCTGGTATCGACGATGAAAATCCTGTCATATCCGCACATTTCTTTCGCCAGGGCAGCCGCGTTGATGGTCCCGCTCAGTCCAGAGGATAAGGTGAGCACCAGAACATCTTCCCCCCTTGCCCGCGCTTCTTCATATTCCCGCAGATACAGTTCCGGGGAAGGCTGACTGGTGGTAGGCAGTTCTTTTTCTACCGCCAGACGTCTGAAAAACCGATGAAAATCTTCTTCGCTTTCCATCGGCATCTCTTCTTCCTCGAATTTGATCGAAATGGGAATGACCGTAACTCCCAATTCTTCTGCCTTATCCCTGGTGATATCAGAAGCCGTATCTGTAATGATCCTCAGTTTTCCCATATGTCTTCCTCGCTGCATTTTATTTTGTTCCTATCTGTCTATTCTACTAGAGTTTCTACATAAAAAAATCAACAAATGCAATCAAAAAAATAAAAGTATACATTTTTAAATAAATTGTATACTTTTATTTAAATAGATACTGATAAAATACTGGAAGTTTCTCCCTGAGACGTTCTTCATCCATCTCTTCTTCCTCCAATGTGGTCCCGATTGCCATGATTCCGGCCGCATGATACCGGGCCAGCCATTTTAAGGAAATTTCTTTGTCAATATCCGGTTTCAGAATTTTCAACAGTTTCATAAAATATTTCTCTAAAGCCACGT
>DXGF01000093.1 GCA_019114065.1 Candidatus Dorea gallistercoris
GATGGAGTTCTTGTTAGCTCCAACAGTTCCGTCCGCCCCAAGTCCCCAGAACTTACAGTTGATGGTTCCTTCTGGCGTAGTTACCAGCGCCGGGCCTGCATCCAGAGAAAGATTTGTTACATCGTCTTCGATACCGATGGTGAATCTTGCTTTCTCCTGATTATTGAATACCGCAACAATCTGTTCCGGTGTGGTATCCTTAGATCCCAGTCCGTAACGTCCGCTGTTTACCGGAACATTTTCAAACTTGCTTCCCTTAAGAGCGGAAACAACGTCCAGATACAGAGGCTCTCCCTGTGCTCCCGGCTCTTTTGTCCGGTCAAGAACATTGATGTATTTTACCGTATCCGGGATCGCGTCGATCAGAGCCTGAGCGCAGAACGGTCTGTACAGACGCACCTTTACAACGCCCACTTTTTCGCCTGCTGCCATCAGATAGTCGATGGTCTCTTCGATGGTGTCACAGACAGATCCCATAGCAACGATGACTTTCTCCGCATCCGCCGCTCCATAGTAGTTGAACAGTTTGTAGTCGGTGCCAATCTTTGCGTTGACCTTGTCCATGTATTCCTGAACGATCGCCGGCATAGCATCATAATATGGGTTACATGCCTCTCTCGCCTGGAAGAAGATATCCGGATTCTGAGCGGAACCTCTCTGACATGGGTGATTTGGATTCAGAGCGTGATTTCTGAATTCATCGATCGCGTCCATATCTACCAGGTCTTTCAGATCCTCGTAATCCCAGGTCTCGATCTTCTGGATCTCATGGGAAGTACGGAATCCGTCAAAGAAGTTGATGAACGGCAGCTTGCCCTTCAGAGCCGCGCAGTGAGCAACAGGTGTCAGGTCCATAACTTCCTGTACACTGGACTCGCAGAGCATAGCGGCTCCCGTCTGACGACAGGCATACACATCAGAGTGGTCTCCGAAGATAGACAGCGCATGGCTTGCAAGGGCACGGGCAGACACATTGAACACACCCGGAAGCTGTTCGCCCGCCACTTTGTATAAGTTTGGAATCATCAGCAGCAAGCCCTGGGATGCGGTAAATGTAGTCGTCAGAGCGCCTGCCGCCAGAGAACCGTGCACAGCTCCCGCTGCTCCCGCCTCAGACTGCATTTCTGTTACCTGAACCGTCTGTCCGAAGATATTTTTCCTTCCCTCGGTCGCCCACTCATCTACATGTTCTGGCATAACAGATGACGGCGTGATCGGATAAATAGCCGCAACTTCTGTGTACGCGTATGATGCGTGAGCCGCGGCCTGGTTACCATCCATGGTCTTCATTTTTCTTGCCATTTTTGTCGTTCCTCCTTAAATGATTCTTACATGATCATACTTTGACATATATTAATATTATAGTCCCTGGGATTTTAAAAGTCTAGTGATTATTCCCCTTATTTTGTTCCTTTTTCCGTACATCTTCCACAGTTGGGTACAGGGCAAAAGTAAATTTGGGACGTAGACTTTCTACAGTTTACTACGTCCCAGTTCATAGAATGTTCACAATTATTTTTCCCGCAGGCGCTGCACTCCTTCCGCCAATATCTTCACGTCGTCCAGAATGTAGTCAAATGCGCCTGCTTTATAGAGGTTGATGATGATCATGCCAACGGGCACAGCCAGGATCATGCCAAGCACGCTTCCCAGCCTATATCCGATATAAAGAAGGACCAGTGTCAGCAGCGGCTTCAATCCGATGCTGTCTCCCACCAGTTTGGGCTGGATCAGCTGATGTACCAGCTGTGTGACGGCATACAGGATCAGGAGCGCCACTACCATCCGGTAATTCCCTGACAGCAGATGGTAGACCGCCCAGGGGATCAGGGCTGTCCCAGTCCCGAAGAAGGGCAGAAAGTCCAGGAAGGCAATGAGCAGCGCCAGCAGGAACGCGAAATGAAGCCGCATAATGGCAAATCCTGCCAGCAGGATCACAAACACTACCGCCATGATCTTAAACTGGGCTTTAAAATATCCTCCCACCGCGTATTTCAGATTGGAGATCACCATGGACATCCGCTTTACCAATGGGTCTGGCGCCACACGTTTTGCCCAGGTGATCACTTCTTCCCGCTCTGCCACAAAGAAATAGGCGGAAATGACCGTCACCAGCACCGCAATCAGGATCGATGGAATCTGTTTCGCGAAATTCCCGGCGGCGGTCACCGTCGGCGCGCTCAGGTTCTGGATCAGTTCCCCCGCCGACTGTCCCAGGTTTTCCACAAAGGTATGCCAGCCTTCCTTCACGCCCTGGGGCAGCATACGAAACACTCCGTCCAGGCTCTCGCCGATCGAGCGCAACCCTGCGCTCAGTTCCCGGTAGAGAAGCGGCATATCATCAAACAGCGCCGCCACTTCCCTGAAGAGGTTGCTTCCTGCCCAGTAGAGAAGCAGGACCACCGCTGCCAGGACCAGGATGATCACCAAGGCTGAACTTAACTTCTTGACGATCTTAAGCCGCCTCTCCAGCCAGTTCACCACCGGGCTCACGATATAGGCGATAAACCACCCGATCACAAATGGCATAAAATACAGCAAAAGCTCCAGCCCGATCCACACAAACAGGATCGTTCCCACTAGGCTGAACGCCAGACTAACGATCACTTTCCAGTATGGACGATTATCGCCAAGCTGCTCCCGGTAGCTTATCCCCATTTTTCTTTCCTCCTGTTTCCCACATTTACATGGATATCCCACATATCCTGCTTCCAGCCTGCCGTCTTCCCTTTGCCGCTATTCCTCTTCCCTTTGCCGCTATCCCTCTTCCGGTCTGCTAAGGAACTTCGTCTCCACCAGCTCCCAGATCTCATCCCGCCCCTGCTTTGTCACAGAAGAGTAGGGGATGATCACCGTCCCAGGCACCAGCCCCAGCTCCTGTCGGATCAGTTTGA
>DXGF01000094.1 GCA_019114065.1 Candidatus Dorea gallistercoris
CCGGCAGAGATTCATATTTTTCTCTCATCATTTTCTGAAATTATTCCTTTCATTTATATTCATTCTCTTTTAAACTGCTCACAACGGGAATCACAGTCTGAATCGACTTCTTTGGAAATATGGGACTATTATACTACAAATCCTCTTTTTTTTAAAGCTTTTTTTCACAAACTTTATTGATGCAGTCTTTCAGGAATGTTATGATAATAACCGAAATGTATATCATTCAGAAAGGATCTGTCGCAGTATGGCTGTGCGCTGGGGCGAAAAACGTTACCATTCTCTGGACTATCATTTGAAAGAAACCTATGGAGAGAAGCTGTACAAGCTTTCCCTGAATGGTGGCATGACCTGTCCTAACCGGGACGGAACTGTCGGTACCGGGGGCTGCATCTTCTGCAGCCAGGGCGGCTCCGGGGACTTTGCCGCTCCTTCCGGCCTTTCCATCTCCGACCAAATCCAGCAGGCGAAAGGGCTGGTTTCCCGCAAGTATGCCGGCCATTCCTACATCGCCTACTTCCAGGCGTACACCAATACTTATGGACCCATCTCCTATCTGAGACAGATCTTTACAGAGGCCATCTCCCCTCCGGAAGTGCGCATTCTTGCCATCGCCACCCGGCCAGACTGCCTGTCTACTGAAATCCTAGAACTCCTCCGTGAATTAAACCAGGTCAAACCCGTCTGGGTGGAACTTGGACTACAGACCATCCACGAGGAAACCGCCCGTTTCATCCGCAGAGGGTATTCCCTCTCTGTTTTCACCCAGGCAGTCTCAGAACTTCGCGCCGCAGGCATCGAAGTGATCGTCCACACGATCCTGGCTCTGCCCGGTGAAACCACCGCCATGATGCTGGACACCCTCCACTATCTGAATGAAATGAATATCCAGGGCCTTAAGCTACAGCTGCTGCATATCCTGAAAGGCACCGATCTTGCGGACTACTACGAGTCACATCCCTTCTGGATCCCTTCCCTGGAAGAATACACGGAGCTTCTGGGGGTCTGCCTCTCTCGCATCCGCCCCGAGATCGTGATCCATCGTCTGACCGGCGACGGTCCCAAACCCCTTCTCATCGCTCCATCCTGGAGCAGGGATAAGCGCCGGGTCCTGAATCATATAGAATCCTACTTCAGGCAGAAAGACCTCTGGCAGGGAAAGGAGTTGTTTTAAATGGCAGAAAGTTTTAAACTCTATAAACTGATCGTTCTATATATGCTGGATAAGGTGGATTTCCCCCTGACCAATTCACAGATCTCGGAATTTGTACTGGACGAGGGGTATACGACCTACTTTAAACTCCAGCAGGCCATCTCGGAGTTAGCGGATTCCGGCTTTATCCGGGAAGAGTCTACCCACAGCCGGACCTTTTTCCATCTCACAGAAGAAGGGGAGGAAACGATCCATTACTTCAAAGACGACATTTCCCCGGCCATCCAGAAAGATATCGATGAATTTCTGAAAAGCAAAAAATATGATCTGAAAAATGAAGTCTCCGTCAAGACGGATTACTATCGGACTTCCGCAGGAGAATATGCCGTTTCCTGTCAAGTGATCGAGCAGGGAGCGCCTCTCATCGATCTTACGCTCACCGTTCCCTCCGAGGGTGAGGCGCAGACCATCTCAGGAAATTGGGCCAGGAAAAACCAGGAGATCTACGCCATGCTCATGGAACATTTGCTCTAGGAGAGGATCAGCTTCGCGGCTCCGCAGATGCCTGCGTCATTGCCAAGCTTTGCCAGCACAAAACGGACCTTTTGGTTGGAGAAAAAGGCTTTCTCATGATAATATTTTTCCACATAATCCAACAGGATCTCCCCTGCTCTGGACACGCCGCCGCCGATCACGATCACAGCTGGGTCTGTGATCACCGCGATATTGGCCAGGGCATGGCCTAAGTAGGAGCCAAATTCTTCCACGATCTCTTCTGCCACCGGATCCCCTTCTTTTAACGCGTCAAACACCATCTTCGCGCTGACTCTCCTTCCCCGCAGGATGGAAGGGTCATCATTCTTATGAAGCCGGAGCCTGGCGATCCTGGCGATCCCTGTCGCGGATGCGTACTGTTCCAGACACCCCTGTTTGCCGCACCCGCATCGTTCTTTCTCCTCATAGTTTACACAGATATGGCCAATCTCTCCGCCAGCTCCATTTGATCCGGTCAGCGGAAGTCCATTTACGATGATCCCACCGCCGACTCCGGTCCCTAATGTCACCATGACCAGATCCTTGCAGCCTTTACCTGCTCCCAGCCACATCTCTCCCAGAGCCGCCACATTGGCGTCATTCCCCGCGGCCGCCGGAAGTCCTGTCAGTTCTTCGAACTCCCGCTTGACTTCTTTGTATCCCCAGCCCAGATTCGCCGTCTTCTGCACGATCCCTTTCTCGTCCACGGGGGCCGGGATCCCCATGCCGATCCCCCTGACCAACTTCTTTGAAATCCCTGTGTCAGAAAGCTTTTTCTCCAAAGTTTCCGCAATATCAGGGAGGATTGCCGCTCCTTCGTTTTCCGTTCTGGATGGGATCTCCCACTTCTCTTTTAACGTCCCGTCTGTCTGGAACAATCCCAGTTTCACTGATGTTCCACCAATATCTACACCAAAACAATATTCCATGACTCCCCTCCTACCTCTTCTTCATCATATTTTCCTGAACTCGTTTGTACAATTCCTGAGCTGCGTTGTACCCCATTTTCTTCTGCCGATAATTGATCGCCGCGGTCTCCGTGATGATAGCCAGATTCCGGCCCGGCCGGATCGGGATCTGGTGGCATACCACCCGGTTGCCCAGGAACTCGGTGTATTCTTCCTCCAGCCCCAGCCGATCGTACTGCTTATCCTTATCCCAGTCCTCCAATGTGATGACCAGATCGATATTCTGGGTAGACCGCACGCTCTGGACGCCATACAGGGTCTTTACATCCACGATCCCAATGCCCCGGAGCTCAATAAAATGTCTGGTGATATCCGGCGCTGTTCCCACCAATGTCTCATCGCTGACCTTGCGGATCTCCACCACATCGTCACTGACCAGACGATGTCCCCGCTTGATCAGCTCCAGAGCAGCCTCACTTTTTCCGATCCCGCTCTCTCCCATGATCAGAACGCCCACACCGTACACATCCACCAGCACGCCGTGGATCGAGATGCAGGGCGCCAGCTCTACATTGAGCCAGCGGATCAATTCCGCCGTAAACTGAGACGTCTTCATCTCACTCTGGAAGATCGGAATATTGGCGGCCGTCGCTTTCTCAAGCAGCATCGCATCCGGCTTCTGGCTTCTGGAAAAAACTATTCCGGGCAGTTTATAGGACAGGAGCATCGTATAAATCTTCTCCTTTTCTTCCTCTGCCATTTTCTCTAGAAATGTATATTCCACATACCCGATCACCTGGACCCGCTCCGCATCAAAATGTTCAAAATAGCCGGTCAACTGCAGGGCCGGCCGGTTGATATCCGGCATCTCCACGACCTTTTCCGAATAATCCACATCCGGTGTCAGGTTCTTTAAGTTCATCTTCTCAACGATCGCGCTCACTTTGACGTTTTTATTCATGATACTCTCCTTTAGCAGTGGTTTATTTATCATCATTTTACCATATTAATGAAAAAAGTTATATACGTCTCTGGCTGATTTTTCGTTCATGGACGGCAGTTTTTTCAACTCTTCGATATCCGCGTTCTTGATGGCCTCGATATTCTCAAAATGGCGCATCAGGTCCTTCCTTCTTGTCGGTCCCACGCCAGGGATGTCATCCAGCACCGAGTGTACCTGGCTCTTTCCTCTGAGCTGCCGGTGGAAGGTGATGGCAAACCGGTGGGCCTCATCCTGGATCCTGGTGATCAGCCGGAACGCCTCTTGGTTTCTGTCGATGGGCAACTCTACATTTTGGTAATATAGTCCCCGGGTCCGGTGATTGTCATCCTTCACCATGCCGCACACCGGAATCTCTAGGTCCAGCTCTTCCAGTACGCCAAGCGCGATGTTGACCTGGCCTTTGCCTCCATCCATCAGGATCAGGTCCGGGAACGCGCTGAAACCTCCCATTCCCTTCCCCTCTTCCTGTTCCTCCAGGCCATGGCGGAACCGCCGGGTCAGCACCTCCTTCATGCTGGCGTAATCGTCCGCTCCCTGGACACCTTTGATCCGGAACTTCCGATAATCATTCCTCTTTGGCTTTCCCCTCTCGTAGACTACCATAGAGCCTACGGAGGCAAAGCCGCTGATATTGGAAATGTCGAAAGCCTCCATCCGACGGATATTTTTCAATCCCAGGAGTTTCTCCAGTTCCTTGACCGCGCCGATGGTGCGTCCTTCTTCCCGCTTCAGTCTCTCCCTGTCCGTGCTCAGTACCAGGGCCGCGTTTTTCTCCGCCAGCTCCACCAGCTTTTCCTTCTTCCCCTTCTGAGGCACCCGGATATGGACCCGGCGGCCCCTCCTGCGGGTCAGCCATTCCTCCATAACTTCCTGGTCCGCCACTGCTTCCGGAAGCATAAGCTCTGATGGAATATAAGGTGTTCCCGCGTAAAATTGTTTGATAAAACTAGACAGGATCTCTCCCGTCTCATCCTCTTCACCGATCTTCAGATAAAAATGATCCCGGCCGATCAGCCTGCCGCCCCGGATAAAAAAGACCTGTACCACCGCATCCTCTTTCTCTGAGGCCACCGCCAAGATATCCCTGTCCTCTCCTGCCGTATCTGTGATCTTCTGCTTCTGGGCGATCTTCTGGACACTGGAGATCAGTTCCCGGTACTCGATGGCTCTCTCAAACTCCAGTTCCTCTGAAGCTTTCTGCATCTTTTCTTCCAGCTCCTTTAGGATCCCATCATAGTTGCCTCCCAGAAACTTTAGGACCTCCTGGATGGACTCCCGGTACTTCTCCTGGGAAATATATCCCTGGCAGGGAGCTTTGCACTGATGGATGTGATAGTTCAGACAGGGCCGTTCCTTTCCAATGTCCCTGGGAAGCCTCCGGTTACAACTCCGTACATAATATAGTTTCCTAATCAACTCTATCGTGTCTTTAACTGCCCCCGCACTGGTGTATGGACCAAAATACCGGGCTTTGTCCTTGACCATCCTCCTTGCCAACATCACCCGGGGAAATGGCTCCTCCACCGTCACTTTGATAAAGGGGTAGGCCTTGTCATCCATCAGCATGGTGTTATATTTTGGCCGATGCTCCTTGATCAGATTACACTCCAGCACCAGCGCCTCCAGCTCCGAATCTGTGATGATGTACTCAAAACGCCGGATGTGGGTCACCATCTGATCGATCTTGACACCCTTATTCCGGCTGCTCTGAAAATACTGACGGACTCGGTTCTTCAAACTGACCGCCTTCCCCACATAGATGATCTCATCCTTCTCATCATGCATCAGGTATACGCCTGGTTTCCCCGGCAGTTTTTTTAATTCTTCCTGGATATCAAACATAAATCCTCATCTCCACAGCACAATGCAGCGATATTGAACCTCAACATCGCTGCATGACGATACAATCTTCTATTCTTCTACATCTACAGTTTTTCCTTCTTGCGCAGGCTCATCTCCTGCTTCCGTCTCTCCCTGGGCTTCAGTCTTCTCCTGGTCTCCCGCCTGTTCTTCTTCCGGGGCCGCTTCCTCTGTCGGATTCATAGAAATCCGTTCCTCGCTTTTCTTTCCTTCCTGCTCCGGATCTATGCCCTCGATCCGATGGAAGATTTCCATGAATTCTTTGCCGGTGATGGTTTCTTTCTCGATCAGGAACGCCGCGATCTCATCCAACGCCTTGCGGTGATCACCCAGAAGCTGTTTCGCCTCTTCATAGGCCTCTTTCAACATCTTCATTACTTCATGATCGATCTCGGAGGCCGTCTCCTGCCCGCAGTTCGCGACGGGTCTTCCATCCAGATAGCGATGCTGGACCGATTCCAGACCGATCAGTCCGAATTTCTCACTCATACCATACTGAGTGATCATCGCCCGAGCCACACTGGTAGCTTTCTCAATATCATTGGCCGCCCCGGTGGTCACCGTGTCAAACACGATCTCTTCCGCCGCCCGGCCTGCCAGCATTCCTACCAGCATTGCCTTTAGTTCTTTCTTCGTATTTAAGAACTTCTCTTCCTCCGGCGTCTGCATCACATAGCCCAGCGCGCCCATGGTGCGGGGCACGATCGTGATCTTCTGTACCGGCTCCGCATCTTTTTGCAACGCGCTTACCAGCGCGTGTCCTACCTCATGGTAAGAAACGATCCTCCGCTCTTCCTGGCTCATGATACGGTCTTTCTTCTCTTTTCCTACCAATACCACTTCTACCGCCTCGAAAAGATCTTCCTGGCTTACCGCGTTTCTTCCATGTTTTACCGCGTTAATAGCGGCTTCATTGATCATATTAGCCAGGTCAGATCCTACCGCTCCCGAAGTAGCCAGGGCGATCGCTTCCAGATCCACCGTCTCATCCATCCGCACATCCTTAGAATGCACCTTCAGGACATCGATCCGCCCCTTCAGATCCGGCTTCTCCACAACAATCCGACGGTCAAAGCGCCCGGGTCTTAAAAGTGCCGGGTCCAGGATCTCCGGCCGGTTGGTGGCCGCCAGCAGCACCAGTCCTTTGTTGCTCTCAAATCCATCCATCTCTGCCAGAAGCTGGTTCAGGGTCTGTTCTCTCTCGTCATTGCTTCCCAATTGATTGTCTCTGCTCTTTCCGATGGCATCGATCTCATCGATAAAGATAATACAGGGCGCCATCTGCTGTGCCTGTTTGAACAGATCCCGGACTCTGGAAGCGCCAACTCCTACATACATCTCAACAAAGGCGGAACCGCTTAAGGAGAAGAAAGGCACCTTCGCCTCCCCCGCCACCGCCTTTGCCAGCAGGGTCTTACCAGTTCCCGGAGGTCCTACCAGGAGCGCGCCTTTCGGAAGCTTGGCGCCCACGCTGGTATATTTCCCCGGATTATGCAGGAAATCCACCACTTCCTGAAGAGACTCCTTGGCTTCATCCTGTCCCGCCACATCCCGGAAGGTAACTCCGGTCTGCTTCTCTACGTACATCTTGGCATTGCTCTTGCCAATACCCATCATCCCTCCGCCTTTTGACATCTTCCGTGTCATCCAGACGAACATTCCCACGATCAGGGCGATCGGAAGGACCGTCAAAAGGATATTCAGCACCACCGCGGAGGTAGTGTCTGGAATCTCCTGGGAATACTCCACTCCCGCGTCATACAGCTTGTCAGAAAGAGAATCGTCCTGCACGACTCCAGTATAGTATTCCTTGGCGGTACGCTCGCCGCTCTCTTTCTTTGCCGTGATCACCAGCCTATCATTCTGGATCTGCACGCTGTCTACTTCACCTTCATCCACCATCTTAAGGAACTCATCGTAGGTGATCTCCTCCGCAGTCCCTGTCCCCTGGAACTGAAAGAGCGCCAAGACCAGAATACTCGTGATCAATGTCACTAAAATCACAAAAGAGATCCCTTGTTTGTTATTTCTGTTGGGATCCTGATTATTTCTGTTCTGGTTGTTTTGGTTGTCCATTTTTTTCCTCCTGTGTTACTCTTTCATTATACGGACAGCCCTGTTAGAAATCAACAAAAACATTATGAAAAGATTGTAAACTCCCCATCCTTTGTAGTATACTTGGTATATGATTTTTTTATACATATTTCAGAAAATTTTTATGATCAAACACAAGAGGAATGAGAATGAAGACAGGATTTGACAATGAAAAATATCTGCAAATGCAGTCTGCCCATATCCGGGAACGCATCAGCCACTTTGACAACAAACTTTATCTGGAATTCGGCGGCAAGCTGTTCGATGATTATCACGCTTCCCGGGTCCTTCCCGGTTTTCGGCCAAACAGCAAAATGCAGATGCTCATGCAGCTTTCTTCCCAGGCAGAGATCGTGATCGTGATCAGCGCGGATGATATTGAGAAAAACAAGATCCGCGGGGATCTTGGCATCACCTACGATGTAGATGTCCTGCGCCTGATGTCTGTTTTCAGAAGCCACGGGCTCTTCGTAGGCAGCGTAGTGATCACCAAATACAGCGGCCAGGAAAGCGCGGCTTTGTTCAAGGCACGGCTGGAAAAGCTGGGGCTGAAAGTCTACCGCCATTATCCCATCCAGGGATATCCTTCCAATGTCTCGCTGATCGTCAGCGAGGAAGGTTACGGGAAAAATGATTACATCGAGACCTCCAGACCTCTGGTGGTGGTGACTGCCCCCGGACCGGGCAGCGGCAAGATGGCTGTCTGTCTGTCCCAGCTCTACCACGAGCACAAGCATGGCATCTGTGCCGGGTACGCTAAATTCGAAACATTCCCCATCTGGAACATTCCGCTGAAGCATCCGGTCAATCTGGCTTACGAGGCCGCCACCGCGGATTTAAATGACGTGAATATGATCGACCCTTTCCACCTGGACGCTTATGGAGAGACAACCGTCAATTACAACCGGGATGTGGAGATCTTCCCGGTGCTGAACGCCATTTTCCAGCGGATCTATGGAGAAAGCCCCTATAAATCTCCTACCGATATGGGTGTAAATATGGCCGGAAACTGCATCTGTGACGATGAGGTATGCAAGGAAGCCTCCCGTCAGGAGATCATCCGCAGATACTACCATTCACTCAGAAGGCTTCTGGTAGGAGCCTGTTCAGATGAAGAGGTCTATAAAATAGAGATGCTCATGAATCAGGCCGGTGTCACCCCTCATGATCGACCGGTGGTGGACGCCGCTCTTGCCCGGGCGGATGCGACCGGCGGCCCGGCAGCGGCCTTACAGCTTCACGACGGCCGCATGATCACCGGCAAGACCACCTGTCTTCTTGGGGCTTCTGCCGCCCTGCTCCTGAACGCCTTAAAGGAATTAGCCGGAATTGACCATCATCGGCACGTGATCTCTCCCGAGGCCATTGAGCCGATCCAGAAACTGAAGACCCAGTACCTGGGCAGCAAGAATCCCAGACTCCATACCGATGAAGTCCTGATCGCCCTGTCTGTCAGCGCGGCCACCGATCCTCTGGCCCAGCGCGCCCTGGACCAGATCCCCAATCTGAAAGGCTGTCAGGCCCACACCTCCGTCATGGTGGGCACAGTGGACGCGAAGCAGTTTAAAAAGCTGTCCATTCAGGCCACCTTCGAGCCAAAGTATGAAAAAAATTCTGTATTTTTCGATGAAAAAGGTGTATAATTTTAAAGTATTTTTTTAATTCAGAAGGGACAACGAGCAGAATTTTTTAAGGAGGATCACTATGGCAGTAAAATACGTATTCGTAACGGGCGGAGTCGTGTCCGGGCTCGGAAAAGGCATTACGGCCGCTTCTCTGGGGCGTTTGTTAAAGGCCCGAGGCTACACCGTCACCATGCAGAAATTTGACCCTTACATCAACATCGATCCCGGCACCATGAATCCGGTCCAGCATGGAGAGGTGTTCGTCACCGACGACGGCGCGGAGACGGATCTGGATCTAGGCCACTATGAACGATTTATCGACGAGAGCCTTACCAAGAATTCCAATGTGACCACCGGAAAGATCTACTGGTCTGTCCTCCAGAAGGAACGGCGGGGAGATTTCGGCGGAGGCACTGTCCAGGTGATCCCCCATATCACTAATGAGATCAAAAGCCGTTTCTACCGCAATCCGGCGGCCGAACATACAGAGATCGCAATCATCGAAGTGGGCGGGACTGTAGGAGACATTGAAAGCCAGCCCTTCCTTGAGGCGATCCGGCAGTTCCAGCATGAAAAGGGCCGGGAAAATGTGATCCTGATCCACGTGACCCTGATCCCCTATCTGAAGGCCTCCCAGGAGATGAAGACCAAGCCTACCCAGTCCAGCGTCAAAGACCTGCAGGGTATGGGTATCCAGCCGGACATTATCGTCTGCCGTTCTGAATATCCCCTGGATCAAGGCATCAAGGACAAGATTGCCCTCTTCTGCAATGTACCGGCCAGCCATGTGCTCCAGAATCTGGATGTGGAATATCTCTATGAAGCGCCTCTGGCCATGGAAAAAGAGAATCTGGCCGGAGTTGTATGCGAATGTCTGCAATTAGACTGTCCGGAGCCCGATCTGAAAGACTGGGCAGAGATGGTGGAATACCTCCGTCACCCCAACACGGAAGTCACCATCGCTTTGGTGGGCAAATATATCCAGCTCCACGACGCCTATATCAGCGTTGTGGAAGCGTTGAAACACGGCGGCATCTTCAGCCGCGCCACCGTTAATATCAAGTGGGTGGATTCTGAGACAGTCACCAGCGAAAATGTTGAGGAGGTCCTTGGAGATGTCAGCGGTATCCTGGTCCCGGGAGGATTTGGACACCGTGGGATCGAGGGAAAGATCGAGGCGGTCCATTATGCCCGCACTCATAACATCCCTTTCCTTGGGCTCTGTCTGGGTATGCAGGTAGCGATCATTGAATTTGCCCGCAATGTCGCGGGGTACCACGATGCCCACAGCGCTGAGCTGAAGCCGGATACCCTGCACCCAGTCATCCACATCATGCCGGATCAGGTTGGCGTTGAGGACATCGGCGGAACTCTGCGGCTCGGCGCTTATCCTTGTGTCCTGGACAAAACTTCCAAGGCATATGAGCTGTACGGGACAGATCAGATCCAGGAACGGCACCGCCATCGCTATGAGGTCAACAATGATTTCCGGGATGACCTGACCTCCCATGGCATGAAGCTTTCCGGACTTTCCCCGGACGGAAGGATCGTGGAGATGATCGAGATTCCTTCCCACCCCTGGTTTATCGCCACTCAGGCCCATCCAGAGTTGAAATCCCGGCCAAACCGCCCCCATCCTTTATTCCGAGGATTCGTGGAAGCCGCTCTCTATTATCAGGAGTCCTGGAAGGAGAATGCCTAGTAAAAACACAGGAGCATTGCCTATCCACAGCAGGCAATGCTCCTATTTTCTTGACAACATATGTTTGACAAACACATACATAACGATCACAAAAGCGATCAGATACCCAAACGCCCCCAGGGCCGGAATCCCCAGGATCTTCGGGCTCATATCAGTGGTACAAATGATACTGGAACTGATCAGAAGCGCCATCACCCACAGCCCCATCACGATATTCCTGACCAGCCGCCGCAGAAGCTGAGCCAGATCCCCGGAAGCGTGGAGATCCATGTTGAGTCGGGTCTGGCCTTTCAGGTATCCCTGGAGCAGCTCTGCCGTGAGCGCCGGGATATCTACCGCCTTATGAAGGGATCTGTACAACGCCCTTCCGCCCCGTTTGATCTCTGTCTTCCAGTCCAGATTCTGGACAAACTCTGCTTTGATCCTGGCCGCCGCGATCTCCGTCATATTGATCTCCGGCGTGATCTTTGCAAGAACGCCCTCCATATGGGTCAGACCTCTTGCCAGCATAGTCAGACCGTGGGGCATAGAGATCCGGTTTTCTTTCATCACATCCATCAGGTCCTGCATCACATCCCCGATATCGATCTCCCCCATGTCTGTGTTCCCGTACTTGGACATCAATTCACTGATATCCTGATACAATTGATTCCGATCCGGTTTCCCCCGGAATTCTCCCAGAGCCAGCACCGCTTCCTGGATCATGCCGATATCATTTGCCGCAACGCCCCGGATCACTTCTCCGATCAGTTCCCGGTCCCGCTCAGTAAGTCTCCCCATCATCCCCATATCCAGCCAGACGATCCTGCCTCCCCGGATCCGTACATTTCCCGGATGAGGATCCGCATGGAAGAAACCATCTTCCATCACCTGCTTGATATAGTTGTCAACGAATTTACTCCCGATCTCTTTCAGATCGTATCCATTTTCCAAAAGCGCGTCCTTTGCGTCGATGGGAAATCCGTCAATATATTCCATGACCAGCACACGGCTCGTGGTGTGCTCCCGGTAAAGCCTTGGCGTCTCAACAAAGGCTACATCCTTATTTCTCCTGGCAAATTCTTCCGCGTTGGAGGCCTCAGTGAGGAAATTCATCTCTTCCTGGGTAGTCGTCCACAATTCATCCAGCACCATGTCCAGGTCCACCAGCCCCCGCAGATTAGGGACGGGGAGCAGCTTGGCCGCCTTGTGGAGCAGCCCGATATCCCTCGCCATCACCTCATAGATGCCTTTGCGCTGGACTTTGACCACCACCTCTTCCCCTGTATGGAGTCTGGCCCGATGTACCTGAGCGATGGAGGCGGAACCGATGGGCGCCTCTTCGATTTCAGAAAACACTTCTGTCCAGGGATATCCGTAAGATTCTTCCAGGACCTCCGCCACTTCTGAAAATGGCATGGGCGCCACCTCTGAGTGCAAACGCATCAGTTCATCACAATACCGCTTGGGCAGGATGTCTGAATGCATGGACATGATCTGCCCCAGCTTGATATAGGTGGGTCCAAGGTCCTCCAGGATCAGCCGGAGCTTCTCAGGTGTGACACCCCGGGTGATCTCATACTTATGGAGGACTGCCGTCATCTCCCGCAGCCGCGACCCATATGTTTTGCTTTCCGTTTTTTCTTCCTTCTCCTTATTCATCCTGGCCCGTCTCTTCTGTCTCCGTTTCCTCGTTCTTCGCTTCCGCGCTCTTCTCCTCCAGTTTCCGGAGCTGTTCCTTCAATTGATCGATCTGCTCCGGCGTCATCTTCTCCAAGAGTTCACTCAGTTCTTCCCCGGAGGAAGGTTTCACAGAGACATTCACTTTCTCTTTTACTGTCTGCTTCAGATTGTGTTTCAGTTCCTGATTGAGCACTTTCCCCTGCTCTACCGTCAGCTCTCCTTTTTTCACCAGCTCATCCAGGATTTCTTTCGACTTCTCCGTGGTCACAGCGATCGTTCCCACTCCCGCAAGCAAAATCTTCTTGATCCCTTCTCCTAATTTTTCCATGATTTAACACTCCTTCCCTTTCTACTCTATTTATAGAGCCTGTCCTATCACATAACCGCCATAAGCTTAGGCAGAAAAATGATCACGCCCACCACTGCCGCCGCGACCGCCGCGACCAGCACTGCCCCGGCCGCCGTATCCTTCGCCTTCTTCGCCAGAGGATGGTACTCTTCGCTGACCAGGTCCGTCACTGCCTCGATCGCCGTGTTGACCATCTCCAACGCCAGGATCAGTCCAAACAGAACCAGACAGATACACCACTCTGTCCGCGAGATCCCCAGCCAGATCCCGGCGGTCGTCACAAGCACCACAGCCACACAGTGGATCTGCATGTTACGTTCCTTTCGGATACAGCCATAGATCCCTTCAAAAGCGTATCCAAAACTCTTATACAAAGGATTCTTCTTATTGCCCTTCATACTCCTGTATCCTCTCCATACTATACCGCTCCTGGCAGTCCAAACAATATTGTCCAATACTATTGTAGCAAATTCCCGTCCAGAGAACCAGCCCCTTTCACCAAAACCCCAAAAGGGAATATACTAACATAAGATGCCAGGGTCAAAAGGTCTAAACCCACATGAACCTGCTCACAAGTGGGTGAAAGACCTTAGGACCCACCCCGATATGAGCATAAAAGTGGGATGACTATCCCACGATATGCGAATATTGGGCAGGATTGTGGGACTGCGCAGCAGGTCACAATCCGAAGGCATCGCAAACAGTTCCCGCATGCATGAGTGGAGCGCCCGTCAATGAGCAAACTGCGGGCGCGGGCGGAACTGGACCCCGTAATCATCATCAAAACAAGGAGGATATTATGAAAAAGCGCATCACTGCTATTTTCCTGGCCGCGATCATGCTCACGGCCACCCTGTGCGCCTGCTCTTCCCGGGAAGAGACGGACACTTCAACACCCGACACCGCGGAAAACACAGAAGAAACGCTTCCGGAGGTCAAGAAGGTCATTCTCAACGAGGTGGCCCACTCCATCTTCTACGCCCCGATGTACGTTGCCATCGAAGAAGGATATTTTGAGGACGAAGGCATCGATCTGGAACTGGTAACGGGATTTGGAGCGCGCTTCTCAGGCAAAGACACACCTTCTTTTTCCCCGTCTTTCTACAGCCGGGTCACATAGGCGGTGTGCAGGCTGATCCAGCCGGCCCCGCTTTTTAATCTTCCCCAGGGGGTAGATCCATTATACTGGACCTGTGTGATCGTATAGGTTCCTTTATCTGTGATGTGGCCCACCGCCTGGTAGCTCATTCCCGCCCCCGACCGGATCGTCAGGTCGGCGGCTTTTATCTTTACCAGAAAAGCGCCGCTGGTATTCCCGGAAGAAACGTCTGTTGATGCCGTAGTTCCTGTCACAGCCTCCACAATTGCCTGGGCGCACGTGTCCGCGTTCCACTTTTTCTTGTCGTTAGCGGAATCCACAAAACAGCATTCCACCAATACAGCGGTAGATCTAGTATTCCGCAGGACATAGAGCCCGGTCCTTTGTTTGGCTCCTCTGTCCGTCAGTCCCAGTTTCTTCGCGACCGCGGCGCTGATCTTCTTTGCGTAGGTTTTCCCCGCAGCGCTGTAATACAGCACTTCCACGCCTGTTCCGCCCCCGGCGTTCAGATGGATGGAAATATCCAGAGATACGTTGTGCTGATTGCATTTTGCCACAATATTCGCCAGATTTTTGGACTGTGTCGTTCCGGCATCATCGGTGCAGTCGTACACCGTATGGCCCTGTTGTCTCAAGAGGGCGATCACCCGCTCTTTCACCTTCCGGTCTTCTGTCACCTCATTCAGATATTTGGATGCGCCCGGAACTTTCGCGTTATGCCCGCCATGCACATTATAAACTGCCATTTTCTATTCCTCCTCTCCACTTTCTTCCAGGACCTCTTCCTGGTCTTCCTTGATCCCTGTGGGCTCTTCCCGCTCCTCATCAGCCGCAGGCGGATCGGCGGTCTCCTGTTCTGCCTGCGCGATCTCCGCCGCATCCGGCTCAACACCTTCGTCATATTCGACTCCATTGTCCCCCTCTACTTCCGGGAGACCGGCAATACAGGTGAGGAGTGAGATCACGCCGGCCAGAGCAGACGCGGACAGCACGTATTTCCAATCCACCTGCCCCAGCGCCGCGGCGGTCCCGATTCCGGCCACCGCTGTCTGCGCCACGGTCCTGACGGCGCGCGCTCCTGCCTTCCTGAGCCATTCCAGCCAATATGCTTTATTCTTCATGTCAAAACCTCCTGTTTTCATGTGGTCTCTCTACCATTTTATGCATAAAAACAAGACCGGTTCCCGGCCTTGTCTAGTCTGGCTGTTTTTCAAAGCCTGCTATGTTTTATTTTCTGTTTCTATCTGCTTTGACATCTCTTCTTTTATCTCAGATACCTTCTCTATCTGATACTCGATCAGGATACCCTCCTGTTCCTCCAGAAGAGAAAACAGGACCTGGATGATTCGGTCCATCTTGTCTCCCACCACATCTTTTACTATAACTCTATGCGCCCAAAGCTCCCATATTTCCAGCTTTTTCCGTATTCGTTATTTTCATCCCGCTTCTTCCATATACTGCATCAGACGACAGGAAAAGGGAAGTTGGGACTATGGAAGAAAGACCTCCGCGCTGCGCCATCTATATCCGCGTCAGCACAGCAGAACAGATGATTCACGGAAAATCCCTTGAATCACAGAAAAATTATCTTGCATACTATGCAAATACCCATAGGATGGAGGTGGTCGGGATCTATGCGGATGAAGGAAAGACCGCCCGCAGAGAGCTCAAAAAGCGCAAAGCAATCCATGCGCTCCTGGAAGAGGTCAGGGCCGGCCGGGTCGATGTGATCCTCTTCTGGCGGCTGGACCGGTGGTTCCGAAGTCTGTCTGATTTCTATAAGGTCCAGGATATCCTGGATGAATACGGTGTCCGATGGATCTCCGCCTCAGAACCGGGCCTTAACATGGAGACCCGGGAAGGACGGCTGCAGCTGAATGTAGTACTGTCCATCGGTCAAAATGAGGTTGATACCACCTCAGAACGCATCCGATTCGTCAACGAGGCTTCGGTCCGCCAGGGAAAGGCCATTTTCGGCCAGGCTAACATGCCACGCGGATACAAGCCCGGGATCGTGGACGGAAAGAAATGTATGATAAAAGATCCGGAAATGGAAGAGATGGTGAATGCCTTTTTCGATCATTATGAAAAGCATCAGAGCAAGCAGGAGACCCTGCGCTATATTCAGAAGAATTACGACCCCTCCTTTACTTACTCTTCTCTGAGGACCATGCTGTCCAGTGAATTCTACAAAGGGACCTACCGGGGCATTCCCTACTGTCCCGCCTACCTTACTGAGGAACGCTGGAACCGACTGCAGAGGCTCAGTCAGCAAAATGTCAGGCACGCTCCTTCCGGAAGAGTCTATTATTTCTCCGGCCTGATCCGCTGCCCCCTGTGCGGCCATGTAATGTCCGGAACCGGAAGCAGATCCGTCATCTGCCGAAAGACCGGGGAGAAACGGGACTACTGCTATTACCGCTGCAGCCGGGCGTTCACTGACCACATCTGCGAAAATACCCGCCGCCCAAGCCAGCTCTCCATCGAGGCCCGCCTCCTGGAGCATCTGGAAGAAGAATTCCGAGGCTGCAAGATCCATGTGACCAGAATCAGAAAACAAAAACCAAAGCCTGTCCCAGTACGCACAGCAGAACAGATCGACAGAGAATTGTCACGGCTTGGCCTGCTCTTCCAGAAGGGCCGGATCACATGGGATTATTACGATCGGGAATATCGCTCACTGAGAGAAGAAAGAGAGAGATCAGATACAAAAGCCCCGCAGACAGAAGAAGAGCGGTCAGATTATTCTGATCTGGCCGTTCTTCTTGAAGGGGATCTTCAGACGATCTACCATCTCTTAACCCCCCAAAACAAACAGGCATTCTGGCGGAATATCCTCCGTCAGATCCGACTGGATCCTGACTGTGCTTTTGATTCTGCAGAATTCCTGTAAATGGTCTGCGCTTAAGCGGCCTTCCCCATTTGGAGCTGACAAAACCATGACTGCCGTTCTGTCCGGCAGCGCCGATATCGGTTTCATGGGATCTGAGGCTTCTATCTATACCTACAACGAAGGAGCCAATGACTACGTAGTAAATTTCGCTCAGCTCACCCAGAGGGCCGGTAATTTCCTGGTAGCCCGCCAGGAGATGGAAGACTTCTCCTGGGAAGACTTAAAAGGCGCCGATGTCCTTGGGGGAAGAAAGGGCGGAATGCCCCAGATGGTATTTGAGTATATCTTAAAGCAGAACGGCATTGACCCGGCAAAAGACGTCAACATCGATCAGAGCATCGACTTTGGCTCCACCGCCGCCGCATTTGCCGAGGGGCAGGCAGATTTCACTGTAGAATTTGAACCGGGCGCCACAAGTCTGGAGCAGGAGGGAAAGGGCTATGTAGTTGCCTCCCTTGGAACAGACAGCGGCTATGTCCCTTATACCGCCTTTTCCGCCAAGCAGAGTTATATCGATGAAAACCCCGATGTGATCCAGGGCTTCACCAACGCGCTGCAGAGAGGTATGGACTACGTGCAGGCCCACACACCTGAAGAGATCGCGGCTGTCATCGAGCCTCAGTTCAAAGAGACCGATCTAGAGACGATCACGACCATCGTATCCCGCTACTATGAGCAGGATACCTGGAAAGACAATCTGATCTTTGAAGAGGAAAGTTTTGATCTGCTCCAGGATATTCTGGATGAGGCAGGCGAGCTTACCAAACGGGCTCCCTATGAAGATCTCGTGACTACTCAGTTTGCGGAGGAAGCGGCCAGATAGCCGTCCCGTCAACAGATACTAAAAAGATCTCTGGGATCAGGCTTTTTTGAGGCTCTGATCCCAGAGATCTTTTCTCTTTTAATAGCGATAGGATTCCCCTTCACCGCCTCCAAAGTTCAGTTCGATCGAGGTGATACATCCCCGGATCTCCACCTTCCGGCCCTCATATCGTCCCGGTACGTGCAGCATATTTCGTTTATCCACATGTGGAGCAAAAATTTCACCGCCTTTTTTTACCTTTAACGGGCCTATCTCATCAGAGATATAGAGCACATCCTGTCCTACCCATGTCCCGTAGATCTTTCTCTTCCTCAGATGATATTCCACTGGCATCGCGACTCTCGATTTGTTGACTTCCGTTGTTTTTTCACCGATTGCAAACATCTTATCCCACGCCCCACTTTTAATCGTTTATTTTCTCAACGAGATACTCTTTGACCTTATCCCGCGGCACTTCCAGAGCAGCCGCCAGTTCTCCGGTCAGGAAACGCTCCGCGATGACCAGATATCTCTCATCCAGTCCCACCGCCTTTTTCCCGCAGGACAACCGCTTTTTTCTCCGCGAGTAGGTAGTTTTGATCACCGCGGCCCAATTCTGACATTGATTACTCAAAAGCGCTTCTTTATAAAGCGCTTCTCTCTTTTTCTCATCCAATATCTGCAGGTCTTTCACTTCCCGCAGATGGTCCATCAATTCCTTCGCCTCTTCGGCAGATATAATCCCCCGGATCTGTCTTATCTCATTATCCACCGGTGTATAAACCGTTCCTCCCACATCATACAAAGGCTTTAAGGTATAGTATTCTTTGTTCTTATCTGAGCATCTCATATCCAGCTTTCCAATATCGATCACTTCACAGACCCCTTCTTTATAGTGCACCACGTAATCGCCGATCTTAAACATTCTTAACCTCCTATCCATTTTGACGCTCGTAAAAACCGGCGTACAGCAAGGCAGCCGACTGCCTGTAGACTGTACGCCAGTATCCACTCGCTTACATCTATGAAGTTCTTACCTACATCGCCATCAAGCTCTATAAATTTATTATAACACCATTTCGCCTAAAATGTAAGAATTTTTATGGTTTTTTTCATTAACGTCTTACATATATATAAACAAACCAAAAAGGAAGATACAGCATGTCTCAAAAATTTAAACTCCCAAAATTCTTAGGTATTCTCCTCTTATTTTCCGTCTCTTTTTTCGCCGGAAGGGCCATTGCCTTTCTTACCTCCCCTGATTCTCCTCTTGCTCAGCTAGTCAATTCCGAAGAGATCGCGGCAAGCTCGGAAAATTGGGGATTGAGCTTCCAGGAGGAAGGACAGCCTCCTGTCGGGAACGCTCCTTCCGATGAACTGGCCGCTTATGACGCCTGCTATCGGGACGATACGGAGGAAAAAGTCTTATATCTGACTTTTGACTGTGGTTATGAAAATGGAAATACAGAAAAAATTCTGGATACCCTGAAAGAAAAACAAATTCCCGCCGCCTTTTTTGTTGTTGGAAATTTTCTCTCTACAGAACCAGAGCTTGTCAAACGGATGTCGGAAGAAGGCCACATCGTAGGCAATCATACCTATCACCATCCTGATATGTCTGAGATCTCAACAAAGGAAACTTTTGAAAAAGAATTAAAAGACGTGGAGACTGCTTACGAGGAGATCACCGGAGAGCCTATGACAAAATATTACCGACCTCCCCAGGGCAAATACAGCGTGGAAAATCTACAGATGGCCAAAGAGCTTGGCTACCACACCTTCTTCTGGAGTCTCGCCTATGTGGACTGGTACGAAGATGACCAGCCCACCAAAGAAGAAGCGTTCGACAAGCTCTTAGGGCGCATCCATCCGGGCGCAGTTGTTCTCCTTCACAGCACTTCCTCCACCAATGCGGCAATCCTGGGGGGGTTGCTGGACCAGTGGAAAGAGATGGGGTATTCCTTCCGTTCTTTAGATGATCTGGCGTCAGACGCCGGTGATCCTTCTGCCGGGGAAGCAGGCTCATCTTGATATCTGATCGAAGAAACTGCTGCCGTCTCCTCGATAAGAGAGCTGGAAGATATCCGCGATCGTCTGAGCGATATCCGCGAAGCTGGAACGGATGCCCAGGTCAACGCCTTCCTTCAGGTCCTGACCCCAGCACAGGCAGGGCGTATATTCACGGCTGTGGTCGGTTCCCTTGAACCCGGGATCGCAGCCGTGATCCGCGGTGATCATCAGATAATCCTCCGGTCCCATCCGCTCCATCAGCCTCCCGATCTGTACATCCACCTCATTGAGCGCGTTCACATATCCCGGGATGTCATTGCGGTGGCCGTAGAGCATGTCAAAATCCACCAGGTTCACGAAGCAAAGCCCCTGGAAATCTTCCCCCGCAAGGGCCAGCGTCCGCTCCATATTCTTGGTGTTTCCCTCGTTGGGATAAGAGCTGGTCAGGCCTTTTCCGGCGAAAATGTCATGAATCTTCCCCACACCGATCACCGTATATCCATTGGCCTTCAACGCATCCAGGATGGTCTCACGCGGAGGTTCCAGAGAGAAATCATGGCGGTTTACCGTCCGCTGATAATCGGGATATTTCCCCACAAAAGGCCTTGCGATCACCCGGCCCACGCCATGCTCTCCCGTCAGGATGGCTCTTGCCTTCCTGCAGTCCGCGTACAGCTCCTCCAAAGGCACCACCTCTTCATGGGCCGCGATCTGGAACACACTATCGGCGGAAGTATAGACGATCAGGCTGCCAGTCCGCTCATGCTCTCTCCCATAATCCTTGATGGCCTCCGTGCCGGAGTAGGGGCGATTGCAGAGGACGCCTCTCCCCGTCTCTTTGGAGAAGGCATCAAGGATTTCCTTCGGGAACCCATGAGGATAGGTAGGCAGGGGTTTCTCTGAGATCATGCCGGCGATCTCCCAGTGCCCGACTGTAGTGTCCTTCCCCTTAGAATCCTCCCGCATTTTGGCATAACACCCCACCACATCCTTACAATCCTTTCGGAAAGATGTGTCCTTAAGGCTGAATATTCCAAGCCGTTCCAGGTTGGGCACCCGCAGATCCCCACTTCGGACACAGGTACCAAAGGTATCACAGCCCACATCGTCAAAGAGTGCCGCATCCGGCCCTTCTCCTACTCCCACACTGTCCAGCACGATCAAAAATACCCGTTTTGCCATTTCTTATCACTCCCCTGGAAAGATTGGTATGATTTTTTTATTGTTCACATCTACCAGTCCCAGATCAGACATCTTCACCTCCGGGATCACCGGTAGAGCCAGCGTTACGATCCTAAGAAGCGGATTCTCCATGTCGCTCAACCCCAGCGCCCGGTTGGCAGCTTTCATCCTGGCGCTGTCCTGGGCCAGCTCTTCTGCCTTCTTTAAGGAGATCAGCCCCGCCAGAGGAAGCTCCAGGGTATGCAGGATCTGTCCGTCTTTGACCGCGCACATTCCTCCGCCGGTCCGCTTTAACTCTTCCGCCGCGATCAGCGCGTCTTTGGGATCGTCATAGACGATGGTCAGATTGTGGCTGTCGTGGGACACGGTAGACGCCAGAGCGCCACAGGTGATCCCGAACCCTCGGACCACTCCCAGGGCCAGATTGTCATTTCCTTCATACCGGTTGACCACCGCCACAAATTTCAGATTCCCATCCCCGCTTAAGTCCAGCTTCCCATCCTTGACCGGCAGTTCTTCACACACGGCTTCCGTAGAAGAAAGGTTCAAGTCATAGTAAGTCATCACGTTTACTTTGACGGTTCCTTCTTTGACCGGAGCCTTCAGGACAAAATCTTGCTCTGTAAGATCCTTTACATGTACCGAATTCCTGCTCTCCAAAGGATAGATTTTTTCTTCGATATCCGCCAGCAGCTTTCCCTTCTCCGCCACCAGCTTCCCGCCGTAGAAGACTTTGGACGGCTTTAACTCTGTCAGGCTTTCCACAATCTGCAGATCCGCCGCGTAGCCGGGGGCCACTGCTCCCAGATTCTCAATCCCGGCTTCTCTTGCGTTATTTAATGTAGCGCTCTTGATGGCCGCGACCGGGTCCATGCCATAACGGATGGCCGCCCGGACCACATCGTTCATATGCCCGCTATTTAAAATATCATCCGCCTCCCGGTCATCGGTGCACAGACTTAAATTGTCGAAGAACTTAAAGTCTTTGACTCCTTCCCAGATCTCTTTTACATTCTTAGTGATAGAGCTGTCCCTGGCATCCACATGCATACCACTGCGGATCTTCTCCACCGCTTCCTCTCCAAGTCTGGACTCATGACAGGTATTGGGTCCGCCGCAGAGATAGGCGGACAACGCTCTTCCCGTTACAAAAGGCGCGTGCCCCTGCAGATACAGGCCGTTATTCTCCGCCACATCAATGATATCCATCATCCGGTCTCCGCCCTGGATCACATCGATGAAATCCATCACTTCCGCAAGACCGATGACCCGCGGCAGTCCCGCCAGTTCCTCAATCTCTGCCACACCAAACTGGGCTCCCGCGTTCTCCAGTCCCGGGACCGCCGGAACACAGCTTGGGATATCGATGAGCTGACGCATAGGAAGCTCCTCAGAACTGTCATACATATAGCGGACACCTTCCACGCCCCATACATTTCCTATCTCATGGGGATCGGTGATCACCGTTGTAGTCCCGTGGGGAATCACCGTCCGTGCGAAGTTCCTGGGCGTCATCATAGAACTTTCAATATGCTCGTGGGCATCGATGAATCCCGGGAGCAGGTACTGTCCCTGTCCGTCGATCACCTCTTCGGCTCCGTCATGGTCCGCTTCTAGATCCTGATACTCCACATGCGCGATCATCCCATCGTAAATAAATACATTTGCCGGATAGATCTCTCCTGTGATCGTATTCACTAACTGGACATTTTTGATCAATAGATCACTCTTAATTTCTCCCAGCGCGGCCTTCAGAAGCTGCCGCTTATTCTTTGGACGTATTTTCATAACTGCTGTCTCCTTTATCCATGAAAATGATCCTTTTCTCTTTCTTTAATGACATCTATTATACTCCATACCAGAGTCCTTTTGCAAACCTATACTGCCGCTTTCACTTATCCAGGAAATCAACGGCCGGAAACCATAGCATGATCTGGAATTCCTTCCCTGTTACTGCCGCCTCTATCCTTCCTCCCATACGCAT
>DXGF01000095.1 GCA_019114065.1 Candidatus Dorea gallistercoris
AGATGAGGAGGAAGACCCGGAGGAATCAGACGATCTGGACCAAGACTTAGATGAAGATTCTGATCGGGAAGAACTGGAAGACGGGGATGATACGCAGATCCTGGATCTGGAAGATGAGGAGGAAGAAGAAACGGACGCCCAGAAGGCTTACCGCAAGCATAAGTTCAGGAAGAAGCTGGCCATCATCATCGGCAGTATTGTCGGCGTGATCGCTGCGGCTTATATTGGATTCGCAGTCTATTTCAACAGCCATTTTATGTTTTTTACCACGATCAACGGGGCGGACGTGTCGCTGCAGAGTGTCAGCCAGGTGGAGGATCATATGCGGCAGCAGGTGGAAAATTATACGCTGACGCTGGAGGAATCTGACGGCGGGACGGAAGTGATCGACGGGACAGACATTTCTCTGGAATATGTGCCGGGAGATCAGCTTGGCCAGCTTGTGGAGGAGCAGGATGATTTCCTGTGGCTTAAGTGTCTCTGGGACCATCCGGAACTCAAAGCGGAAGTCGGTGTTCAATATGATGAAACAGCACTTGCGGAGCAGATCGCTGGACTTGCCTGCATGAATCCGGAGAACCAGGTGGCTTCTGTGAACGCCCATCCGGAGTTTAAGGAGACTCAGTTTGAGATTGTTCCTGAAGTTGTGGGAACGCAGATCAACGCCGAAGTATTCAACGAGGCGGTGCGGACCAGCATCGCAGGATTTCAGCCTACACTGAACCTGACCGATGCGGGATGTTATATTCAGCCTTCGTATTTCTCGGATTCTGAGGAAGTGATCGCGGCGAACGATGCTATGAACAGTTATCTGAAAGCGGAGATCACCTATGACTTTAACCCGAATACAGAGGTGGTGAACGCCTCCGTGATCTCTCAGTGGGTAACGGTGAATGATAAAATGGAAGTGACCTTCAACACAGAAGCGGTGAAGCAGTATATCCAGTCCCTGGCTGATAAATATGATACGAAGGGAAAGTCAAGACAGTTTACAACGGCGACGGGAAATACGGTGACCGTGGAAGGCGGCAGTTATGGCTGGCGGATCGATCAGGAAGCGGAATACAATGCATTGACCGCCAATATCCAGAACGGTGAAGTGGTGACCAGAGAGCCTGAGTATTCCAGCAGAGGGGCTAGTCATGGATCCATCGATATTGGAAATACTTACGCGGAGGTGGATCTGACCAATCAGAGGGCCTACTTTATCCAGGACGGGCAGGTAGTTCTGGATTCACCGATCGTGACCGGGAATCCCAACAAGGGGAACGCTACACCTCAGGGAACCTATTCTCTGGCGTATAAGACGAGAAACGCGGTGCTCCGCGGAGATCGGCTTCCGGACGGCTCCTATACCTATGAGTCGCCGGTCAAATACTGGATGCCGTTTAATGGAGGAATCGGTTTCCACGATGCGTCCTGGCAGTCATCTTTTGGCGGGAGCCGGTACCAGACCAACGGATCTCATGGCTGTATCAACATGCCGGAAGACCAGGCGGCCAAAATGTATGATTTGATCTCTGACGGTACGCCGGTAGTGTGCCACTATTAAGATAAAGGATAAGGACAAGATGTATGAATTGATCAAGCGTGACGGCCTTGCCAAGCGGGGAAGGCTGCACACCGTACATGGGGTCGTTGAGACCCCTGTATTTATGAATGTGGGAACCGCCGCCGCGATCAAAGGAGCGGTCTCTACGGAGGATTTGGAACAGATCGGGACACAGGTGGAGCTTTCCAATACGTATCATCTCCATGTGCGGCCGGGAGACCAGATTGTGAAGCGACTGGGTGGTCTCCACAGATTCATGGTATGGGACAAGCCGATTCTGACGGATTCGGGTGGATTTCAGGTGTTCTCTCTGGCGGGACTTAGGAAGATCAAGGAGGAAGGGGTATATTTTCATTCTCATATTGATGGGAAGAAGATCTTCATGGGGCCGGAAGAGAGTATGCAGATCCAGTCGAACCTGGCCTCTACCATCGCCATGGCTTTTGATGAATGCCCTTCCAGTGTGGCGGACCGGGATTATATCGAGCGGTCTGTGGCACGCACGACCCGGTGGCTGAGGCGCTGTAAAGCGGAGATGGGGCGGCTGAATACGCTTCCGGATACCATCAATCCGCGCCAGCTTTTGTTCGGGATCAATCAGGGGGGGATCTGTGAGGATATCCGGATCCGCCACGCCCAGGAGATCTCGGAACTGGATCTGGACGGCTATGCGGTGGGAGGACTGGCAGTCGGCGAGAGTCATGAGGAGATGTACCGGATCCTGGAGGCGGTAGTTCCCCATCTGCCGGTAAATAAGCCCACTTATCTGATGGGAGTGGGAACTCCTGCCAATATTCTGGAGGCGGTAGACCGGGGAGTGGATTTCTTTGACTGCGTCTATCCCAGCAGAAATGGACGGCATGGCCATGTGTACACCAACCAGGGGAAATTAAATCTGTTTAACGCAAAATATGAATTAGACAGTGGACCCATTGAGGAAGACTGTCAGTGCCCGGTGTGCCGCAGGTATTCCAGGGCCTATATCCGGCACCTTCTGAAAGCGAAAGAGATGCTGGGAATGCGGCTTTGTGTGCTCCATAATCTGTATTTCTACAATGCCATGATGGCGGAGATCCGGGAGGCCATTGAGGCGGGAAATTACCAGGCATACAAGAAGAAAAAGCTTGATGGGATGCAGGCGGAAAAAGTATAAAAATGCCATAAAATTTCCTGGAATTGGGCGAAAAGCACTTGATGAAACGATTATTTTTGTGTATGATAGCAATAGTGCCAAAAGAGATTTAGGAGGAAATTGAGTATGTTTGCATTAGCATCACAGAGCGGTGGAGGAAGCTGGACCCTGCTGATCGTCATATATGTAGTGATCTTTGGCGGATTCTGGTTTATTTTTATCCGGCCGCAGAAAAAGGAACAGAAAAGAGTTCAGGCGATGATCGCCGAGATGGAGGTTGGGGATACTGTCCTTACTACCAGTGGATTTTACGGCGTGATCATCGATATCAATGATGACGACGTGATCGTGGAGTTTGGCAGCAACCGGAACTGCCGGATCCCGATGCAGAAGGCGGCGATCGCTCAGATTGAGAAGGCTTCTTCAACCGAATAGACAAAATGGACGAAAGATACCGCAAAATAACGAGTTTGTTATGGAGCGGTATTTTTGCGCGATGCGCCCGGCAAGCGGCCGCCGTGCCTGTGGTATCGCGCGGATCGGATGGGGAAGAGAAACTTCCCCTATCCGATCGGAAGAGAATTAAATCAAAAAGGAGAGAAACGATGATAAGAGAAGAATTAGAAAAACGGATGCAGGACCGGTTTCATAAGAGCCTCCGTGAGGCGGATGACAAAGAAATCTACCTGGCCCTTTTATCCTACACAAAAGACCGTCTGGCAGAACTTCCAGAGATCTCGGGGAACCGGAAGCTGTATTATATTTCCGCGGAATTCCTGATTGGGAAACTGCTGAGCAATAATCTGATCAATCTTGGAATCTACCAGGAAGTGTCAGAGGTTCTTGAGGAAAACGGGAAGACCCTGGCCTCTATTGAGGAAATGGAGCCGGAACCGTCTCTTGGAAATGGCGGGCTTGGCCGTCTGGCGGCCTGCTTTCTGGATTCTATCGCCACTCTGGGCTTAAACGGAGACGGGATAGGCCTGAACTATCACATGGGCCTGTTTAAGCAGGTGTTTGAAGGCCATAAGCAAAAAGAAACACCCAACCCGTGGATGGAGCCGGAGAGCTGGCTTGTGGATACGGGAATCCGTTTCCAGGTTCCGTTTAAGGATTTTGCGCTGACATCGAAGCTGTATGACATTGATGTGGCAGGATATGAAAATGGGAAGAATAAGCTCCACCTTTTTGATGTGGAAGGGGTGGACGAGAGCATCATCGGGGATGGGATTTCCTTTGATAAACGGAATATTGGAAAGAACCTGACCTTGTTCCTGTATCCAGACGACAGCGATGAGGCGGGGAATCTTCTGCGGATCTATCAGCAGTATTTCATGGTTTCCAATGGCGCCCAGCTGATCCTGAAGGAGTGTGAGGAACAGGGATATGATCTGCGCAGGCTCCATGAACATGTGGTGATCCAGATCAACGATACCCACCCGTCCATGGTGATCCCGGAGCTGATCCGGCTGTTGGTGGAGAAGAATATTGACTTCAATGAGGCCATCGAGATTGTGCAGAAGACCTGCGCTTACACCAATCACACGATCCTGGCGGAGGCCCTGGAGAAGTGGCCGATCCACTATCTGGAGCAAGCAGTGCCCGGGCTGGTGCCGATCATCCGGGAGCTGGATTTGAGGATCAAAGGGAGATACCAGGATGAGCGGGTGTCGATCATCGATCAGGAGGGCCGGGTGCATATGGCCCATATGGATATCCATTATG
>DXGF01000096.1 GCA_019114065.1 Candidatus Dorea gallistercoris
GAAAACCGGATCGAGGGAAGAAACGCGGTGCTGGAAGCCCTCCGTTCCGGGCGGGATATGGATCATCTGTATGTCCAGGAGGGCTGTCAGGACGGCCCGATCCAAAGTATTTTAAGAGAGGCGAAGAAGCGGGGCATCCAGGTCCAGTTTATGGACAAGGCAAGACTGTCCCGGCTTTCCGAGACGGGGAAACACCAGGGGGTGATCGCGGATGCGGCGGCCTATGCCTACGCCCAGGTGGAGGACATGCTGGACTTGGCGAGGAAGAGGGGAGAAACTCCCTTCCTGTTCCTGCTGGACGGAATTGAAGATCCCCATAATCTGGGAGCGATCATCCGGACCGCCAATCTGGCGGGAGCCCATGGAGTGATCATTCCCAAGAGGAGAGCGGTGGGACTGACCGCCACAGTGGCCAAAACCTCAGCAGGAGCCTTGAATTATACGCCAGTGGCCCGGGTCACGAATCTGACGAAGACCATGGAAGAGTTGAAGGAAGAGGGGCTTTGGTTCGTCTGCGCCGATATGGACGGAGACGTGATGTACCAGTTAGATCTGAAAGGCCCGATGGGGCTGGTGATCGGAAATGAAGGAGAAGGCGTGGGCCGACTGGTGAAGGAGCACTGCGATTTTACGGCGGCGATCCCCATGAAAGGGGAGATTGACTCTCTGAACGCGTCGGTGGCGGCGGGAGTTCTGGCCTACGAGATCGTCCGACAGCGGATGGGGTAGAGACTTCTCACAAAGCTTTCGGCCAAAAGCAGGAGTGGAAAAAGGGAAGGAGGAATCCTATGAGCGCCTATGAACGGATGACCGATGAACAGCTGATCGGAAAACTGCGCGGCGGTGATAAAAAGATCATGGATTATATCATGGAAAAATATAAGAACCTGGTGCGCAAGGAGGCCAATGCCATGTATCTTCTGGGCGGGGAGAACGACGATCTGATTCAGGAAGGGATGATCGGACTTTTCAAGGCGGTCCAGGATTATGACCCCAAACAGGGGGCCTCCTTCTACAGCTTTGCCAGGCTGTGCATCACCCGGCAGCTTTATTCGGCCGTGGAGGCCTCTAAAAGGAAAAAGCACGGTCCTCTGAACTCCTATGTGTCTCTGTATGACAAGAATGAGGAGAAGGAAGCTCTGATCGAGACGGTGGAAGCAGAGCAGGAAAGTAATCCGGAGGAGATACTGGTGAGCCGGGAATACGCCCGGCTGCTGGAAAGTGAACTGGAGGAACAACTGAGCGCCTTGGAGAGCAGGGTCCTGTATCTGCATCTTCTGGGAACGGATTACAAGACTATCGCCCGGCTGCTGGATCGGAGCCCTAAGACGATCGATAACGCGCTCCAGAGGATAAAAGGAAAAACGGAGAAGATTTTGGAAAAATATCATTGACAAGTCTATGGTTTATAGTGTATAGTATCACTGTTGCAATCAATGATATCTGCTGCCGTGGCTCAGTCGGTAGAGCGTCGCCTTGGTAAGGCGGAGGTCGGCGGTTCGATTCCGCTCGGCAGCTTCGATTACTCCCAGTTACGGGAGTAATTTTTTTCGCCTGTCTTAAACAGGATCGAAACGAATCAAACGCTCATGACAGAGGGGCAGACGGGATAGAAGAGGCTTGTTTCCCCCTATATTTTATGATAAGATAAGGAACAGAAATTAACGGCCCTGCAAGGAGGAAGAACATGGGAGAAGAGACAGTTTCCAAGAATTTTATCGAACAGGAAATAGAGAAAGATCTGGAGGGAGGCGTGTACAGTGAGGTTTGTACCCGGTTCCCGCCGGAGCCGAATGGGTATCTCCATATCGGACACGCCAAATCCATCCTTTTGAATTCGGGATTAGCAAAGGAATATCACGGAACCTTTCATCTGCGGTTTGACGACACCAATCCTACCAAGGAGGATACGGAGTTCGTGGAGTCCATCAAGGAAGATGTGAAGTGGCTGGGAGCGGACTGGAAGGACCATCTTTACTTCGCTTCCGATTACTTTGACGTGATGTATGAGTGCGCTCTGAAGCTGATCCGCAAAGGGAAGGCCTATGTCTGTGATCTTTCGGCGGAAGAGATCCGCGAGTACCGGGGAACCCTGACCCATCCGGGGAAGAACAGCCCATACCGGGGCCGGAGCGTGGAAGAGAATCTGCGGCTTTTCGAGGAGATGCGGGAAGGAAAATATAAGGACGGTGAGAAGGTGCTGCGGGCCAGGATCGATATGGCCTCTCCCAACATGAATATGCGGGATCCGGTGATCTACCGGGTGGCCCATATTTCCCATCACAATACGGGGGATAAATGGTGCATCTATCCCATGTATGATTTCGCCCATCCCATCGAGGATGCGGTGGAGAAGATCACCCACTCCATCTGCACCCTGGAGTTTGAGGATCACCGGCCGTTGTATGACTGGGTCGTGCGGGAGTGTGAATTCGACCCGGCGCCCCGGCAGATCGAGTTTGCCAAGCTTTACCTGACCAATGTGGTGACGGGGAAACGCTACATCAAGAAGCTGGTGGAAGAGGGCATCGTAGACGGCTGGGACGATCCCAGACTGGTCTCTATCGCCGCCTTAAGGAGAAGGGGATTCACTCCGGAATCCATCCAGATGTTCATTGATCTGTGCGGTGTGTCCAAGAGCCAGAGCTCGGTAGATTACGCCATGCTGGAATACTGCATCCGGGAAGACTTAAAGCTGAAACGCTCCCGGATGATGGCAGTCCTGGACCCGATCAAGCTGGTCATTGACAACTATCCGGAAGGAGAGACGGAATACCTGGATGTGGACAATAACCTGGAGAATCCAGATCTTGGAAAGCGGAAGGTTCCCTTCTGCCGGGAATTGTATATCGAGCGGGAGGACTTTATGATCGAGCCTCCGAAGAAATATTTCCGCCTGTTCCCGGGCAATGAGGTCCGGCTGATGAACGCCTACTTTGTCAAATGCGAAAGCTATGAGACCGACGAGGAAGGCAGAGTGACAACGGTCCATGTGACCTATGATCCGGAGACAAAGGCGGGGACCGGATTTACTGGAAGAAAGGTGAAGGGGACCATCCACTGGGTGGCGGCGCCTTTCGCGAAGCAGGCGGAAGTACGCCTCTATGAGAATCTGGTGGATGAGGAAAAGGGGGTCTATAATAAAGAAGACGGATCTCTGAACCTGAATCCCAATTCTCTGACTGTCCTAAAAGACTGCAAAGTGGAAGACAGCTTTGGCAGGGCGGGAGCGGGAGACAGCTTCCAGTTTGTAAGAAACGGTTACTTCTGTATCGATGCCAAAGATTCCAGGCCGGAGCAGCTGGTATTTAACCGGATCGTGTCGCTGAAAAGTTCTTTTAAGATGCCAAAATGAATGAATTGACCATAAATCTGGACCCACACGCAAAAACTCCGCTCTACGAGCAGATCTATCATTATATCAAGGAGAATATCCAGGAGGGAAAGATCGCCTGTGGAGAGAAACTGCCTTCTACCAGGGTTCTGTCAAGGCACCTGGAAGTGAGCCGCAGTACGGTGGAGCTTGCTTATGAACAGCTCCTGTCGGAAGGTTATATCGAATCACAGCCCTGCCGTGGGTTCTTTGCCTCCAGGCTGGAAGGCCTGTATCAGCTGACCCGGGCCAAAGAACAGAGTAAAGAGACGGCGCGGGAGAGGAATCCGTTCCGCTATGATTTCACACCTTATGGAGTGGATCTTAGGAGCTTTCCCTATCATGTATGGAGGAAGCTGTCCAGGGAGATTCTGATGGACGATCGGACAGAGCTGTTCCGTTCCGGGGATTCCCAGGGAGAATACGGATTTCGAAGGGCGGTGGCCCGGTATCTCTATCAGGCCCGAGGCGTCAACTGTACGCCAGAGCAGGTGGTGATCGGCGCGGGAAGCGACTACATTCTGATGCTGCTCTCAGTCGTCCTGGGAACCAGGCACACGGTGGCCTTTGAGGACCCCACCTATATGCAGGCGTTCCGGCTGGCAGGCAGTTTAGGCTTTTCTACCGTTCCGGTGCCTGTAGACAAAGAAGGGATGCAGGTGGCATCCCTGTCGGAAACCGGCGCGGACATTGCCTACGTAACACCTTCTCATCAGTATCCTACCGGCATCGTCATGCCCGTGCGCCGCAGGATGGAACTGCTCCGCTGGGCAGGTGAGGAGCCGGGACGCTATGTCATTGAGGATGATTACGACAGTGAATTCCGGTATAAGGGGAAACCGATCCCCGCGCTCCAAGGGTATGACAGGGGCGACCGGGTCATTTATCTTGGGACCTTTTCCAAGTCCATTGCCCCGGCCATCCGGTTGAGCTATATGGTACTGCCGGAACCTTTGCTGGAGAATTATCAGAGCCAGTTTCGATTTATCAACTCCACCGTTTCCAAGGTGGATCAGCTGATCGTACAGAAATTTATTGAGGAAGGGTATTATGAGCGGCATCTGAATAAGACCCGGGCATTGTACAGAAGCCGGCACGACGCGCTGATCGAAGCGCTGCGCCCTCTCCTGGAATCCTGCCATATCTCCGGTGAGAACGCGGGAGTCCACCTGCTTTTGGATTTTCACAGGGAGATCCCGGAACAAGAACTGATCCGGAAGGCTGCAAAAGAAGGAATCCGGGTATACGGACTTTCGGATTACTGCATAGAGAAATCCCGTCGGAGACGGCCGACGATCCTCCTGGGCTACGCCAATCTGACAGAGACACAGATCAGGGAAGGGGCAGGGGAACTGGTCTGTCTGTGGCAGGGAATCTGAAAACGGGCGGTCCTTTCGGGGACCGCCCGTTTGGATCGACCTATTTCGTTTCTGACTTCTCTTTGTCGGCTTCTTCCCCCGGCGTTTCTTCCTGTGGCTGCTGCTCTTGCGAGGCTTCTGCCTTCCCCGGGGTAAGCGGGACGTATTCCCGGTCGGAGGCGGATTTCAGATCGTTGTCCAGATCGAAATCCTCATCTTCAAAAGCATCCTCGGATCTTTCCGTATCTTCTGCGCTGCGTTTTTTTAAATAATAATAGAGAACTCCTGCTGCGGCTCCCGCGACGGCGGCCAGCCCAAACAGCTTTTTCAGCCATTTTGCCATAACTCTCAAATCTCCTTTCGTAAGGGTTTTCCCTTCTAATAGAAGTATTGTAATACTTTTTGAGGAAAAAGAAAAGGGGGGATTTGTGTGATATATAGATAAAACATAAGGCGGCTCTGGTTGTGGCGCCAGGGAAAGTATGATACACTGTATCCGTGGCTTTTATATAAGAAGAAGGAGAACACTATGAGCAGTAATGAAGCGCCCGGAACAGCGAAAAAAGGTCTGTTTCGTATTATATTCAGCAGGACGGGGGTCATTCTTCTGATGATCCTTCTGCAGATCTGGTTCCTGGTGGGGAGCAGTCTCTATCTGGAAGGATATATCACCTATGTGTACGGGGCGCTGACAGTCCTGGGTGTCGTTGTGCTGATCTATATCATTAATTCTGAGGGGAACCCGGCGTTTAAGATGACCTGGATGCTGTTTGTCATGGCCTTCCCTGGATTTGGAACGGTTTTCTATATCTTTACCAAGGTACAGCCGGGGACTCATTTCATGCGGGACCGGCAGGCCGCTCTGAAAGTGGAGACGGATCTCTACATGCAGCAGGAGCGGGAGGTAGTGGAAGCGATCTGGGCCAGCAAGTCTGCCAATGCTCAGCTTTCCTACTATCTTTCCAGGCTTGGGTTCCCCACTTATCGGAATACAGAAGTAACGTATTTCCCCTTGGGTGAGCATAAGTTCCAGTATCTGGTGGAGGAACTGAAGAAAGCCCGGAAGTTCATCTTCATGGAGTATTTCATTGTGGAAGAAGGCTATATGTGGGACACGATCCTGAGGATCCTGCGGAAGAAAGTCAGAGAAGGGGTGGAGGTGCGGTTTATGTACGACGGCATGTGCGCCATCTCCATGCTTCCCTATAATTATCCGGATCAACTGCGGAAAATGGGGATCCAGTGTAAGATGTCCAACCCGGTCAAGCCATTTCTGTCCACTGTCCAGAACAACCGGGATCACCGGAAGATCTGTGTGATCGATGGGAAGGTGGGATTCACCGGAGGGATTAACCTGGGGGATGAATATATCAACCGGAAGGTCCGATTCGGACACTGGAAGGATACAGCAGTAATGCTGAAAGGCGATGCGGTCCAGAGTCTGACCATGATCTTCCTGCAGATGTGGAACGTGGAAGAACGCAGGCCGGAAGTCTATGAACGCTATCTGACCAAAAAGCGGGAAGGCTTGAGAAGAGAGCTGGGCTATGTGATCCCCTACGCTGACAGTCCTTTTGACAATGAGAATGTGGGGGAAGAAGTTTATTTCCATATTCTGAACCATGCCAAGAAATACGTGCATATCATGACTCCATATCTGATCCTGGACAATGAGATGCTCACGACCCTGACCAGGGCGGCGAAAAGCGGGATCGAGGTGATCATCATCATGCCTCATATCCCGGATAAA
>DXGF01000013.1 GCA_019114065.1 Candidatus Dorea gallistercoris
TTTTCCGCCGCGGCCACCGGGCAGTCTGCCGTATGGGCTGTGATTTCAAATCCAGGCGCGATCTTGGAAATATAATCAAAATGGCTCATCCAGCAGATCGTCTTATCAGACACATCGGCAAAGACTTTAGAAGCTGTTTTGTCGATCAGCACTTCCGTCTTTCCGTATTCTCTTACCTTCGCCCGCTCTACGGTTCCTCCCAGCACATGCATCATCAGCTGGGCGCCATAGCACAGTCCCAGCACTGGGATGCCCAGCTCGAAAAGCTCTTTCGAGTAGGTAGGGGAATCTTCCAGATAACAGCTGTTTGGCCCCCCTGTCAGAATGATCCCCTTAGGGTTCATCCCTTTGATCGTCTTAAGGTCCGTCCTGTAAGAATAGATCTCGCAGTATACATTGCTCTCCCGCACTCGTCTTGCCACCAGCTGGTTATACTGGCCGCCAAAATCCAGGACAATGACTAACTCTCTTTTCACTTATGCTCCTCCTTTTCGCGTCCTAGTCCCATTATAAAGTAGCCGTTCTTTATTTACAATCACCATTTCTCAATTTCTAGGAAATCGCTTTATGCTTCCATTTCCCGCTGTGATACCGAATGATGAAGCAGACGCCGCGGAACAGCCAGTCGATGATCATCGCTATCCAGACGCCAAATACGCCAAGTCCCATATATTTTCCTAAGATATAACTGAAAATGATCCGAAAGATCCACATAGAGACCACGGAAATGATCATACACATCTTAGCGTCCCCGGAGGCCCGGAAGGTAGCCGGAATCGTAAAGGACATGGGCCAGAACAAGCTGCTGCAGACCGCGTAAAAGATAATGATCTGCCTGGTGGTATCTGCTGTGATATCGGAAAGATTATAAATTCTCAAAATCACAGGCAGCAATACCACGATGATCACATTTGCCGCCACCAGACTGATATGTGTGAGCACCAGCAGCTTCTTGGTATAGTATTTCACCTGTTCATAGTCCCCGGCCCCTACACAGCGGGCGATCACTGTAGTCACCGCCAGACCGATCGCCATGCCAGGCAGCACCTGGAAGGCTGCCAGCACATTGGAGACCGCGTTTGCCGCGATCGCGTATGTACCAAAGGTAGAAACCAGGCTGAGCACGATGATCTTTCCAAGCTGGAACATACTGTTCTCCAGACCATTTGGCACACCCACGCTCAGAATTTTCCGTATCAGGGACCAGTCCGGCCGGTACCGCAGTTTTGCCTCAATGAAAACATCTCTTCTCTTGTCGCAGAGCAGGACCACGATCAGCACCGCGGCCACGATCCGGGATATCAGTGTCGGGATCGCGACACCTTCCGTCCCACGCTGGAATCCATAGATCAAAATGGCATTTCCTGATACATTGACCGCGTTCATGATCAAGGATACCCGCATAGAAATCTTGGAATTGCCCATGGTCCTGAAAATAGCGGCTCCGCCGTTATATAGAGCGATAAAAGGAATCGATGCCGTCACGATCAGAAGATAGATATTGGCATGATTCATCACATCTGGCTCGATCTGGCCAAACACACCGTGCAGGATCACATCCTTAAATACATAGATCAGCGCAGTGACCACCAATGCGCAGAGCGTGATAAACCATACCAGCTGGGTGGCGGACCGGCAGGCGCCGTCCTTCTTTTTCTGCCCCAGATACTGGCCGGCCACCACCGCCCCTCCGGTGGCCAGGGCCGCAAACAGGTTGATCAGAAGCACCATGACCGTGTCCACCAGCGACACTCCGGACACAGCCGCCTCTCCCACACTTGCCACCATGATGCTGTCCGCCATTCCCACCAGAACCGCCAGAAACTGCTCTACGATCAGTGGCAGGATCAACACCCGAAGGTCCCGGTTGCTGAACAGATACTGACTTCTGTCCCTTTTATCCGCTGCTGTTTCCATCTTTGTAAGTCGCCTTCTTTCGCAATAAACTTTTCCCTCATTTTAACCGATGCATTTCCTACAACAATTCCTCCAGCGTCCTACAAAGTAGCTGGAAATCAATCGGCTTCGGGATATGTGCGTTCATGCCGGCCTCCGCCGTAGCCGCCAGATCTTCCGCAAACGCGTTTGCCGTCACTGCAATGATGGGTACCGTCTTTGCGTCTTCCCGATCCAGCTTCCGGATGGAAGCTGCCGCTTCACAGCCATCCATCACAGGCATCTGCATATCCATCAGAACCGCGTCATATCTTCCCTCTTCCGAACTTGCGAAGGCTTCTACCGCTTCTTTCCCATCCCAGGCCTTTTCCACCTGAGCGCCATACATATTAAGAAGCTCGCAGGTAATCTCCATATTTATATCATTATCCTCCGCCAGCAGAATGACCTTTCCCTCCAGGCTTTCTCCCGTTTCTTCCTCCTGTTGGGACCAGGTCTGTTCCAACAGGCTTCCATTCTTTCCTGACACCCCTTTAAACGGCAGGATCACCGTAAATACAGTTCCTTCTCCCAGCCTGCTTTTAACAGAGATCTCTCCATTCATCTGGGACACGATATTCTTGACGATGGACATTCCCAGTCCTGTTCCGAAGATGTTTCTGGCGCCGAATCGAGTTTCTCTCTCATAGGGAACAAAGATCTTCTCCAGGAATTCTTCTGACATTCCGGCTCCTGTGTCCTTCACGATGATCCGGTATTTTGCATATTCCTTCGTCTCAATCTCTGTCACGTCCAAAGAGATCTCGTCCCCCGCCGCAGAAAATTTTACCGCGTTTGACAGAAGATTATTCAGGATCTGAGTCAGACGGAACGCGTCTCCATAGACTTCTTTCGTCCGGATCCGGAAGGATGTGTCAAACTTTTTCCCCTCCTGTTCTGCCTGGCTTCTGAAGACTTCCGCGCAATCCTCCAGGCAGGCTTCTATCTGAAAATGCCGGTTGTCCAGGGAGAGTCCCCCCCCTTCCATCCTGGATATCTCCAGGATATCATCGATCAGCGCCAGAAGCTGCCGGCCGGAATACTGGATTTTCTCCAGGTAATCCCTCAGCTTGTCCGGTTCTTCCACATGCTCCCCGGCCAGTTCCGCAAAACCGATCACCGCGTTCAGCGGTGTCCGCATATCGTGAGACATATTGGAGAAAAAAGCGTTCTTTGCCTCCACACTTTCTCTTGCGGTGGTCAACGATTCCCGCAGAAGTTCAATCTGACGGAGCTGCTCATGCTTTTCCACGTCCACCTCCCGGAAACACATCACCGCCTCTTTCTGATCCAAAGATTCATCAAACAAAAGTCTTACATTGACCCAGCGGTACGATTCATCGAATCTGCGCAGAAAATCTCCCCCGTAATCCCGCACTCTCTGCTTGACCAGTCTGCGGATATTTTCCAGGGAAAAACTGGTCCGCATATCTTCGAACGTGTCTGGCGCCATGACTTCCCGGATTGTCTGGAGGAGCAGTTCATAGTCCCCTTCTTTTGGGATCTTCCCGCGCACATAGTCGGAGCCTTTGATCATCTCATAGGTTCCTTTGGCAAAATCGATCCGATAGATGGCATAATAGGAATTTCCAAGGGCACGCACTGTTTCATTGACTCTCTGATAATCCTTATCTCTCTTGTGTTCCCTGACGCTCATGATGGTAAAGACCAGCAGGAACAGAATCAAAATCCCAATGTACCACAGTGATACTGTCCTCACACCCAGAAGCAGCGAATCAAGGGGAATCGCCACGATAGAAATCCATCCGTTTTCATCGATGTCATAATAAAACGCCAGCTTCTGTTTCCCCCAATTGTGCATATAGCCTTCCGAGTGCTCGAGACTTCCGTCCTGGATCTTGCTGATGATCGTATCCACATATTTCTGGATCTCTTCCCCGGAGAGCTGCTGATCTGTCTCCGAATAAAGCAGCGTTCCCCCAGAATCGCAGAGGAAATATCTGCTTCCCTCCGGAAGATCTCCGAAGCCTTCCCCCGTCTGGAAATTTCCGGGAAAAACATCGAAGGCCACTACATTTCCCGGATTCTTTCCTTCCTTTGCGATGGTAATGATAGATTCTCCGGTGATCGCATCCGGATAACTGTCTGTAAAGATCACTCTCCCATCCGCCTCCGTCGCCTGCTGATACCAGTCTGTGCCGGCAATATCATAAGCCGAGTCCCCGTCCCATGGATTTGCCGCCACGATCTCCCCGTCGATCACCGCATAGGCATCCACTACGTCTGCGCCCAGCGTATTGGCAACACTCTCTAAAAAGGAGCTGATCCACCTTCTCGGATCCTGGCTCTCTTCCAATTGACTGTCAATATAAGCAGAACTCAGGTCGATCGCCGCCGCGTATTGATTCAGATTCTGCTCATTTTCCAGAGCATAACTGTGTGCGATCTCATTCCCCATCCGCTGCGCATTCCTGAGGAGCACTCCCCGAATGATCACGATACTGCATATTCCCATCACTGCCAGCACCAGCCATACCATGATCCGGGCCCGTATCCTGGAATGGACTGCTGTCCGCTCTTTCCCGCCCATCTAGCAGCTCCCGATCCTTCTGATCGCGGCCGTCAGGACCGCGTATTTCTCCTCCGCTTCCGGGAATATCCTCTCTGCTTCTGAAAGTTCCCCCTGCCGGAACGCTTCCGTCAGTCGCTCCACACAGGGAAGCAGACCGTCAAATCCCAGATTCCCGCAGATGCCCTTCAGCGTATGGGCGGCGCGAAAGGCCTTCTCCGTATCCTTCCCCATCATTCCTTCTGCCAGTTCTTCAAAATTCCTGTCCTTTGTGAATCTGGACAACAGCCGGATGTACAAACTTTCATTCCCCATGCAGCGGCTTAAAGCTCCCTCTACATCCACTTCCGCCTGCTCCAGCTCCCTTCTCATCTGTTCTTCCATATCTTCCTCCTATGTCTGCCACTACTGATACAAACAGCGGATCTCATATTCCGCTTCCATAAACCGGTCCAGGACCTCAGGGTTAAATACCCCGCATTGTCCGTCCTGTATCATCCGGACTGCTTCCTCAAATCCATAGGCTTCCTTGTAGACCCGCTTGCTGACCAGTGCGTCATACACATCCGCCAGAGACACGATCTGCGACCAGATCGTGATCTCGTCTCCCTTCAGCCCGTCTGGATATCCGCTGCCATCCCACCGCTCGTGGTGATGTCTCGCAATGTCATGCGCATAAGTAAAGGCCCCATGATTTTTCATCTGTGGGATTTTCTCCAGAATCTTCGCTCCCTGGATGGTATGGGTCTTCATGATCTCATACTCTTCGGGAGTCAGTTTCCCCGGTTTGTTCAGGATCGTATCTGAGATCGCGATCTTCCCCACATCGTGCATGACCGCCCCCATCCCGATCAGTTCCACCGCCTCCGGGGAAATCCCATCACCCAGTGAGGTATACAACAGCAGATATTTGGTGATATCCCTGATCCGATGGACATGTTCTCCTGACTCACCGCTCCTGAATTCGATCGCCGTCGCCAGCGCCTCGATCATCCCCATATTCAACCTGACGATCTCCGCCTCTTTGTCCACCAGCTCCATCTGCTGATACTCCAGAAGATTCCGCATACTCCGCCGCGAGAGGAATAACTCCACCACCGAGTCCACCCTTCGGCGCACCACATGAGGAAGCACCGGTTTCTCGATCACATCCATCACTCCCAGTTCGTACCCTTCCAGCACTACATGCTCGTTTACTTCCGCAGAGATCAGAAACACCGGAATCGTATCCGTGAGCTTCTGCCTGTTCAGTTCTTTCAGAAGCTCCATCCCATCCATGACCGGCATGATCACGTCCAGAAGGACTGCGCAGATCTGATTCTTCCGCTCCAGGATCATTTCCAGCCCTTCCCTGCCATTTTCTGCCTCTATGATCGTATAGGCGTCCTGAAAGATTTCTTTCAGGATCATCCGGTTCACCGCATCATCATCAATGATCAGCAGTGTGTTTGGCAGTGATTGTTCTCGGCTGTATATCTTCAAATATTTCATAATCTTCTCCTTCGCGTGTCATACAATCCCTCGAGGCACTTGTTTTCTATTCCAGTATACTTGTTTTTTATTCCCATGTATAGTATACAACATTGATTTCCAAAGGATTTGTAATATAATGGTATTAAAGGCAACTTTGGAGGATGCTGATGGAAACTTTACGAAATACTTTCATTCAATATATACAGATTGACCGGGAAAAGAAACGTCAATATTTTCATCTGGCTTATCAGGAGATCGCGGACCAAAACCTAAACTATCTGCAGCTTGCAAGTCTTAGCACTGTCCTCCTGCTCTTAGCCTTTTTTTATCTGACACCGTATATCATCGTAGACTGGACGATGACACTGCAGCACATTTTGTTTCTTCCCGCCTCTGCTCTCTTTTTTATCATCTCTGTGTCTTACGCGAAAAAAGGGCATAGGAATCCCAGGATCATCTCTGTGCTCTGCGTTATTTATGTGATCGTCGAACTGTCGTTCATCCTTACGATCGACATCTTTACAAGGCCGGACGCTCCGGGATCCTTTTTCCCGCCGATCAGCGTGGCTCTTCCGGCCTTGTTTATCCTGCCGCTGAAGCTGAGTTACCTGCTTCTTTTTCTGTTTGAGACTATGTATGTTATACTTTCCTTTTCTTATAAGATTTCTGCGGTCGCCCAGTATGATGTATTTGCCTCTATCGTCGGCATCGCGTTTTCTGTCGTGGTCGTCCAGACAATCCTGCATCTTAGGGCCAGCGACTTTGATATCCGCCTGAAATATCAGCAGTTGAGCCAGCAGGATTTTCTTGCAGGAATCTTAAACAAACAGGCCTTTGAAGAGGCAGGCCGCGGCTTTCTTAACGCCAATGGCTCCTCAGCGTCCTGCGCTCTTATGATCCTTGACCTGGATAATTTTAAATCGATCAATGACACCCTGGGCCATTATGCCGGCGATCAGCTCTTACGGGAGATCGGAAACTTTCTGCCCGATCTTTTTCGTCCCTCGGATATCATCGGGCGGTTTGGAGGCGATGAATTTGTCATCCTCATTAACGGCAGTATCACCCCAGTCATTTTTGAAAAGAAATGTCAGCTGATCCAACAGAAGCTCTACTCCATCAATCTGCCCGGTCTAAAGACAGGGATCACCTGCAGCATTGGCGGCGCCATCTCTCAGGCGGAGACTGTCACTTATGACGATCTGTTCATAAAAGCTGACAACGCTTTGTACACTGCCAAAAAAATGGGGAAAAACTGTTTTCATCTGCACTAGACTCGTTTTTCTTCCGGTATTAAGCATTTTGATGGCGGTATTTCTCCCTTGTGGCAAGTCCGCCCCGGATGTGGCGCTCCGATTTGTTGACGTCCAGCACTTTGCGGACTTCTGCTGCCAATCCGGGGTTGATCTGCCGCAGGCGCTCGGTTACGTCCTTATGTATGGTACTTTTGCTTACCCCGAATTTTTTCGCCGTCTGCCTCACCGTCGCCTTGTGTTCAATGATATAACTGGCAATCTCTACCGCCCGCTCTTCAATATAATCTTTCAAGAAAAATCCCCCTGCAAACATTGTTTTTACAATCTATGCAGGGGAATTCCAAGTCATACCTCCCATATTTCATCCCTGGTCACATTCACCAGGTCTACTCCACTATTTGCGATTCCCTTTCATCAACAGAATTTCAAAAATATCTTTCATATTCTTTTGATATTTCCCAAGACCTAGCGTTGTAAACTTATCATTTAGAAACTGGATATATTCTATTCGGTGGTTATTGGACGTATAGTAGGCAAAATGAAGTAAGAACCAAAATTCAATACATTCATTACTCCACGCAGTATGATACTGTAAATCCGGATTTTCCTTATTTAGCTGTTCTGCACGGTGTACAACGCCATTGAAATCTCCGGCCGGAAAACTGTCTTTATCATAAACGCGCCATATCCCGATAGACTGGGTTGTCCTCGATTAATTTCTTAAACCCTTCAAAGTATCGGGGTTCTGTCTGCTGACCTTCACAGAAGATATAGTAACGGTATTCTTTCATTTCCATGTATTCTTGGCGACGTTTTTTCTTCCATGCTGCCGTTCCGGCTTTTTTAGGCATTGACATTCCCCCAATCTATGATTTTTCTGAGGTATGGATCAG
>DXGF01000097.1 GCA_019114065.1 Candidatus Dorea gallistercoris
GAACAGATGGAAGCGGAACAGGAACAAAAGGAAGAGGAACAAGAAGCCAGAGAAGAACAGGAAGAGCAGGAGATGGAGCAGACCGCTCCGCCGCAGGAGACGCAGGACGGTATCTGGACAGCCTATAATACAGCCGCTCCGGCCAGCCTGGGGGAGAGTTATAAGCTTCCGGTCAGTCAGGCCACAGCCACTTCTGTGATCGACCAGGAAGGACATGACAACAGCGCGGACATGGTGCTTGATGGGAGGGACGAGACCTCCTGGCAGGAAGGCGTGGATGGCCCGGGGATTGGCGAAGGGCTGACATTTTCCCTGGACCGGAATTATGAGATCGAATATCTGTCCTTTAAGCTGGGGAACTGGCGCTCGGATGAGTTTTATTATGAAAATCACCGGCCTATGACATTGAAAGTCATCATGGGAGGGCAAGAGACGCTGGTAGATTTCCCGGATGAAAAAACAGAGCAGTGGGTGAAGATCGATGGAGACTGCGAGACTTCCCAAATCCAGATCGAGATCGTGGAGGTCTATCAGGGGACCAGCGCTGTCTGGGATGACACGTGTATTGCTGAGATCGGAATCTATGGAGAGGATATAGATTAAATGAAGAAGTTCAGTTGGAAAGGAAATCTACGTGGAAGGGCAGGCGTTTTGTGCCTTGCCCTTTCACTGTCTGTAACCCTGCCGGCCTGTGGAAGCCTGGGGGCAAGATTTGAGAAGCGGGAAAATGCTTCCCGGGAAACGAAACAGGAGCAGACGGGGCTTTCGGTCAGACTCAAGACGGTGGAAAACGTAAACGCGGGAGAGATCATACCGGAAGACTGGCTGGATGTGGAACACCTGGAACAGTATTTTCAGGTGTTTGAAATAGGGGATGCTGTATATCAGGAGATAAACGGGCAATCCTATGTAGCAAATGACCATATCCAGATTGAGGATCTGCGGTATCTGAAGGTGCTTCACTACAATTATGATCATGAAATCCAGGTGGGAGAGTTGATCGTCAATCAGGCCATTGCGGAAGATGTCAGGAATGTGTTCTATGAATTGTTTCAGCAGGAGTATGAGATTTCCTCCATGTACCTGATCGATAAATATTGGGTGGGAAACGGCGTGGATTCGGACACGAATTCCATTGAGCATAATAATACCTCTGCGTTTAACTATCGGGTAGTCCCGGGAACAGACCATTTATCCAATCACGCGGAAGGGTATGCCATCGACATCAATCCCATCGAGAATCCTTATGTCCAGTACACGGCAGACGGGGAATTTGCGAAATATTATCAGGATATGGAGAAATATCTGGATCGGGATTCGGGAAAACCACACATGATCACTCACGAAGATGCCGCATACAAAGTGTTTACTAAGTATGGATTTACCTGGGGCGGAGATTGGGTCAACACTAAAGACTATCAGCATTTTGAGAAAAGAGCCTTTTGATAATCAAAACATTTTGTACTAAAGTATAGCTGTAATATTTTGGAAGACTTAAAGGAGGCGGCTTAGAATGAAAGATATTATGGTTACATTTTTAGAACGATTTACAGATTATCCTTTCCTTGTAAAATTGGATGGGAAAGAGTACAAGATAGGAGAAGGCGAACCAGAATTTACGGTAAAATTCAATAAGTCCATACCAAAGACAAAGCTTCTGACCAGCACGTCACTAGCTTTGGGAGAGGCTTATATGGATAAGGACCTGGAGATCGAGGGAGATCTTTATTACGCGCTGGATCATTTCCTTGGTCAGCTTGGCAAGTTTTCAAATGACGAATCGGCGCTGAAGAAGATCATGCATACGTCGGTGTCTAAGAAGAATCAGGAGAAAGAAGTCACTTCCCACTATGATATTGGGAATGATTTCTATAAACTCTGGCTGGACGAGACCATGAGCTATTCCTGCGGATATTTTAAACACCCGGACGACACACTTTATCAGGCCCAGGTCAATAAAGTGGACTATATCCTGCAAAAACTGGACCTGAAAGAAGGGATGAGCCTTCTGGATATCGGCTGCGGCTGGGGGTATCTTCTGATCGAAGCGGCCAAAAAGTATAAGATCAAGGGCGTTGGGATCACATTGAGCCATGAGCAGTGTAAAGAATTTGAACGCAGGATCGAGGCAGAAGGACTGCAGGACTATCTGAAAGCAGAGCTCATGGATTACCGGGATCTGCCAAAGAGCGGCTGGGAATTCGACCGGGTGGTGAGCGTAGGAATGGTGGAACACGTAGGGCGGGCCAATCATCAGTTGTTCCTGGACTGCGTGGACAAGGTGCTGAAAGAAGGCGGCGTATTTCTGCTGCATTTCATCAGCGCGCTGAAAGAACACGCAGGAGACCCGTGGATCAAGAAATACATTTTCCCGGGCGGGACCGTTCCAAGCCTCCGGGAGATCGTCTCCTGTATGGCAGAAGACAATTTCCACATCATGGACGTGGAAAATCTACGGCTGCATTACAATAAGACCCTGCTGTGCTGGGCAGATAATTTCCATAAACATATGGAAGAAGAAAAGAAAATGTTCGATGAACGATTCCTGCGGATGTGGGACCTGTATCTGAACGCCTGCGCGGCCACGTTCCACAACGGGATCATAGACATTCACCAGATACTGGCCACAAAAGGGATCAACAACGAATTTCCGATGGTGCGCTGGTATTGTTAAATTTTTAATTGGGGACGTAGCCTTTTGCAAAAAGGCTACGTCCCCAATTGACTTCAGGGGTGTCCCCAAATGGATTACTACACTAGATATTGTATGCTGTAAGCCGGCATTTCTAAGTTTCCCGCTAATTCTAGTTTTTGGCTACTGATCAGATCGGTGACAGTGCCGTTTAGATCTCCGTGACTGGCTGTATATGCGGTTTCTGAGGCATTTACGGCTACCAGGATGCGCTCTTGTTCTGTGGCACGCTCGAAGATCAGCTGGTGATTGGTGATCACCACGTTCTGATAAGAGCCGTTGCACAGAGCAGCGCTGTCTTGGCGGAGGTGGATTAATTTTTTGATAAATTCTGTCAATTCGTTTGGCTTTGGTTTCTCGAAATAGGGGCGCAGAGCATAGTCGTTATCCGGCGCTTTTTCTCCCGCCTCACCCCATTCGCTCCCGTAGTACAGACAGGGAATGCCGGGCATACCGAAGAGGAGGCCGTAGGCAAGGGGGATATGCTGTTTGTTGGTCAGAATACTGGCGAGGCGTGTGACATCATGATTGTCTGCGAAGGTCATCAGATGTTTCCCGCGATAAATGCACCAGGGGTCTGGTCCAAACTGGCGATGTAAGGAATGGGCGATCTCGAAGAGATTCATGGAGTTTAAGCTAGAGTACAGTCCCTTGTAACATTCGTAATTGGTACAGCTATGCAGCATATCTTCATTGACGATCTGATTGTAGTCTCCAAACAGGACTTCCCCGATCAAAACGAAATCCGGCTTTAACTCTCCAGTAAAGGAGCGGAGCCTGCGCATAAAATGGTGGTCCAGACTGTAGGCTACGTCCAGGCGGAGGCCGTCAATGTCAAAGGTTTCCACCCAGAAACGGACACATTCCAGAAGGTAGTCCACAACCGCCGGATTCTGAAGGTTCAGCTTTACCAGTTCATAGTGTCCTTCCCAGCCTTCGTACCAGAATCCGTCGTCATAGGCGCTGTTTCCGTCAAAGTTGAGATAGAACCAGTCTCTATAAGGAGAATCCCATTTCTTCTCCTGAACGTCGCGGAAAGCCCAGAAGCCTCTCCCTACATGATTGAAAACACCGTCTAAAACAATTTTGATGCCATGGTCATGAAGATCCTGGCAGACCTGCGCGAAATCTTCATTGGTTCCCAGGCGGCAGTCAATCTTCTTGAAATCCCGGGTGTCGTAGCCGTGATTGTCGGATTCAAAAACGGGATTTAAGAGGATCGAGTCCACCCCCAATTCCCGCAGATAATCCACCCAGAGGGCCAGATGCCGGATGCGGGGAACACACTGTCCATCGTTATGCGTCGGGGCATCGCAGAAGCCCAGGGGATAGATTTGATAAAAAATACTGTTGTAAACCCACATGTTCAAAACCTCGCTTTACATAGGATGGCATTATTATAACAGAAAAGGCAGAGGTTTAACACACTTCTGATAGACAGAAGGGAGTTTGGGTTATATAATGGAGTTATCAAAATAAAGGGGGATATTTCTATGAAGAAAATTCTGAGTTTTGTGCTGATGTTATGTCTTGCTCTTGGGCTTACAGCCTGCGGAGGCGAAGAAGAACAGCAGGATGTGCTTGTGTGCACTATGGAGCAGAGTGGGATGACCTTTACCATGAATTTTGACGCGGCCGGGGACAAGATCACAAATGTAGAGCAGGTGACGGTCGTAGATACATCTGGATTTACAGAGGAACAGATCGCCCAGCTTCGCACTGCGATCGAGGATGCTTCAGCCGCCTATGCGGAGGTGGAAGGGGTTGAATACTCTACCGAAGAATCAGAAGGAGAGATCCGGGAAGTGATCTCCATTCCGGTGGATGACGAGGAAGTGCTGCAAGCCGTGATCGATCAGGGACTGCTCCCGGTAGAGGGGGAAAATGTGACAGAGCTTTCTCTGGAGCAGACCAGACAGAATCTGGAGGACAGCGGCTGGACAGTCGAGGAATAGAGACAGACCGGGCCGAAAAGAAAAATAAAGTACCGCTGGAAGGGACCTCTCATACAGGTCCGCTCCAGCGGTATTTTTGATAGTATCTGTTACACGAAAGTCTCAGTGCTTCCAGTCACGGAAGAAGCGGGCTGTGTTTTTGTCTTCCGGCGCAGGAAGAAAAGGAACCAGGTCAGCAGGAGGATACCTTTGATGATGCTGGAAATGGTGATGCTCCACCAGATTCCGTTCAGCCCAAGGGCAGTTCCGGTGAGCAGGAGCGCAAGCGGAATCCGAAGGGCGGTAAAGGTAATCCCTGTGACAGAAGGCGGGATAGTCCTGCCAAAACCGGAGAACGCTCCGGCGGTAGTGATCTCCACACTCATGAAAAGCTGAGAGACGCCCAGGATGATCAGATAGTCCACTCCCATAGGAAGCAATTCCGGTTCCGTGATAAAGATACGGAAAATAGGAACTGGGCACAAAATCAGCAGAAGTGTGCAGAAGATTCCCCAGATTAGGACGATCCCCATGGCAGAGGAATAGCCCTTCCGGATCCTGGTGTGGTTTCCGGCTCCATGGTTTTGCGCGATAAAGGAATTTACGGCGGCGGCAAAGCCGTCCGCGGTCATCCAGGAAATAGATTCAATCTGGGAGCCGACCTTCTGCACGGCGACGGCCCCGTCTCCATACCCGGCCACAAATCGGGCGATGATCATAGAAATGCCGGTAAAAAGCATATTTTGGATGGAAGTGGGAAGTCCGATCCGCAGGATGGATCTGACAGAGTCTGGGCGTGGAAGCTTTTTCCAGCGTATGTGCGGGAAAAGACTTAAGTCCCGGGCCGCAGACACAAGGAACATCAAAGTTACGATGGCCTGAGCCAGTACGGTGGCGATCGCGGCGCCCATGACCCTCATCCTGGGGAAGGGACCGATGCCAAAGATCAGTACAGGGTCCATGACGATATTGACAACCAATCCGGTGGTGGTGGCCAGGAAAGCCGCTTTACTGTTACCGATAGCGGTGAAGATTCCGGTAAACGTCTGGTTAAAAAACGAGAAGATCACAAGACCGCAGGTAATCTGCAGATAAATTTTGGCATCCGCGATGACCTGTGGGCTGTTGAGTTTGAAGAAATCAATCAGAGGATCGGCAAAAACAGCGCAGCCAAGGCCGAAGAGAATTCCCAGGACACCACACAGCCAGAGGGAGCCGGAAGCATATTCGCCGGCAGTTTCTGATTTTCCCGCGCCCAGGGCGTGTCCCACATTGACTTGTCCGCCCATTTTAGCAAGAGCTGCGAGGCCGTTTGAGAGCCACATATACATTCCGGCTGCTCCGACAGCCGCCACAGCATCGCTTCCGATCCTGCCGATCCAGATCATATCAGTAAGATTGTAAGCCATCTGGATCAGGGAAGTGGCCATGATCGGGATGGCCAGTCCGGTAAGAGATGAAAGGACCGGGCCGTGGAGCAGGTCGATATTTTTTTGCATAGCTGAAACCTCCGCTGCAAACAAGTGAAGCGCTTCTTAGATCCGCGCGTCGATTATTATAGCATAGTGTCGGCGAAAAAGATAGAAAAATCCCTGAAAATGGTTGACACGCCAGGAAGCGTATAATATAATAATGCAGTATGACAAAAGGAGAAACGGCAAGAAACCATAGCCCCGGAGTCTTGTTGATTTCGAT
>DXGF01000098.1 GCA_019114065.1 Candidatus Dorea gallistercoris
TGATATGTTAATCTCCATATCGGAAGCGCTCGAAACACCTGTGAGCACGTTACTTGGAGAAACTGTTATTGAAACGGAGGTTGATAGCATAAAAGCCATTTCTGAAAAGCTGGACGTGATAAATTGGCAACTGGCGCAGAGAAAAAATACGAGAAGAAAATTTATTCATTGGCTGCTTATTTCATTATCCGCCATCATAATAATGGTTTTTGCAGCCTTAGTAATATTAAATAGTCCTTATCTGGATTGGAATTATAGTAACCCTGAAACCGCTGTTCTTGGAGTGGCATTTCACTCATTTGAATGGTTGTTTGTCAGAGTAGCACCGATTATCTTTATTATTGCGCTCATTGGAGTTTTCTTAACACAAAAGAAAGAATGAAATCAGGTTCTGATAACATTATGACATGAAATAAGGAGGAACTAAACAGTTCCTCCTAAACCGCCCTTATTTATGATATGGTTCTCCATTTATGATCCGATATCCCCGGTACACCTGCTCCAGCAGGATCACCCGCATCAACTGATGGGGGAAGGTCATCTTCGAGAAGCTGAGGGCATAGTCTGAGCGTTTTACCACTTCTCTTCCAAGCCCGATAGAGCCTCCGATCACAAAGGCAATATGGCTTTTCCCCTGGATTCCCAAATCTTCCATCTTGGCCGCCAGTTCTTCTGACGAGAGCATCTTCCCCTGGATCTCCAGGGTGATCACATACATGTCGTCCCGGATCTGTTTTAATAACCGCTCTCCTTCTTTTTCCCGGATCTGTTCTTCCACCGTCTGGCTGGCCTGTTCCGGCGTCTTTTCGTCTGACACCTCTATGATCTCCAACCTGCAGTAGCGGCTCAGCCGCTTGCTGTACTCGCTGATGGCTTCTTTCAGATATTTCTCTTTGATCTTTCCGACTGTAAGCAGTGTGATCCTCATTGCTGCCTCTTTCCTCTCTGTGGAGAATGATTCTCTTTCACCTCGTATATATACAGCTCATGGAGGGCCCTGGTGACACAGATATACTGGGCCTGTTCCCACAGGGGATTGCTTCTGTCCCCGCACAGAGAAAATACCTGATCGAATTCCAGGCCCTTGGCCAGATAGAAGGTGGTCACCGTAAGCCCTCTCTGGAAGGCAGAGCTGTCCCGGTCCACGTAAGATGCCGGCACACCTTTCAGCTTTAAGAGCCGGTAGATATCATAGGCTGCTTCCTGGGTCAGCGTCAAGACCGCCGCCGTTTCATAACGGTCTTTCAGCGCTTCCTGGACCGCGCCCAGCAGGTCATCCTCAGAAGCAAAGGAACGCTCTTCCACCTCTTTCCCATGCCGTTCCAGAAGCTCCAGTTCCGTATCCTTGCTGAACTTCTGAGCATATCTTGCGATCTCTGTGGTATTGCGGTAGCTCTTCCGCAGTTCGAGCTTTCGTGTTTTCTTACCAAAGATCCCCGGCAGGAATGTGGTCACATCGTGAGGATGGTCATCCAGGGTCTGGGAGCGGTCTCCTAGGATCGTCATCTTACAGGAGAAAAGATTCTGCAGAATCACATACTGGAGATAAGAATAATCCTGCATCTCATCGATCACCAGGTGTTTGATCCGCTTGTGGGAACCCTTCCGCTTCAGCCTGTATTTGAGATACAGCATAGGATAAACATCCTCGTAGGGAAGGCGCCGTTTCTCCCAGGGAACCTCTGGAAGCAGCTGCAGCCCCAGCTCTTCCAACAGCCAGTTATAGATCTCATACAGATCCACAGACACGTAGAGGCCGGCAAATTTCTTCTCCAGATACTCCCGCTCTTCCTCCGTCAGATCCCGCTGATGCAGCGTTTCATAAGCATCCGCGAAATGCTCCATCACAGCAAACGCCCGCTCCAGAAGCGGCGTCTCCTGAAACCGGAAGTAAAACATACGGATCAATTCTTCTTCCGTCAGCTTCATGCCTTTAAAACTGATCTCCTGGAAATCCATCAGCCGGTCTTCCAGGACTGCCAGGAATCCCTCGATCTCCCCCACAAACGCGGCGGACTGCTTTCTCTCAAACCGCTCCTGGTCTTTTGGACTTGGGCATCTCATCCTGCGCTCCAGGCAGTCGTATTTATCCTCACAGTCAGAGGCCACATCCTTCAGCTCATGATAAGCGAACAGATCGAAGCTCATTTCCTGAATCTTCTCTTCTCCCAGCTCCGGGAGGATATGGGAAATGTAATCCGCGAACACGCCACTGGGGGACAGGATTAAGATGTTGGAGGACGCCAGGTTCCTGCGGTCGTGATACAGAAGATAGGCGATCCGGTGAAGGGCGATGGAAGTCTTTCCGCTTCCCGCCGCGCCCTGGATCACCAGGATCTCATCTTTGGTATTGCGGATGATCTGATTCTGCTCCTTCTGGATCGTCCGCACAATATTTTTCAGCCGTGCGTCCCCGTTATTTCCCAGCTCTTCTTTCAAGATCTCGTCATCGATCTTGGTGTCACTCTCGAAGGCATAGACCATTTTCCCGTTTCGGATCTTGTACTGCCATTTGGAACAGATCTCCCCCTCTACCGTCCCTGCCGGAGCCTCGTAGGAAGCCATTCCCTTATCATAGTCATAGAACAGGCTGCTGACGGGAGCTCTCCAGTCATAGATGAGAGGCGTCTGGCCATCCCCCTCGTCAAAATTTCCGATGCCGATATAGAGAGGCTCCTTCTCATCCTCTCCCTGGAACCGGAAATCCACCCGGCCAAAGAACGGCGAGTCCAGCATTTTCCGATAACGGCGCCGTTTCTTTAGAATCTCCTGATTGGCGTTCACCTGATGCAGAAGCGCCTGCTGGTTATCGTAGTCCTCATATCCGTACTGGTCCATTTCCGCGTAATTTCCCCAGTAATACTCGTGCATGGAAGCGATCTCTTCTTTCCCTTTCCGCAAAGAGCGCTCCACCTGGTCAAGACAATGCTTCAACTTTTCTGTCACAAACTCCAAAAACCATGTTCCGTTGAACAGTCTGACATCCTTCATAGCTGTTTCAGCCACTCCTTTTCTTCTCTGCTGACCCGGTAAGAATCCCGGATCTTCTGAATCGCTTTCTTACGTGTCACCGCATCCAGCCGGTCTTTCATAAGCAAAGGTCTTGTCTTTTCTGGAAATTTCACAAAGCACACGGAAATCGCCCACGCGGCGGCCATTTTCACATAGTATCCTTCGTGGTCCGCGTTTGCCGCGGCTTCCAACACCCGGTCGATGAACGCCTCCGTCACAAAGAAGTCCAAAAGGCAGACCAGAGCGAAACGGATCTCATACTCTCCCTCCCGCTTCAGCCAGCCGCTCAGATAGGAAAACCAAAATTCCTGATCCTTTTGCATAAATTTGTAGGTGACGCAGCTTACGTCGCAGACGGCCCAGTTTTCAATCCGGGGCACAAACCCATCAAGGAGGCGGACCCGCTCGTCCCGGCCGCATTTGAGATAGCCGATGATCACGCCCCAGAGCACCAGTTCCTCGTAGTAGAGAGGACCTGCCCCGGCAAGTTCCTGGATATACTGCCGCCCGTCACGCTTGGCGATCTCTTTGCCAAGAGAACGTAAAAAAGGCACTCTGCAGCCCAGGATCGGAGCCATCTCCTCTCCCGGCACCAGGGAACTGTGGAATTCCTGGTATTTCTGATCCGCGTTCTGGATCAGCCTCTCCCGGGCTTCCGCGAATATGGTTGTATCCGATACTTCTCTATGCTTCTGTTCCATATTTTCACCTCTGTCTCTTAATTCCTTAGCCCAGCACTACGTCCAGAATCATCATGATGGGAAATCCGGCCGCGAATCCGATGGTCCCGATGTTGCTGTGGGACCCCTGGGCAGATTCCGGCACCAGCTCTTCCACGACCACGTAGATCATGGCCCCCGCCGCGAAAGCCAGCAGATAGGGAAGGACCAGCGTGATGTAAGAGGCCAGAAGCAGAGTAATCCCGCCGGCGATGGGTTCCACTACGCCAGACAGAGCGCCGTAGAAGAAGGCTCTTCCCCTGCTGCTCCCTTCCGCCCGGACGGGTAGCGCCACAATGAACCCTTCCGGCAGATTCTGGAGAGCGATCCCAAGAGAGAGGGCAAAGGCGGACGCAAGGGTCACATCCGCAGATGCTGTCATAGCCCCCGCAAATACCGCTCCACTGGAGATCCCTTCTGGAATGTTGTGCATCACCACCGCCAGCACCAGCATGGTAGAACGCTTCAACGCACATTTCGGGCCTTCCGCTTCAGAGCATCCGATATGCAGATGAGGAATCAGCCGGTCCAGCAGGAGCAGGAAGCCGATCCCCAGAAGGAATCCCGCTGTCGGAGGGATGAACGCCAGCTTTCCCATGTGGGAAGACATTTCCATAGCCGGGATCAGAAGCGACCAGACCGACGCGGCCACCATAACCCCCGCCGCAAAACCAAGCAGCGCCTTCTGAATCAGCGGTTTCAATTCTCCCTTTATAAAAAATACACAGGCCGCTCCCAGAGAAGTCCCGATAAAAGGAGTGATCAACCCCAAAAAAGTAGTCATAGCAAAACCTCCATGTATCGTCAACATTTTTACCATCATATCATAAAAACGCAGAGAGGGACAGGGGGAAATGCATTTAGGGACACCCCTTCAGTCATTTTGGTACAGGGCAAAACGCAATTGGGGACGTAGTCCTTTTGCAAAAGGCTACGTCCCCAATTGACGTAAATTTATTTCGACAGCGCTTCGTGAATTCCTTTTGCGCCTGCTTTTCCCGCGCCCATAGCCAGGATCACGGTCGCGGCGCCGGTTACCGCGTCTCCGCCGGCGAATACATATGCCTTGGAGGTCTGGCCGTTTTCTTCATCGGCCACGATGCATTTCTTCCGGTTGGTATCCAGTCCTTTGGTTGTGGATGCGATCAGTGGGTTGGGGGAGGTTCCCAGCGACATGATCACGGTGTCCAGCTCAATGTCATACTCGGAGCCCGGGATCTCCACCGGCCTGCGGCGGCCGGATGCGTCTGGCTCGCCCAGCTCCATCTTGATCACTTTCATGCCGCTGACCCAGCCATTCTCATCTACATAGATCTCCTTTGGATTGGTCAGAAGATCAAAGATCACGCCTTCTTCTTTCGCGTGGTGCACTTCTTCTACTCTGGCCGGAAGTTCTGCCTCGCTCCTGCGGTATACCACATGGACTTCCGCTCCCAGACGGAGGGCTGTCCTGGCCGCGTCCATGGCTACGTTTCCGCCGCCTACCACGGCAACCTTCTTCCCTGCCGAGATCGGCGTGTCGTAGGAGTCGTCAAAGGCTTTCATCAGGTTACTCCTGGTCAGGTACTCATTGGCGGAAAACACGCCGTTTGCCGTCTCTCCCGGGATCCCCATGAACATCGGTAGTCCGGCTCCGGAACCGATGAACACCGCCTCGAATCCTTCTTCCTCCATCAGCTGGTCGATAGTGGTGGATTTGCCGATCACCACGTTGGTCTCAAATTTCACGCCTAATTCTTTGACTTTCTCGATCTCTTTCTTGACCACCTTCTCTTTGGGAAGACGGAACTCCGGAATGCCGTACACCAGCACGCCACCCAGTTCATGGAGCGCCTCAAACACCGTCACCTCATAGCCCAGCTTGGCCAGGTCTCCCGCGCAGGTAAGGCCGGAAGGACCGGAACCGATGACCGCCACTTTATGTCCATTGGTCTTCTCAGCCTTCTCCGGTTTGATGTCATGTTCCAGGGCATAATCCGCCACAAACCGCTCCAGCTTGCCGATGGAGACTGACTCGCCCTTGATCCCCCGGATACATTTGCACTCACACTGAGACTCCTGAGGGCAGACCCTTCCACAGATCGCCGGCAGCGCCGAGGACTCTCCGATCACCTTATAAGCGCCTTCGATATCTCCGTCCTTTACCTTGGAAATAAAGCCCGGAATATTGATGGACACCGGACATCCCTGGATACATTTGGCATTCTTACAATTCAGACAGCGGGAAGCTTCTTCCACGGCCTCTTCCTGGTTATATCCATAACATACTTCTTCGAAATTTGTCGCTCTTTCCTTTGCGTCCTGCTCTCTCACAGGAACTCTCTTCAACATATCCCCCATTACTCGTCACCTCCGCACTGGCCACATCCACCGTGATGGGTATCGCCTTCTTGTAATTTCAGCATCGCCCGCCCCTCCTGGGTCTTGTACATCTGCTGTCTCTTCATAGCCTCGTCGAAGTTGACCAGGTGGCCGTCAAATTCCGGGCCATCCACACAGGCAAATTTAATCTCATCCCCCACATGGAGCCGACATGCGCCGCACATACCTGTACCGTCTACCATGATCGGGTTCATGCTGACGATTGTCGGAATTCCCAGTTTTTTTGTCAAAAGGCAGGTAAACTTCATCATGATCATGGGGCCGATCGCAATGCACAGATCATAGTGCTTTCCTTCTTCGATCAGCTTCTCGATCTTGGTGGTGACCATGCCGGAATGGCCATATGTACCGTCATCTGTACAGGGATAATAATTCCCCGCTACAGCTGCCATCTCCTCTTCCAGGATCAGAAGATCCTTGGTCTTTGAGCCTACGATCACATCCACGTCAATGCCATGCTCTTTCATCCATTTTACCTGGGGATATACGGGAGCGGCGCCGACACCACCGCCGACAAATAAGATCTTCTTGCTCTTTAAGCTGTCCAGGTCTTCGTTTACAAATTCAGAGGGACACCCCAGAGGGCCTGTGAAATCCCGGAAGGAATCTCCCGCTTTCAGTTCCGCCATCTTGGTGGTGGAAGCTCCTACTGTCTGGAAAACGATGGTGATGGTCCCTGCCTCTCTGTCGTAATCACAGATCGTAAGCGGGATACGCTCGCCTTTTTCGTCCATCTTGACGATGACAAACTGCCCCGGCTGACAATGTCTTGCGACACGGGGCGCTTCTACGTCCATAAGATAGATCATATCGGCCAGCTTTTCAGCCTTCAATATCTTGTACATCTTGTTTCCTCCTAACATATGATACTCCTTTTATGATAATGTATCTGAGGAAAAATATCAAGGGACAAACTCTGGAATTGGAGGGACATCTTTCCCCATCCGCTGCCTTTTGTGGACCATGCCTCCGTTTCCGCAAAAAAAGCGGGCGCTTTGCACACCCGCTTCTCCTCGTCTCTTCAAGATCTGGTCCTTATTCTTCTGAAGAATCTGCCGGGATGTCCAGAACATAATTCCGGGTGGTGATCCCGCTTAACCGTCCTGCAGAATTGACCAGCACCGCCTTGAACAGAGTCTCCCCCTCCGGCATATCGATGGGGCCGCTGTATTTGGAGGAGGCTGTGGTGGGATCGGAACCGTCCATCGTATAATAGGCTTCATATCCTTCCGGAACCTTGATCTCGATCTGTCTAGCTTCCTCATACTGTCCTGTGGAAGGGGATACCGCGGGCGCATCCTCGATCGGGAACTCGATCACATATTCTTCCTCCACCGGCATACTGGGAATCCCGTTTTTGTTGACCGCGATGGCCGTCACTGTCGTCTGTCCTTCTCCAAGCTGGATAGGCTCCGTATACTCCGTGCTTGCCGTGGTCGGATCTGTCCCGTCTGTGGTATAATAGATCGTCATCCCGCTGCTGGCAGTCAGGCTCAGCTGCTGAACTTCCTCATAAGTCTCACCGGAATCCAGACTGAATTGGGGCACCTCGATGATATATCCGGAAAGGGCCTCCCTGACACTGTCCGCCGCCTCATCCAGAAGTCCCGGGATCTCCATCTCCTGGTCCGTATTGATGTAAAAATCGATGCAGGCCTCGTACAGATCAGAATTCTCTGTCTGCTCCTCGATGGCGTCAAGAAATACGCTTTCCGCTCCATTTAAGTCATCCTGGGCGATGTAAACCTTCGAAAGACCTGTATAGGCCTCCGGCCGCTCCTTGTCCTTACCCCTCGCCCTCTGAAACTCTGCCGAGGCCCGGCTGTAATCTCCATCCTCCAACGCCCGGTTCCCGGCGTTGACGATGCCGGTATAGGAATTCTGATAGATCAGCACAATACCTCCGATCAAAGCGGCAAGGATCAGAAACATGACCACCAGAAGGATTCGGCGTTTCTTCCGTTTCTTTGCTTTCCTCCGTTCCGCCTGACGGCGCCGCATCTCCCGATCATCCTGGGGACGCCTGGCCTGTGTATTCCGGCCTGCCGAAGTCCTGCCCGTGGGATTCCGGCCTGCCGAGGTCCGTCCATCAGGATTCCTTCTGGCAGAGGTCCGACCGGTGACGCCTCTTCCCGCGCTCGTCCGCTCGCCGGCCCTCCGCGCGGTGGCGGTCCGCCCCAGCCTGTCCGTGTCCGAGGGATCCCGGGAAGGAATCTCCTCTTCTCCTTCCTCACTGATCGACCCTACGATCTGCTGTGCCAGTATATCATCCAAAGGATTATAATCCGGAACAATGCGGACTTCCTTTCCGCAATTTTCACAATATAATACCCCATCTGGGATTTCCTGTCCGCAATATCTGCACTTCATCTGGCGCTAACCTCCTGCCTGGCCCGCCCGCTCCCCGAAAGGCTTCCAAGTCATTTTTCGCAACTTTTATATTATACTTCAAACCACCTGCGGTTGCAACAAAAACAACCGTATTTCACCGAAAATCAACGGAAACTGTTAGTGTTCCTCTGAAAGATAGGCCTCAAACGCTTCCATCGTCATCAGGATCTTCCGCGGCTTTGTCCCTTCCTCGCCGCCTACTACACCGGCCTCGCAGAGCTGGTCCATGATTCTGGCTGCCCGATTGAATCCAATCTTAAAGCTTCTCTGCAGCATTCCGATCGAGGCTTTCTCCTTTTCAATGATCAGGCGTCCCGCATCGGAGAAATACACATCCCGGTCGTCTTCCTCATTTCCAGGAGCTCCCAGCGTTCCGGCCGCACTGCTGGTATTTACCTGATCCTCGATAGCCGCATCATAATCCGCATCTCCATTGTGGGTCTTCAGGTCATCCACCACGTTCTGGACCTCTTTATCCGTCACAAAGGCTCCCTGGACTCTGGCCGGCTTCTGGTAACCCGATGGATAGAAGAGCATATCTCCTTTCCCCAGAAGCTTCTCCGCGCCGTTCATATCGATGATGGTCCGGGAGTCCACACCGGAGGAAACAGAAAAAGCGATCCGGGAAGGCATGTTTGCCTTGATCAGTCCGGTAATCACATTGACAGAAGGCCGCTGGGTGGCCAGCACCAGATGCAGTCCCGCCGCTCTCGCCAGCTGAGCCAGACGGCAGATGGCTTCTTCCACATCCCCGGGAGCCACCATCATCAGGTCCGCCAGCTCGTCCACAATGATCACAATCTGGGGAAGAGGCGTCCTCTTCTCGCCGTCCTCCGTCTCCGCTCCCCTCTCTGCTTCCACCTTGCTGTTATATCCCTTGATATCCCTCACATGGTACTCCGCAAATGCCTGGTATCTGCGGTTCATCTCCATGACCGCCCAGTTCAGGGCGCCAGCCGCCTTCTTTGGATCTGTCACTACCGGGATCATCAGATGAGGGATCCCATTGTAGACGCTCAACTCTACCACTTTGGGGTCAATCATGATCAGCCGCACCTCCTCCGGGGAAGCTTTGTACAGGATGCTCATGATCAGTGTGTTGATACACACTGACTTTCCGGAACCGGTGGCTCCCGCGATCAGAAGATGAGGCATCCGGGCAATATCCGCCACCACCGTCTTCCCGGCGATATCCTTTCCCACCGCAAAAGCGATCTTGGAAGAATGGTTCTTGAACTCCGGTGATTCCAGGAGATCCCGCAGCATTACCATGGAATTCTCTTTATTCGGCACCTCGATGCCCACCGCGGCCTTGCCCGGAATCGGCGCCTCGATCCGGATATCCGCCGCCGCCAGATTTAGCTTGATATCGTCCGCCAACCCCACAATCTTGCTGACCTTGACTCCCATCTCCGGCTGCAGTTCATAGCGGGTCACAGAAGGGCCGCAGCTTACGTCTGTGACGGTTACTTTCACGCCGAAATTCTCCAGCGTCTGCTGAAGTTTCATCGCCGTCTCCCGCAGATGGGCATCCGAATCTCCCGTATGCCGGCTGCCTTTCTTTAAGAGAGACAGAGGCGGAAACCGGTAGGATTTCTTCGGTCTTGCGGCATCCGCCGCGATGGAGGCCGCCACCCCCGAGGTTTCCGCCACCACATCCGCCCGGCCGCTTTCTTTCCGCTTCTTCCTGGTTTCTTCCGGTTCCCGATCTTCAGATACCTCCCAGGGAGGCATCTCCTCTCCCCGGTTGATATGAAACTGGGGCTCAGCTGGCTTATTCTCCGGCACCGGCTCCTGAGGCAGTCCATCCGCAGGCTCCTCTGTCAGCGTAGTGTTAAAAGACACACCCTCCACGTGTCGGTCGGCCCGTTTTTTTCTCCCCGTACTGATCTTCTGCCGACTCTCCTCCTTCTCGATCCTGCGTTCCCTGGCCTCTTCCCTGCGTCTAGCCGCATCCTCCTTCGCTTTGTCATAGGCTTTGCTGCTCTTGTCCTGCATCCCCCGCAGGAGGGACTTCCCGGTAATAATCACAAGGCAGATGATCGCCAGGATGACGACCACCACATATGTACCGGCAGTCCCCACCGCCGGGATCAGAACCCCGGTCAGGATACTGCCCGCAAGGCCGCCTGTCTCATGCAGCAACTCCAGCAGCGCGCACACAAGGATTGTCAGCACAATCCCCGCCGCCACTTTCAGATAGGCGCTCTTATTTCCTTTGTTGGAGACGGTAAAAGCGATCATTCCAAACAACAGAAACGGCACCGCGTAAGCCACCCAACCAAGCGCCAGATACAGAACATCGGCGATCCCATCTCCCACGAATCCGCCCATTCCGAAATTGCTGATCAGGATCAGAAGGCTGACGGCAAGAGATGCCCAGATCAGAATCTCGTCACCTACAAAACTCTGTCCTGTATTCTTCTTTTTTGTCTTTGATGATGTACCCCTTTTTTTCTTTGACTTTGCAGCCATGTTATTCCCCCTTAATCGCCTTTCTGGCAATACTAGTAATAGTATAGCATTTTTGAAAAAGGCTGTCATTATCTATTTTGGCTGTTTTTGGCCCGCTCCTGATCGATCATCTCGTGCAGTTTACGCAGTGCCTGGCTCATCCCGCCCACCTCGTCGATCAGTCCTTCCCGGACTGCTTCCTCCCCCTCCAGAAGGGTCCCTACGTCTTTTACCAGTTCCGTAGGGTTCAGCATCAGTTTCTCGATCCTCTCCCGGCTCATATGGGAGTGGTCGGAAAGGAAACGGGTGATCCGATCCTGGGTCCGCACCATGTTACGCAGGCTCTGGGGAACACCGATGAACATTCCGCTGGAGCGAACCGGATGGATGATCATGGTGCCGCTGGGCACGATGAAGGAATACCTGGCAGATACCGCCAGAGGCCCGCCGATAGAGTGGCTTCCTCCCAAAACCAGGGAAACAGTGGGTTTGCTGAGGGATGCGATCATCTCCGCAATGGACAGGCCCGCCTCCACATCCCCGCCCAGGGTGTTCAAAAGCACCAGCAAGCCTTCGATCTCCTGGCTGTCCTCCACTTCCGCCAGCATTGGCAGCAGATGCTCATACTTGGTGGCCTTGGTGTTCCCCGACACCGCCTCGTGTCCCTCAATCTCCCCGATGATGGTCAGAAGCTTGATCTTGTGTCCCCTCTTTCCTTCCTCCAGGTTCAGGCTCCCCGTCTCCCTGATCTCTTCCTTCTGCTGTTCTTCGCGATTCTCTCTTTCCATAAAAAGACACCTCCATACCTTTTTGATTAGTATGGAGGTGTTGCTCTTATTTTATACCTGCTCCAGCGCCTGCTCCAGGTCCGCGATGATATCCGCGATGTTCTCGATCCCCACGCTGAACCGGATCAGGTCCGGCTGCACGCCGGCTTCCATCAGCTCCTTGTCGTTCATCTGCCGGTGGGTATGGCTGGCCGGATGGAGCACACAGCTTCTGGCATCTGCCACATGGGTCACGATGGCGATCATCTTTAAGGCGTCCATCATGCGGACTGCCGCATCCCTTCCGCCTTTCAGCCCGAATGTGATGACGCCGCAGGTCCCGTCTGGCAGATATTTCTGAGCCAGATCATAGTATCTGTCCCCCGGGAGCGCCGGGGTGCTCACCCAGGCTACCTTCTCGTGCCCCTGCAGATATTCCGCCGCTTTCCTGGCATTCTCACAGTGGCGCTCCATTCTGAGAGGCAGGGTCTCCAGCCCCAGGTTCAGAAGGAACGCGTTCTGGGGAGACTGGATGGACCCCAGATCCCTCATAAGCTGAGCCGTGGCCTTCATGATATAGGCCATCCTGCCGAATTTCTGAGTATAGACGATCCCGTGATAGGTCTCATCCGGTGTGGTGAGACCCGGAAATCTGTCCCCGTAAGCCTCCCAGTCAAAATTGCCGCTGTCCACGATGGCGCCGCCTACGCAGGCCGCGTGTCCATCCATGTATTTGGTGGTGGAGTGGGTGACGATATCCGCGCCCCACTCGAAAGGCCGGCAGTTGACCGGTGTGGCAAAGGTATTGTCCACGATAAAAGGCACTCCATGGGCGTGGGCCGCCTTCGCGAATTTCTCCAGATCCAGCACCACCAGGGCCGGATTGGCGAT
>DXGF01000099.1 GCA_019114065.1 Candidatus Dorea gallistercoris
TTTTTAAAAAGGCCCCGGCCCCGATTGAAAATATCCCTCTTTTTTTGTATAATCATCTGGAAGACAAGAAGAAATGCCTCTGGGGGCTGAAAGGAGGAGTGTGGATGATCGATGAGGCAAGGGACGGGGCGGAAGAGCTGACGACCATCAGCTTATTTGGAAACCAGATCCAGCACATGGAGCCTCTGGACCGGGTGAATGGCTTTGACGTGCGGCCGGGATTCTACATGTTCCTGGGCGCCACGCCGATCCCCAAGGGAGTGAATTTCACGGTACAGTCCAAGGGGGCGGCGTCCTGCGAACTGCTGCTGTACCACAGGAGGGCATCCGAACCGTACGCGGTCCTGCCGTTCCCGGAGAATTACCGGATCGGGGACGTGTATTCCATGATCGTGTTCGGCCTGAATGTGGAAGAATTCGAGTACGCTTACCGGCTGGACGGCCCCTGGGAGCCAAAGAAGGGCCTGCTCTTCGACAAGAAGCATGTGCTTCTGGACCCTTACGCGAAGGCGGTGACCGGCCAGAGCGTATGGGGGAAGAAGGTCTGTGAGGAAGGCTACCGGGCCCGGGTGGTCAGGAATAATTTCTACTGGGGGACGGAAACCAGACCTAAGATCCCCATGGAAGAACTGATCATCTATGAACTGCATGTGAGAGGCTTTACGAAGCTGGCCAAGGATGTAGAAGCCAAAGGTACTTTTAAGGGGATCCAGGAGAAGATTCCCTATCTGAAAGACCTGGGGGTCAACGCGGTGGAGCTTATGCCGATCTTCGAGTTTGACGAGCTCAGTGGATGCCGGGAGGTGGACGGCAGAGAGCTGGTCAATTACTGGGGATACAATACGGTCAGTTTCTTCGCCCCCAACACCAGTTACACTTCCGCGGTGGAGTATAACCGGGAGGGACTGGAGTTTAAGCGGCTGGTCAAGTCCCTCCACGAAAATGGCATCGAAGTGATCCTGGACGTGGTCTTTAATCACACGGCGGAGGGCAATGAGGACGGCCCATTTATTTCTTTCAAAGGATTTGACAATAACATCTACTATCTGCTGACCCCGGAAGGGTATTACTATAATTTCAGCGGCTGCGGCAATACCATGAATTGTAATCACCCGGTGGTGCAGCAGCTGATCCTGGACTGTCTGCGGTACTGGGTCACTACCTACCGGGTGGACGGCTTCCGGTTTGACCTGGCCTCTATCCTGGGGAGAAATGACGACGGCTCTCCTATGCAGAATCCACCTCTGCTGCGGGCCATCGCCCAGGACCCCATCTTAGGGGACACGAAGCTGATCGCGGAGGCCTGGGATGCGGGAGGTCTGTACCAGGTGGGAAACTTCCCGGCCTTCAGCCGGTGGAGCGAGTGGAACGGCAGATACCGGGATGATCTGAGAGAATTCTTAAAAGGTGGCCTTCAGGCGGCGAACGCCGCGGCCCAACGGATCATCGGTTCCCCGGATATCTATGACATCCACATTCGGGGTAAGGACGCTTCCGTGAATTTTCTGACCTGTCATGACGGTTTCACCTTGTATGATCTGTATGCCTACAATGAAAAGCACAATGAGGCAAACGGCTGGGGAAACACAGACGGCGCCGATGACAACCGGAGCTGGAACTGCGGGGCTGAAGGCGAGACGGATGATCCGGGGGTAAACGCCCTGCGCCGCCGGATGATCAAGAATGCCTGCGCAGTCCTTTTGACCAGTAGGGGAACACCCATGTTTCTGGCGGGAGACGAGTTCTGCAATACCCAGTATGGAAATAATAACGCATACTGTCAGGACAATGAGATCTCCTGGCTGGATTGGGAGAATCTAAGGAAAAACCAGGATATCCACGATTTCTTCCGATATCTGATCGGATTTAGGAGAAATCATCCTGCCATCACCGGCCTGTCAGGTCCGGCTAAATGCGGTCTCCCGGAGGTCAGCCTTCATTCCAAGAAGGCATGGGAAGCTTCCTATGAGGGAGATGGAAGAATCATAGCTGTGATGTTCGCGGGCTATGACGGCAGGAAAGACAGGGACGACATTGTCTATCTTGGGGTGAATGCCTTCTGGGAGGCAGTGAGTTGTGAACTGCCAAGACTGCCGGAAGGATTTCGCTGGAAGATCGCGGTCAACACAGGTGTAGAGGGAAGCGGCTGTTACCGGAAACCGGCGGACATCTTGGGGACAGAGATCCTCCTTGGACCCCGGTCTGTGGCGATCCTGACCGGAGAAGCAATCCACTGATCAAAATCATGACGCAAAGGAGTGTTTGAATATGCATAATTTTACACAGTATTCTCCTACGGAGATCATATTTGGCAAAGGAGCCCAGAAGGAAGCTGGGAAATTAGCGAAGAAACTGGGGGCTTTCAGAGTGCTTCTGGTCTACGGCGGCAAAAGCGCGGTAAGAAGCGGACTTCTGAAAGAAATCCAGGAAGAACTCACCGGACAGGGAATCATCTATGAAGAATTGGGCGGCGTACAGCCCAACCCCAGACTGACCCTTGCCAGGGAAGGGGTGGAAAAGGCGATTTCTTTCCAGGCAGATCTGATCCTGGCGGTAGGCGGCGGCAGTGTGATCGACACGGCAAAAGCGGTGGCCGTTGGAGCCTGCGTGCCTGGAACAGATATCTGGGATATCTGGATGGGGAAAGCACCGGTCCAGGCGGCGCTCCCGGTAGGAGTGGTGCTGACCATCTCAGCGGCCGGAAGCGAGACAAGTGATTCTGCGGTGCTCACCAACCAGGAGACAGGGAAGAAGGCGGGCATCAACACAGATCTGATCCGTCCCCGGTTTGCGCTGATGAATCCGGAACTGACCTACACCATTTCCAAATATCAGCTGGCCTGCGGGATCACAGACATCCTGATGCATACACTGGAACGGTATTTCACTCCGGTGAAGGGAAACGAGATGACCGATGAGATCGCGGAGGGGCTGATGCGCACGGTGATCCGCAATGGAAGGAAGGCATATGAAGATCAGATGGACTATGACGCCATGAGTGAATTGATGTGGTGCGGCAGTCTGTCCCACAATGGGCTGACGGGCCTGGGAAGACCCAAAGATTTTGCCTGCCACAAGCTGGGCCATGAGATCAGCGGTATGTTCGATGAGGCCCATGGGGCGACTCTGGCTGCTGTGTGGGGAAGCTGGGCCAGATATGTGTACAAGCTGGATGTGTCCAGGTTTGCCCGGTATGGGAGACAAGTGTGGGGAATCCAGGAAGAAGACCCGGAAGAAGCCGCTGTCCTGGCCATCGAACAGACTGAGGCCTTCTTCCGGGAGATCCAGATGCCAACTTCCATCGGAGAGCTTTCCATCGGCGTTCAGCCGGACGAGGTGCTGCGCAGGATGGCGGACAGCGCCACCAGAGGGGATACCGTGAAGCTTGGCTGCTTCATGAAACTTGGGGCGAAGGAAATGTTTGAGATTTACAAAGCGGCAGATCATCAGTAGGATAGGATACAGAAAGGAACCAATGATCTATGATTTTACTCGGAAAAGATGAGATTGAGAAACTGGCGGACCCGGAGCAGATGATGGATGAGATCGAACATGCATATGAGATCATCCGGAGCGGAGAGTACTATGTGCCAAACCGTCCGTCCGTGGAATATGACAATAAAACACTGATGTATATGCCCTGCTATACCAGAGACGCCATTGGCACGAAGATCCTGACGATCTTCCCGGACAATGTGAAGCAGGGGCTCCCTTCCATCGATGGAGTGGTACTGTTGAACGACCCTGTGACCGGAGCGCCCCAGGCGATCTTGGACGGGCAGGCGGTGACGGCTTACCGGACAGGGGCCATCGGCGGGGTGAGCATCCGACATCTGGCCCGGAAGGACTGCCATACCGTAGGGGTCGTAGGTGCCGGGGTACAGGGCTTCTATCAGGCCTTATATGCCTGCGCGGCCAGAGAGATCCAGGAAGTATTCCTTTATAGTCACAGCGGGCGGGATCTGACGGAATATGGTCAGAGATTGGAAAAAGCTATTGCAGACCCCAGGGTAAAGGTAGTACAATGTAGTACAGCAGAGGAGTTAGCGGCAAAGAGCGATATCATCTGCACCACCACCCCTTCCGCTACGCCGGTGCTTCCTAATGATAAGGAGCTTTTGAGAGGAAAATGCATCATTGCCATTGGATCTTATACGCCGGATATGCGGGAGATCCCGGATGCGGTGATGGACCTGGTGGACCGGGTCTATGTGGAGCTGCCTTATGCCTGTGAGGAAAGCGGGGACTTAAGCCAGCCGCTGGCAGAAGGACGGCTTAAGAAAGAACAGGTGATCCTGATGAGTGATTTCCTGGCATCGGGAGGATCGGTGGAAGAAGCCGCCGAAGAGACGACCTACTTTAAATCGGTAGGAATGGGTCTCTTTGATATCTGTATCGCGCAAAGATTATTAAAAGAAGCAAAGGAGAGGTAGATCATGAAAGTTGTAGCGACTGAGAAAGCGCCAGCGGCGCTGGGACCATATTCACAGGGATATGTGCAAGGAGGAATGTTCTTTAGCGCGGGACAGCTTGGCGCGGATCCTGCTACCGGCGACCTGGCGGAAGGCATTGAGGGACAGGCGGATCAGGCCTGCAGGAACGTAGGCGCCGTGCTGGAAGCGGCAGGCACATCTTTTGATAAAGTGGTCAAGACCACCTGTTTCCTGGCAGATATGGGAGATTTTGCCGCGTTCAATGACGTATACGCGAAATATTTTACATCCAAGCCGGCCAGAAGCTGTGTGGCAGTGAAGACACTTCCAAAGAATGCCCTCTGCGAGATTGAAGTGATCGCGGCGGCGGAAGAATAAAGGATAGAATGATTCTGGCAAAAGAGATCTTAGGCCAGAGACAGGAAAGAGGTTAGAAAAATGGCAGAGCAACAAAACGGGTGCTCCCCGTCAGACTGCGCGGGTTGCGCCCACGCGGATTCCTGCGGGAGCAAGCCCCAGGATCTCAAGCAGCCGGCAAACGCTTTTTCTCACATCAATAAGGTGATCGCGGTAGTCAGCGGCAAAGGCGGTGTGGGGAAATCAATGGTGACCGCGTCCCTGGCAAGGATGATGCGGGAGCAGGGATTCTCAGTAGGGATCCTGGACGCAGATATCACAGGACCGTCGATCCCTAAGATGTACGGAATCCATGAGACCGCCAAAGGAACTGAAGACGGGATCTTCCCCAGTGAGGCGAAAGACGGGACCAAGATCATGTCGGTGAATCTCCTGCTGGATCATGAGTCCGATCCGGTGATCTGGAGGGGGCCGATCATCGCCGGAGTGGTGACCCAGTTCTGGACGGATGTCATGTGGGGCGAGCTGGATTATCTGTTCGTGGACATGCCTCCCGGAACGGGAGATGTGCCTCTTACTGTATTCCAGTCCCTTCCGGTGGATGGGGTGGTGATCGTCACTTCCCCGCAGGATCTGGTGCGGATGATCGTCAAGAAAGCCTATAAGATGGCGAAGCAGATGAACATTCCAGTCCTGGGCGTGGTAGAGAACTACAGTTATCTGATCTGCCCGGACTGCGGAAAGAAGATCTCCGTCTTTGGAGAGAGCCATATCGAGGAAGCGGCGAAGGAATTAGACCTTCCCGTGCTGGGCAGGATGCCGATCGACGCGTCACTTGCGGAGGCAGTAGAGAATGAGAAGTTCTATGAAGTCAGCAATGAGTATCTGACGGCGGCGGTCAATAAATTGTAGAGAATAGTAGTCGGGGCCGGGGTATTTTTAAAAATACCCCGGCCCCGACTATTATGTATCCAGGAGGTTGTTGATGAGAAAGAGCAAATGTTCCTGTTTCTGTGGAGAAAGTGCGGAGAATTTCCCGCTCAACTGTCTGGAGAGACAGGGATTTTCCAGGCTGTCATCGAAAAATTCTTTTGGATGGATCTCAAGGAAATCACAGATATAGAAAAACAACTCATGTCCCTTGCGGTAATTCATTTCTGAGTCATCAACTCATTGTATCCATATCCGGGGAGCATCCGGATGTAGTCATGGAAGGCGGCATAGGGCTTAAGCCGCCTGCGTATCTGAAAGATCGTATTTCCCGCAGCCTGGCAGTTGGATCAGGAGTTTTTCTCTATACAGGTCCCTGTGGAAATTAACAGCGTAGGAAATGGCGCACAGCATAGCGATGGTCGTGATCTTCTTGATATGTCGTTCATGGTCATACTTGTTAAAGCAAGCGATATAAGTCAAGAACAGTCATCTTATTGAATTCATCTATAAAAACATAGAAAAAAACGATTTGAAAAAACAAATGGGAGAGAGTAGAGTTATTTTAGCGGGGGAAGGGCGGTTAAGCGTCTTTCCTCCATTTTTGCGGTTACGAGGAGGGAAAGCCAGAATGGACATCCATATCATATCCGGCTTCCTGGGATCGGGGAAGACTACGTTTATCAATCGATATCTGCCGCTGCTTCCCGGGAAGACGGCGGTGATCCAGAATGAATCCGGGGAAGTGCCGCTGGATGTCAGACTGCCTCTGGGGAAGGTCCCAGTAAAAGAACTGAACACAGGCTGCATCTGCTGCACTCTTGCGCCGAATCTCTGGAAGGGGATCGGGGAGATCAGGGAAGCATTTCATCCGGATCAGATTCTGATCGAGCCATCCGGGATCGGAAAATTGTCCGAGGTGTGCAGGGCCTGCCTGCAGGCAGAAGAAAAATACGGGATAAACTTGAGGCTGAGCAAAAGAATTGTTATGATCGACATCTCGTCTTTCGAGGATGACGTGGATGGATTTGGGCAGTTTTATACAGACCAGATTGAGTGGGCAGAGTTGCTCTTTTTTACTCATATGGAAGGAATGTCAAGAGAGGAAGCCGAGGAAGTCGGGAGCAAGGTGCGCAGGCTGAACCAGGGAGCGGCCATATGTATGGAAGATTTCCGGAACCTGAGCCAGGAGCGGCTCAGGGGACTTATGGACATGCCGGAGAGAGAATTTTCGCGGGAAGATGAGATGGAGATTGTGGCGGTGCCGGGGGAGGGCAGGATTCTGGCGGCGTCTGTTCTGGAACGGCAGAAAGTGCCGGAAATACATGAGCAAAAGCAAGGGAAAGAGAGGTAGAAGGATGGGAGAGATCAAAGATTTTCACTGTACCTATGATAATTCGGCAGGGATCAGCGAGGAAGTGACCAAGAGGCTGGATCTTACATTCCCGGATTGCCATTTCCATCATGAGACTATGTCCCGGCTGTCGAAAGCCATAAAGGAACATGAGGGCGCCGTGTTCTGCGAACTGCCTTTCTGCCACACGGTGGAAGCGGAGGCCATGGGCGGGATCGTAAATTATGGAAATGAGAAGGCGGGGCCGAGAGCCGGAGAATATGTCTGTCATTCCGTGGAAGAGCTTCTGGACCTGCCAGACATCGATCTTACCAAAGGGCGGATCCATGAAGTGCTGCTGGCCTGCCGCAGGCTGCGGGACCAGGGAGAGCATGTGGTCCTGCAGGTCTCGGGGCCATTTACCATCTTAAACGTGCTGATCGATGCCAAATATGTGTTCAAGGGCTGGCGGAAGTCACCGGAGTTGATGACAGAGGTGTTCCGTAAGCTGGGACGGCAGATCTTAAGCTTCATGGAGGAAGCCAAGAAGTACGGGGCGGATCTATTGAGCTACGCGGATTCTTCGGGAGGGGTCAACATCTTAGGTCCTAAGATGGCGGCCCAGGTGGCGGAAGTATTCACCTGTGACTTTCTCAAAGATGCAGAGAAGCTGGCGGATGAACATACGATGGTCCTTTTGTGTCCCAAGACCACGCTGACCCTGCTGGGAACCGGGCGGGGGAAATTCGTGGACCGTATCCTTAGCAGTTCTATGTCATATGGGGAGGGCTGCATCGAGATGATCGGGACGGTGAAGATGGCCGGACAGATGTGTATCAAAAATGTGGGCTATCAGCTGGAAAATGGAGTGTTCAAAGAGGTCCGGCTGATCGAGAGGGCTTCTATTTAAATATTGCGGGAAAATGGAGGAAAAACACATGGAACAGAAGAAAGAAGAGTTATTGAAACGCCTGTCAGACGGCGTGCTGGAGATGGAAGAGGACGATGTGGCACAAGCTGCCAAGGAGTATCTGGAGGCGGGCTATCTGGCTCTTGACGGCATCATGGAAGGACTGGTGGACGGGATGAACCGGGCCAGCCAGCTCTATGAGGAGGAAGAGTATTTTGTCACAGATCTCCTGCTCTGCTCTGATGCCATGTATGTGGGCCTTGATATCCTGCGGCCGTATCTGCCGGACACGTCCGGGGAGGACAAGATCAAAGGCGTGATCGGCGTGGTGGAAGGCGATACCCACGACATCGGCAAGAACCTGGTGAAGATCATGATGGAGACGGCCGGGTTCGATATGATCGATTTGGGAAGAGACGTACCCCTCCAGAAATTTGTAGATACCGCCAAGGAAAAGAAGGCGAAGCTGATCTGTCTGTCTACTTTGATGACCACCACCATGGGAGGAATGGAGACGGTCATCCGTCTTCTGGAAGAAGCGGGGATCCGGGACCAGGTAAAGGTGATGATCGGCGGCGGCCCCATTTCCCAGAAATACGCGGACAAGATCGGCGCGGACGGCTACTCCCAGAATGCTGTGGAGGCGGTCAAGCTGGCGAAAAATCTATTGAATATCGCATAGGAGAAGAAGATGCTGACACCAAAAGAACGTTTGAGACTAATTTTTGCCGGGGAGAAACCGGACCGGCCGGCCTGTATCTGCCCGGGCGGCATGATGAATATGGTCACCACGGACCTGATGGAAGAGATCCAGACCTTTCTGCCGGAGGCCCACACAGACGCCAGGAAGATGGCGGCGCTGGCAAAGGCGGTATATGAGAGAGGGTGCTTTGAGAACTGCGGTGTTCCCTTCTGCATGACGGTGGAGGCGGAAGAGATGGGAGCCAAAGTGGACCTGGGCTCTCAGATCTACGAGCCCCATGTGGTGGGCTACGCCATAGAAACGGTCAGTGAGTTTGAGAAACTATCTCCTGTAGATCTAGGAAAAGGGCGGGCAAAAGTGGTATTGGACGCCATCCGCATCCTGAAGGAAGAGACCCGGGATGTGCCGATCGTAGGCAATCTGACCGGTCCGGTCAGTACAGCTGGGTCATTGATGGAGCCGGTGACCCTCTATAAAGAGATGCGCAAGAAAAACAAAGAAGTCCACGCTTATATGGAGTTTATCACGGAGCAGCTGATCCGCTTTGGGCAGGCTCAGGTGGAGGCGGGGGCGGATGTGATCGCGATCTCAGACCCCAGCGGGACAGGTGAGATCCTGGGGCCGAACTATTTTGGAGAATTCGCGGTGACTTATATCAACCGGCTTCTTTTGGGGCTCCCCAGGGAAAAGCTGGGATCGATCGTCCATATCTGCGGCCAGATGCAGCCCGTTTACCGGGAAGTGGATGAACTGCGAAGCGATGCCCTAAGCTTTGATTCTGTCGTGCCCATGAAAGAGGCCAGAAAACACCTGCCAGACCGGGTGCTGATGGGAAATGTCAGCACCTACGCTCTGGAATTTGGCACACCGGACCGGGTCAGGACCTTGACGGAAGGCTGTGTGGCAGCAGGGTCCGATATCATCTCTCCGGCCTGCGGCCTGGGAATGAGGTCTCCCATTTCCAATGTGCGGGAGATCCTTTGCGCATTAAATAAGGAGAAAGCTTAAGCCATGGCGGGGATCACAGTGGGGAAAACGGGACAGCGTATTTCCTGCCAGGAAGGAGCGAATCTTCTGGAAGTCCTTCTGGAAGCAGGGATTATCGTGGATAATCCCTGCAATGGGAAGGGAATCTGCGGAAAATGCAAGGTCAAAGTGACAGGAGAAGGGGCCTCTTCCATGTCCGGGACGGAAGAGATCCATCTAAAGACGGAAGAGGTGGATCAGGGGATCCGGCTTTCCTGTATGGTCCAGATCTTGGGGGATCTGGAGGTTGAGATCTTGAAGCAGGAGGGAACACATACCATCCTGGATCAGGGGTATCTGCCGGAATTCCAGCGGGACCAGGGAAGAGAAGGATATGGAGTGGCGGTGGACATCGGGACCACCACCGTGGTGGCGGCTCTGATCGACCTGGAGACGGGGGAAGAGGCAGCCAGCGCTTCCATGATCAACGCCCAGAAGCAGTATGGACTGGACGTGCTTACCAGGATCACCTATGAATATGAGCATCCAGAGACGGGGGCCCGGGAGCTTCAGAAAGCGATCGTTGGCTCCTTAAATGCCATGATCGCCCAGATGTGCCGGGAGGCGGATATTTCCCCGGAAATTATCCGGGAGATCGATGTGAGCGCCAACTGCACCATGATGCATATGCTTCTGGGAGTGGACGCAAGATCCATTGGAAGGGCGCCTTATCAGCCGGCGTTTCTGGAGGCGAAGACCCTTTTGGCAGGAGAGATCGGTCTGAAAGCCGGTGAACATACAAGGCTCTACTGCCTGCCTCAGGTATCCGCCTATATCGGAGCGGACATCGTGGCAGGGGCTCACGTTTGCCAGCTTGCCAGGGCGCAGGGGAATGTGTTGTTCATCGATATTGGCACCAATGGGGAGATCGTCCTTGCCAGCAGGGGGCGGCTGCTGTGCTGTTCCTGCGCGGCAGGTCCGGCGCTGGAGGGCATGAATATCAGCTCCGGGATGCGGGCGGATGAAGGCGCCATTGAAGATGTCACATTTACAGAGGATGGGATACAGCTTACAACGATCGGGGACCAGGAGCCGGCAGGGATCTGCGGAAGCGGAATCCTGGCGGTGCTGCGGGAACTGCTGGGGGCCGGCCTGGTGAAGAAGACGGGAGTCTTCGTGAAACCGGAACAGATCCCGCAAGAAAGCGCCCTGCGGGGCCGGCTGCGGACCAATGGGAAGAAGCGGGAGTTCATCCTGTGTGAGGAACCGGAGCTTCTGGTGACCCAGTCGGATATCCGGCAGGTGCAGCTTGCCAAGGGAGCGATCCTGTCGGGCTTTACCGCCCTCCTGGGGAAGGCGGGATTAGAGATGGAAGAGCTGGACCAGGTGATGATCGCCGGCCAGTTTGGCGCCCATCTTCCGGCGGATTCTCTGGTGGGCACTGGGATTCTGCCAAAAGAAGTGAAAGAAAAACTGGTCTATGTGGGAAACTCTTCCAAAACGGGTGCTTACATGACCCTTCTGTCCCAGGCGGCAAAGCAGGATGTGGAAGAGATGGCCTGCCGTATGGAATACATGGAACTGGCAGAGACAGAGAACTATGAGCGGATCTTCGCGGAATGCATGATCTTCCCGTAAATCGTAAATAGCAAAAAATGAGTTGACGAAAAGAACGTTTGTTTGTATAATAGATTTATCGAACAAACGTTCTTTTTTGATGGCTGAAACAAGAAGATTTTGGGATCTGAGGAAGGAAAGAAAGGGAGAAAGCTATGCGGATCCAGAAAGAGAAAAGCATATATGAGAAGCTGATGATCCTGACAGACGCGGCCAAGTACGATGTGGCCTGCACCTCCAGCGGCACCTCCCGCCAGGGCGACG
>DXGF01000100.1 GCA_019114065.1 Candidatus Dorea gallistercoris
CCCCGTGATCAGCGGCCGCTCCTTATCAACCATTCCCAGTATGCTGTAGATCTTGGTGATCTCCATACTCTCTTCCAGGCTTGGCGGCGGCAGGATCGTGGGGATCCTCCTGGCGATCATCGATTTGCCGCTCCCTGGCGGTCCGATGAGCAGCAGATTGTGTCCGCCGGCCACAGCCACTTCCGCCGCCCGTTTGATGTGTTCCTGACCGTGGATCTCACTATAGTCCAGGCTTTCTTCCGGAAAATGCCTGGAGGCCCCGCCGTTTCCTTCCTCCGCCGGGTGAAGCCGGATCTCTCCCCTCAGATACTGGCCCGCTTCCTTCAGACTGCCTATACCGAGGATCCGCACCCCTTTTGCCAGGGCTCCTTCAGCCGCGTTGCCCTTGGGCAGGATGCAGGTGTGACATCCGATTTCCCGGGCCGCCAGCACGATCGGCAGGATCCCCGGAACTTCCCTCACACTCCCATCCAGACTTAATTCTCCGATGACCAGCGTTCCTTTGAGTCTGGACGGATCATACAGATCCAGCGCCCCCATGACTGCCAGCGCGATCGGAAGGTCAAAGGAAGCTCCCCTCTTGCGCAGGGTAGCCGGAGCCAGATTGACCACGATCCGCTTTGGCGGGAGCTGGATCCCCGCGTTTTTGACCGCCGTTCTCACCCGGGCCGCCGCCTCCTTCACCTCCGACGACAGATAGCCTACCATATGGAAGAGGGGCAGGCCATTACTCACATCCGCCTCCACCCGCACCGGCTCTACAGCCAATCCCTGAAGCGCGGCGGACAATATGGTGCAAAATGCCATTGCTTCACTCCTTTCTTTTCTTGCTCTCCTGATCCGAAAAGCGTTGATAATCGTTACTAACATATTTCCAGGAAATAAAGGCCGAATCGGCCGGACACAAAAAACGGAGAAGATCTCGATTTGATGTAAACACATCTTATCTCAGATCTTCTCCGTTTGTCAACTTGAATTTTTTGTAGTTTCAAAAGAATTCCCGCAGTTTTTCGATGGCGCTTTTTTCAATCCTGGAAACGTAAGAGCGGGAGATGCCCAGGATCTCGGCGATCTCCCGCTGGGTATATTCCTCTTCATGATACAGTCCGTAACGCATTTTCAGCACCAGCCGCTCCCGGGGCGACAGCTCGGATTCCACCCGGGAATACAGTGTCTTGACATCGTCTTTCAGCTCGATCTTCCGATGGGCATCGTCCTCTGTCTCAATGATATCGAACAACTGGATCTCATTGCCCTCCCGGTCTGTGCCAATGGGTTCGTACAGAGATATTTCCCGGGAGGATTTCTTCTTGGCCCGCAGATGCATCAGGATCTCGTTTTCGATGCACCGGGCCGCATAGGTCCCAAGCCGGACACATTTATCGGGGTTAAATGTGACCACTGCCTTAATGAGGCCGATCGTCCCGATGGAAAGAAGATCTTCGGTGTCTTCTTCGTAAGACTGGTACTTTTTTACGATATGTGCAACGAGGCGCAGGTTCCGTTCGATCAGGATATGCTTTGCTTCGAGATCACCCTCCGTATATCTTTGCAAATAATACCTTTCTTCCGCAGCGGTGAGGGGTTGGGGAAAAGATTTCAAGAAAAGCACCTCTAAGCGTATTTAATATAGTCTATGTAAAATGCGACTTATTTGTGCTTTTCCATACAAAATTCCCCTTGTCCCGCAGGTTTATGAGACAGGCTTCCTGTCTTCTTCTACTCTCCGCAGCAGGTCATAGCGGTCTGCCTGGCTATTCAGGCCCACATACACGATCTGCCTGGCATGGGGCGCGCTTTCCTGGTCCTTTCCTTCCTCATTTACGATCCGCTCCACCGTCACCTCCACATTGCGGCCGTCCGGCTTCATGATCTCAATGGTCTCCCCCACGGAAAATTTGTTTTTCTGCTGGATCTGATACAGACCGTCCCACTCATCGCCGATCATTCCAAGGTAGGTGTATTCTTTTACATAAGTGCTGGCATCGTAGATCTGGCTTTCCTCCCCTGGTTTGCCAAAATAAAATCCAGTGGTAAACTCCCGGTGGGTACAGCTTCCGATCTGGTCCAGATACCAACCCATGTTGGCCTGATATTTCTTGGGACTTTCCAGATAATCATCGATAGCCTTCCGGTAGGTCCTTGCCACCGTGGCCACATACAGGGCGGTCTTCATCCTGCCTTCGATCTTGAAGCTGTCGATGCCGGCTTCGATCATCTCCGGGATATGCTTGATCATGCACAGGTCCTTGGAATTGAAAAGAAACGTTCCCCGCTCATTTTCATAGACCGGCATATATTCTCCCGGCCGTGTTTCTTCCACCACCGCGTATTTCCAGCGGCAGGGATGGGTACAGGCTCCCTGGTTGGCATCCCGGCCGGTAAAATAATTGCTCAGAAGACAGCGGCCGGAGTAAGAGATGCACATAGCCCCATGGATGAAACTTTCGATCTCCATTTCTTCCGGGATCTTCTCCCGGATCTCCCGGATCTCGGAAAGGGAAAGCTCTCTTGCGGATACCACCCGCTTGGCTCCCTGCTTCCACCAGAACTGGTAGGTCCCATAGTTGGTATTGTTGGCCTGGGTGCTGATGTGCCGCTCGATCTTGGGACAGATTTCCCCTGCCAGCTCAAAGATCGCTGGATCCGCGATGATCAGCGCATCCGGCTCCAGATCTTTCAGCTCCCGCAGATACCCCGCCGCCTTGGGCAGGTCCCGATTATGGGCCAGGATATTAACGGTCACATGGACCCGCACCCCATGTTCATGGGCAAAGGCAATCCCTTCTTTCATTTCTTCCATGGAAAAATTCTTGGCTTTGGCCCGCAGGCCAAAGACTTCCCCGCCGATATACACCGCGTCAGCGCCAAAGATCACCGCCGTCTTCAGCACTTCCAGGCTGCTGGCCGGGATCAAAAGCTCTGGATGTCTCTGTTTCATCCTGTTCTCTCCTTTTTCTGATTTATTGATATCTCCTATTTTCCCTCTCCGCGTTTCACGCTGAGAGCCACCCCGTCTCCCAGGGGAAGGATGGAAGTCTGGAGGAGTTGGTGGTGGGTCAGTTCATACAGGTACTCCCGCATCCGACTGTGGATCGTCCGGTCCCGCCGCTCCACCAGGAATCGGGATTCCAGCACATCTCCGCCCTGGAGCACATTGTCGGACAGCAGCACCCCTTCCGGCGCCAGCAGACGCACCGCTTCCGGCAGATAATAAAGATACTGCCCCTTCGCCGCATCCATGAAAATAAAATCAAAGGGACCTTCCAGCTCCTTCATGACCGCAAGGGCGTCCCCCTGGATCAGCGTGATCCGCTCTTCCTTCCCACAGCGCCGGAAATTGTCCCGGGCAATTGGAATCCGCTTCTCATAATTCTCAATAGTCGTGATATGTCCGTCCCCTGGCAGATACTCACTCATCAACAGCGCCGAGAATCCCACCGCCGTCCCGATCTCCAAGACCCTTTCCGGTTTATGGATCAAAAGCAGCGTCTTTAAAAAGCTTTGCGTCTCCTTGCGGATGATCGGCACCCGCGCTTCCCGCGCCTCCTGCTCGATCTGCTCCAAAAGCGGGTTCTCCGGCGTTTCCAGCGAACAGACATAGGTAGTAAATCTCTCGTCAACAATCATTTAGGTACACCCCTTCCTTCGTTTTGGTACACCGCAAACTGTAATTTGGGACGTAGCCCTTTTGCAAAAGGCTACGTCCCAAATTAAACGTTTTTACACATCCATGATGATCGGCAGGATCATCGGCCGGCGTTTGGTCCGCTTCCAGATAAATTCGTTCATGGTATCCCGGATCACCAGCTTGATCTTGCTCCAGTCCGCGTTTTTCTGGTGTCTCAGGCAGTTTTCTACCGCCTCTGTCACCACTTGTCTTGCCTCTTCCATCAGTCCTTCTGACTCCCGCACATAGACGAAGCCCCGGGACACGATATCTGGCCCTGCCAGCAGCTGATTGCTGCGTTTTTCCAAGGTCAGCACCACGATCAGGATCCCGTCTTCCGCCAGATGCTGGCGGTCTCTCAGGACGATATTTCCCACATCACCCACACCTAGACCATCCACCAGAATCTCCCCGGTGTGGACTTTGTCTACGATCTTCGCCTCCTCACTGCTGACCTCCAGCACTTCACCGGACTGCAGGATGAAAATATTCTCCTTGGGGATCCCAAGGGATCTGGCGATCCCCGCGTTTGCCTTCAAGTGTCGGTATTCACCATGCACCGGGATGGCGTATTTGGGTTTCACCAGAGAATAGATCAATTTCAGCTCTTCCTGACAGGCATGGCCCGACACATGGGCATCCTGGAAGATCACGTTTGCTCCTTTGGAGGAGAGCTCGTTGATCACCTTGGATACAGATTTCTCATTTCCAGGAATCGGATTGGAACTGAAAATGACGGTATCTCCCGGCATGATGGTCACTTTTTTGTGCACATCCGCCGCCATCCGGGACAGAGCGGCCATGGATTCTCCCTGGCTTCCCGTGGTGATCAGCACCGTCTTCTCCGGCGGATAATTCTTGAGCTGATCAATCTCGATCAGGGTTTTATCTGGTACATTCAAGTAACCCAGTTCCTGGGCGACCTGGATGATATTGACCATGCTGCGGCCTTCCACGACTACCTTCCGGTCATATTTGCAGGCAGAGTTGATGATCTGCTGCACCCGGTCCACATTGGACGCAAAGGTCGCGATGATGATACGGGTATTCTGATGTTCCGCGAAAATATGGTCAAATGTGATGCCTACCGTCCGCTCCGACTGGGTAAATCCCGGCCGTTCCGCGTTGGTGCTGTCGGACATCAGCGCCAGCACTCCCTTCTTTCCGATCTCCGCAAACCGCTGCAGGTCGATAGCATCTCCGAATACCGGCGTGTAGTCCACCTTAAAGTCTCCTGTGTGGACCACGATCCCGGCCGGAGAATAAATCGCCAGCGCCGCCGCGTCCTGGATGCTGTGGTTTGTCTTGATGAATTCGATCCGGAATTGCCCCAGATTGATAGACTGCCCATGCTTCACCACTTTCCTTCTGGTGTTGCGCAGAAGGTTGTGCTCACCCAGTTTCCGCTCAATGATCCCCATCGTCAGCTTTGTGGCATAGATCGGCAGATTCATCTCCCGCAACACATAAGAAAGCGCCCCGATATGGTCCTCGTGGCCATGGGTGATCACAAAGCCCTTCACCTTCTGGATGCTCTCTTTCAGATAACTGATATCCGGGATCACCAGGTCGATTCCCAGCATATCGTCCTCCGGGAACGCCAGGCCGCAGTCCACGACAATAATACTGTCTTCATACTCAAAGGCAGTAATGTTCATTCCGATCTTCTCCAGGCCACCCAGCGGAATGATACGCAGTTTTCCATTGTTTTCTTTTTTCAAATTTACACCTCCACGTGTTTTTCCGTACTGTTTTCTTCTGCCCCACTCAGGCATTCCCGGCATTGTCCATAGAACTTTAATTCGTGGTCTAACACGTGGAACCCCGTCTTCTCCTCAATATGACGTTCCAGCCCGTCCAGGAGATCATCCCGAAAGGGCAGGACTTTCCCACAAGTCTTACATATCAAATGATGGTGATGGTGCTTCCCTTCTCCGTCGAAGAGTTCCCCGATTTCATAGCGCACGCATCCCTCATCCAGATTGATACGATCCACCAATTGCATTTCCAGCAACAATTGCACCGTTCGGTAAATGGTAGCCAATCCGATCTCCGGATAGTCTTCCTTTACCAGTTCATAGATGTCTTCCGCGGTCATGTGTTTATCACGGTTTTCCGCGAGTACCTCTAATACAAGCAACCTCTGATTGGTTACCTTAAGACCTTTTTCTTTCAGCATTTTCTTGAATTTTTCCTGACTGATCGACATACATTTTACCTTTCAATCTCCACATCCTCCAGAAGTTCCTCAAACACTCTGGAAACTGCGTTCAGTTCTTCCTCGTCCTCCACGACCTCGTAGAGGCTTTCCAATGCTTCTTCTGATGCTGTATCTTTTAAAATAAAACATTCTGCCCCATCTTCCTCCGAATCTGTGACCAGAATGTAAGACACCCCGCCTACCTTCGTCTGTTCCAGTACAAAAAACTCTGTTTCTTCCTGCATTTCTCCAGACATGAATGTAATCTTTTCCATCACTCAACCCCTCTTTCAGGCATGGTCGATCCGTTTTTATGTAGTGAAACAGAATCCAGATATCCCTGCAGGATTAAAACTGCCGCCACCTGGTCTACATACTTCTTGCGGTCTTCCCGCTGGATCCTGTTTTCCATCAACGTCCGTTCCGCTTCCACTGTGGTGAGCCGCTCATCCCACATCACGACCTCAAGGCCGGTCCGTCTCTGCAGCATCTCACCAAACGCCACTGCTTTCTGTGCCCGTTCTCCGATATCATTGTTCATATGTTTGGGAAGACCGAGGACAATCTTCTCAACCTTGTACTCCCCGATCAGTTCCTCGATCCGGGCGCAGGTCTTGCGAAGCTTGTTCTCGTCTTTGCGGCAGATCGTCTCCACTGCCTGAGCCGTCATCCCCAGGGCATCGCTGACCGCCACTCCCACCGTCTTGGACCCATAGTCCAGTCCCATGATCCTGACAGTCATTATACCCATCCGTTGTGCTCAATATACGTCTTGAGCAGTTCTTCCACCAGTTCATCCCGCTCGACTTTCATGATCAAACTTCTGGCGCCGTTGTGACTGGTAATATAGGTCGGATCACCCGACATGATATATCCAACGATCTGATTGACCGGATTATAACCTTTCTCGCTCAACGCTTTGTACACAATCTCAAGGATATCTTTCGCCTGAATCTGCGGACCGCTTTCTACCTGAAAAAACTGAGTGCTGCTTAAATCCTTCATATACTCACGTCCTCCAAAAATACTTCATGATTATTCTACCGTATTGCTGTCTAAAATTCAATGTATTATTTGTGAACGGCTCTCAATTTCTACATTTATAAATTGATTCGACAGATCTTCTGTGGTTTTTCGCCCAACTTTTACATACTCTTTTGTATGTCCCACCTGATAGATCTGCCCGTCCCGCTCTACAGCCTCTTCCATCAAAACCTCCTGCACCGTGCCCACAAGCCGTTCCTCATAGGCCTCCCGCTTCTTTTGGCCCAGCTTGAGGAGAGCTGCGCTGCGCCGGGTCTTTACCGGTTCCGGAACCTGATCTTTCATCCCGGCCGCCTTGGTCCCTTCCCGCCTGGAATATTTAAATATATGGGTCTCATAGAAATCCACCCCATCGACAAAAGCAAAAGAAGCCTGAAATTCTTCCTCCGTCTCCCCCGGAAATCCTACGATCACATCGGTGGTCAGAGCCGGATCCCGAAAAAAGCGGCGCAGGATCTGACATTTCTCATAATACTGGGCCGTATCGTACTTTCGGTTCATCCGCCTTAACGTCTCGTCACAGCCGCTCTGCAGGGAGAGATGGAAATGGGGGCAGAATTTGGGAAGTTCTGCCAGATTCCGGGCAAATTCCTCTGTGATGATCCCCGGCTCCAGAGAGCCCAGACGGATCCGCCGGATGCCTTCCACCTGATGGACACATCTGATCAGGGAAAGAAGATCGTCACCCGTATCCTTTCCATAAGAGCTTAAATGGATACCGGTCAGCACCACTTCCTGATAGCCTTTCTTTGCCAGCCGTTCCACTTCCGCCAGCACATCTTCCTGTCTCCGGCTCCTGGCCCGTCCTCTGGCATAGGGAATGATACAGTAGGAGCAGAACTGGTCGCAGCCGTCCTGCACCTTGATAAACGCCCGGGTGTGGCCAGATGTGCGGCTGACTTCCAGAGTTTCATACTCTCGCCCGCGGTTAAGATCCAGCCGCTCCACCTGAATTCTTTTCTGCCCCTGCTCTTGAAAATACGCTTCCAGGATCGGGACGATCTCTTTCTTTTTATTATTCCCCAGCACGATATCGATGCTCTCATCCACAGACGTGTCCGCCTCCTTGGTCTGCACATAGCAGCCCGCGGCCACCACCACCGAAGACGGATTTCGTTTCTTCGCCCGATGCAGCATCTGTCTGGACTTGCGGTCTGCCATGTTCGTGACGGTACAGGTGTTGATGATGTACACGTCCGCCTGTTCTTCAAAGGGCACGATCTCATAGCCCGCCTGCTCTAACATTTCCTGCATCGCCTCTGTTTCGTAGGCGTTCACCTTACAGCCCAGATTGTGCAGCGCCGCTTTCCTCATAGGGTATGTTCCTTTCTCTGGCAATTTATTCCTTGACTTTTATCCTTCCTGCTCTTAAGATATTTATAGAATATCAAAGAAATCAGGGAGGTTATTCCAATGAAAACTGTACAAATCTCTTTAAATTCTATCGACAAAGTAAAATCTTTCGTAAATGAGATCACAAAATTTGACTATGATTTTGATCTGGTGTCCGGAAGATATGTGATCGACGCAAAATCCATCATGGGAATCTTCAGCCTTGACCTGTCCAAACCAATCGAACTTGCCATCCACGCCGGCGAAGAGGATCTGTCCGATGTGATGAAGGTATTAGAGCCTTATCTTGTATAAGACACTTTGACCCGACTGTTACATCTGCATACTTAAGCGGGGAAGCTCCCGCACAGAAAAGATTGCGCTTAAAAGCGCGATCTTTTTTATTCCACCTGGATGACCTGGACTGTATCCACAGCGGTCTCCAGCAATGCTTCAATCTTCTCTGTCAGCCGCTCTTCCGATCGACGGATCACTTCCACATTGGGTTTTGTCACCGGATGCTTTGCTACAAAGATGGTGCAGCAGTCTTCATAAGGCTGGATGGAAGTCTCGAAGGTGCCGATCTTCTCCGCGATCTCCACGATCTCCCGCTTATCATAGCCGATCAGCGGCCGGTACACCGGCAGCGTGCATACATCGTTGGTAGCCGCCAGGCTCTGCATGGTCTGACTGGCCACCTGCCCGATGCTCTCGCCTGTGATCAGCCCCAGACAGCCGTCTTTTTTCGCAAAATGCTCCGCGATCCGCATCATATATCTGCGCATGATGATCGTCAGCTCGTCGTGAGGACACTGGTCGTAAATGTACAGCTGGATATCGGTAAAATTCACCACATAAAGTTTGATGGGCCCCGCGTATCTGGCCACAAGCTTCGCCAGATCCACCACCTTTTCCTTGGCCCGCTCGCTGGTATACGGCGGCGCGTGGAAATAAACCGCCTCAATCTCCACACCCCGCTTGGCGATCATGTATCCCGCCACCGGACTGTCGATGCCGCCGGACAGAAGAAGGGTGGCTTTTCCGTTGGTTCCCACCGGCATCCCTCCTGCCCCCGGTATGATCTGGGAATAAACATAGATTTCATTGCGCACCTCTACATGGAGCATCACATCCGGGTGGTGCACATCCACCCGTGTCTGGGGAAACACCTCCAGGATCGCCTCTCCTAGATCACAGTTGATCTCCATGGAAGTCTTTGGATAGGTTTTCTTAGCCCGCCGGGCTTCCACCTTGAAAGTCAGATCCTTGTCTGGATACACCTCATCCATATAGGCTACTACATCCTTTTTCAACTGTTCAAAGCCCCGATCCTCCATACGGACCACCGGACAGATTCCCACCAGGCCAAACACCCGCGTAAGCTGCTCTACCGCTTCCTCATAGTCATATTCCTCGCTGCAGTCCACATAGATCCTGGCCTGGGATTTGTAGACCTGAAAGGTTCCGTCCACATCCTCCAGGGCCTTTTTTACCCGGCGCACCAGCGCGTCTTCAAATAAATATCGGTTCTTCCCTTTGATCCCGATCTCTCCGTATTTTAACAAAAAAGTATGAAATCTCATTCCCTGTTTTCTCCTGTCTCTTGGTCTTCAGACATAGGGTATCAATGTCTGGTATATTTTCGAAGTACCGGTACTATATTATAGAGGGTCTCCAGGGTCTCGTCAATCTCTTCCTGGGTCGTAAATTCAGACAGACTGAACCGCAAAGTGGCGTCCAGGTATTCCTGCTCCGCCCCGATGCCTTTTAACACACCGCTGACCTGAGGATGGTTGGAGGCGCAGGCGGACCCGGAGGACACGTAGATCCCCTTCTCTTCCAGGGCGTGGAGCAGTACCTCGCTGCGGATCCCCGCAAATCCTACGCTGATGATATGGGGCGCGGCAGTTTCGTCATAGAGGCCGTGGATCGTTGTGTTCTCGATCTTCTGCACGCCTTCGATAAAGCGTTCCTTTAACTCCCGCATAACAGCCACTTTCTCGTCCAGATCCTGATAAATGGTCCGGGCCGCCAGCGACAGTCCCGCGATGCCTGGAACATTTTCCGTGCCAGACCGGACATTCTTCTGCTGCTCTCCCCCAAATAAAATGGGCTGGATCTTTACATGGCTCCCTACATAAAGGGCGCCGATGCCTTTGGGGCCGTGGATCTTGTGGCCGCTTAACGCACACATATCAACATTTAATTTCTTAGGATAAATCCGGTATTTTCCAAATCCCTGCACCGCATCCACATGGAACAGGATTTCCTTATTATAGGCCTTGACCATGCTGGCCGCCTCAGCGATGGGCTGCACGGATCCCACCTCATTATTTACATACATGACAGAGACCAGGATGGTCTCGTCACAAAGGGCTTCTTTCAAAGCCTCCAGCCGGATCCTCCCGTATCGGTCCACCGGAAGGAAGGTGATCCTATACCCTTCTTCCTCCAGATGCCGCATAGTATTGATCACAGCTGGATGCTCGATCGCCGAGGTGATCAGGTGATTCCCCCGGCGCCGGTTGGCTCTTGCCGCCCCCATGATCGCCAGATTATCGCTTTCAGTTCCGCCGGAGGTAAAATAGATCTCTTTCTCCTGTACTTTCAAAAGCTTTGCCAGCGTCTCTTTGGCTTCTTTTATATAGTGTTCCGCCGCCACACCTTTAGCGTGCATAGAAGAAGGATTTCCATAATCCTCGCACAGCACCTTGCGCACCAGGTCGCCCACACTGTCGTAGGCCTTCGTGGTGGCAGAATTATCCAGATAGATTTCTTTCATAAACTCACTTCCTGATTTTTCTTACTACTAGCTTATGTATTTACGCTTCCAAATGGAACATCAACAGCGATAATACGGTCAAGCCTGCCGTCTCGGTCCGCAGGATGCGCCTTCCCAGAGAAATGGAACTGGCGCCCGCCGCAAGGGCCGCCTCCACTTCTTCCTTCTCAAAGCCCCCTTCCGGGCCGATGAAGATTCCCACCGACTGGCCGGGCTGGATCCCCCGGATGATCTCCTTGGACCGCTTTACGTCCCGCTCCAATTCATAGGGGATCAGCGTTACATCCAGTTTGCCCGCAAGCTCCAGAGCCTCCTGGAAGGACCGCACCTTCTCCACCTTGGGGATATAGCCCCTTCCTGCCTGTTTTGCCGCGCTCTCGGCGATCTGCTGCCAGCGATCCACCTTCTTCGCGGCTTTCTTCTCATCCAGTTTTACCACACAGCGCCGGACCGTCATCGGAATTACCTGGCAGACCCCAAGTTCTACTGATTTCTGGACAATCCACTCCATTTTCTCCTGCTTGGGCAGTCCCTGGAAGAGATACAGTTTCGAGGGAAGCTCCGTATCTACCACCTCTTCCTCCAGAATCTTAAGATGGGCGGCGCCTTCCTCGTACCGGTCTACCTGGCAGCGATATTTCCGGTTGTCGCCGTCGCTGACCATCAGTTCCTCTCCCGGACGCATCCGCAGGACATTTTTCATATGGTTCACATCCGGTCCCTCAACCCAGATCCCGTCTTCTTCCACCTGAGAGGGCGGTACAAAAAAATGCTGCATACCTCTAGTTTCCCCTCTTCTTTGCTACCACGGAAGCCCACTCGCCCTGGCGCTCAATACTGACAAGCTCCATCCCGACCTCTTCCGCCGCATGGGCAACCAAGTTTTCTTTTCCTTCAATGATGCCGCTGGTAATATAGATACCGCCTGGCTTCATCTGATGGACGATCACAGGCGTCAGCGGCACCAGCACATCCGCCAGGATATTGGCCGCCACAATATCATATTTTTCATATCCCACCCGCTCCTGGACGGCCGGGTCGTCAATGATATTGCCGATCATCACTTCATACTGGCCCGCGTCAATGCCATTTGCCCGCATATTTTCATGGGTAGCGTCAATGGCGCAGGGATCCAGGTCCGTGCCTACACTGTGGGCCGCTCCAAATTTCAGTGCCAGCATCCCCAGGATTCCGCTGCCGCAGCCCACATCCAGCACCAGGTCTCCTTCTTTGACATATTGTTTCAAAGCCCGGATACAGAGCTGTGTGGTCTCATGCAGCCCTGTTCCAAAAGCGGTCCCTGGATCGATATGGATGACCATTTTCCCGCTGTCCTTTTCTTCTACCTGCTCCCAGGAAGGAATGATCAGGATATCATCAATGGTAAATTGATGAAAGTACTGCTTCCAGTTATTCACCCAGTCTACGTCCTCCGTCACAGACTCCTGGATGGTGCCTTCCCCTACGTCCAGGAAGGAACGCATCTCCTCCAGCTCCTGCCGCACCTTCCAGAGAATGGCATCTTTATCCGCCTCTTCCTCCAGGTAAAAGGTGAGATAGGCCGTGCCGTCGTCCTCCGGGATATCCGGCAGGATGTCCACAAACATCTGCTCCTTATCCTGGGCAGAAAGAGGCACCCGGTCCTCGATCTGTACTCCCTCGATCCCAAGATCCGCCAGCATACTGCTGACGATATCTTCCGCCTGGGTGGTGGTCTTTAAGCGAAACTGGTTCCACTTCATAATCCGTTCTCCTTTGCTTCTCTCCTATAAAGATGATATTTGAGTCAAAAGCCAGAGGCTATGATGTCTGCGGATTGTTACGTGCTGCGCACTCCCACGATCCTGCCCAATATTCGCATATCGGGGCGGGTCCCAAGGTCTTTCACCCACTTATGAGCAAACTCATGTGGGTTTAGACCTTTTGACCCTGACATCATAAAATCCCCAGATGCTCCAGCAGGATCTTGCAGCCGATCAACACCAGGATCACCCCTCCTGCCAGTTCTGCTTTCGCCTTGTATCTGGTTCCAAATATATTGCCTATTTTAACACCGATCACCGAGATTGTAAATGTAGTCACGCCGATAAAACTGACCGCCGGGATGATCTGCACCGAAAGAAACGCAAAAGTCACCCCCACCGCCAGAGCATCGATGCTGGTAGCCACCGCCAGGGCCAGCATCGTCCGCACATCCAGGGAAGCCCCGGAAGAATCGCAGGAATCGTCCCCTTTTACCGCTTCCCGGATCATATTGCCGCCGATGATCCCCAGCAGGATAAACGCGATCCAGTGATCCACCGAAGTGATCACACTCTTAAACTGCACCCCCAGAAAATACCCGATTGTTGGCATCAACGCCTGAAACACACCAAAATACAAACCCACGATCCCTGCCTTGCTCCACGTACACCTCTTCATCGCAAGGCCCTTACAGACAGACACCGCAAAAGCATCCATCGATAGGCCTACCGCGATCAGAAATAATTCAATGATTCCCATTTGTACCTCCTTATGTAGTTGGGGTCGTGGTATTTTTAAAAATACCACGGCCCAGATTGAAAAAGCCCTGTCCCTTTTTGCATGTTTCGTCAAAAAAAGACCTATTCATGGTGTTCCATGAATAAGTCTCATCGTTTAAAGTAATGCCAGGCCCAGTTTTTGTGCCAGTATGTTGACAAAACTACGCTTTTTCGCGCCAACTACTCCCTTATCATTAAGTGCTATTATAAAGATTCCAACGGTAGATGTCAATTAGGGACAGGGTATTTTTCATCTG